>CAITNQ010000397.1 GCA_903893785.1 uncultured Gemmatimonadota bacterium
GATGCGCAGAACCTCCAGGCCGGCGATGGTGCCGGCGTCCTTGGTGGCCTGGCGCTGGGCATCGTTGAAGTACGCCGGGACAGTTACCACGGCTTTCTGCACCGGCTCGCCCAAGTAGTCCTCGGCCGTCTGCTTCATCTTCTGCAGCACCATGGCCGAGATCTCCGGCGGCGTGTACTCCTTGTCGCCCACCTTGACCACAGCCACGTCGCGCTGACCCCGCGCCACCTGATAGGGGACTTCCTGCGTCTCCCGCGTCACCTCGTCGAAGCGCCGACCCATGAAGCGCTTGATGGAGAATACCGTATTGCGCGGATTGGTGACGGCCTGCCGTTTGGCCGTCTGGCCTACCAGACGCTCGCCTTCCTTGGTGAAGGCGACCACGGACGGGGTCGTGCGGCCGCCTTCGGCGTTGGCGATCACCACCGAGTCCTTGCCTTCCATGACGGCAACGCAAGAGTTCGTGGTTCCCAGGTCGATGCCGATAACCTTGCTGGCCATGAAATGATCCTTTCCCACGGGGTACTGCGGTATCGCGTTGTTTTCCCAAGGCCACAAGCAAGGGCTGTGCCACGGCGCCGCAGTGCGCCTGGGGCCCCGGTGCTCGATTAGCCACAGCGCGAACCGTCACGTCGTGGTGTTATCTGACTGCCATAGTTGCGCTCTGGCTGTCAGTGTGGCAGTCTTGGCTGTGGCAGTGGCACCCGGCCAGGTTTGACACCCTAGCCGGCCCCGGGTAGATTCACCCACCTCGCCGCCCTGGCAACGCTGCACCCACCGGGGCGGTTGGCATCCGGTCCTGGCCTGGCGTGGCTCCGGCAGGCGGCCGGTTGCCGCTGGCCGGGGCTTTCGTTCGGCGGCTTACGCAAAGCGGGGAGTGGCCCCATGGCAGGCTTCGAGCTGGTGTCCGAGTACGCTCCCAAGGGCGACCAGCCACGGGCCATCGACGAGCTTGTGGCCGGCATCGAGTCCGGGCAGCGGTACCAAACCCTGCTCGGCGTCACCGGCAGCGGCAAGACCTTCACCATGGCCAACGTGGTGGCCCGGCTGCAGCGGCCGGCGCTGATCATCTCGCACAACAAGACCCTGGCCGCGCAGCTCTACGGCGAGTTCAAGGGGTATTTCCCCAACAATGCCGTGGAGTATTTCGTCAGCTACTACGACTACTATCAGCCCGAGGCGTACAAGCCCAGCACTGACACGTACATCGAAAAGGAAACCGAACTCAACGAAGAGATCGACCGCCTGCGCCTGAAGGCCATGGGTTCGCTGCTGGACCGACGCGACGTGCTTATCGTGGCCACGGTTTCCTGCATCTACGGCATCGGTTCGCCCGGCAGCTACCGGGAACAGCGCATTGACCTGCACGTCGGCCAGCAGCTGGAGCGCGACGTGCTGCTGCGCGCCCTGATCGACACCTACTACCGCCGCAATGACTACGAGCTGCAGCGGGGCTGCTTCCGGGTACGCGGCGATGTGGTCGAGATTGTCCCGGCCTCGGCTGACCGCGCCGTGCGGGTCGAGTTTTTCGGCGACGAGATCGAGGCGTTGTCCATCACCGACACGCTGACAGGCGAGCGTCTGGAGACCCGCCGCGACATGGTGCTCTACCCGGCCAAGGCTTATGTCACAGATGAGCAGCGGGTGCTGGAGGCCTGCGAAGCCATTCTGGTCGAACTGGAGGCGCGGCTCCTCGACCTGCGTACCCAAGACCGTCTAGTCGAAGCCCAGCGCCTGGAAACGCGCGTCAAGTATGATGTGGAGATGATCCGCGAGATCGGCGTGTGCCCGGGCATTGAAAACTATTCGCGCTACATGGATGGCCGCGAGCCGGGTCAACCGCCGTACGTGCTACTGGATTACTTCCCCTCCGACTACCTGCTGTTCATCGACGAGTCCCACGTCACCGTGCCTCAGGTCAAGGGCATGTGGCGGGGCGACCGCTCGCGCAAGGAAGTGCTGGTCGAGCACGGGTTCCGGCTGCCCTCGGCGTTTGACAACCGGCCGCTCTATTTCGAAGAGTTCGAGCAACGCATGGGGGCCACGGTCTTCGTCTCGGCGACGCCGGCAGCGTACGAGCTGCGTCGTTCCGGTGGCGTCATTGTGGAACAGGTGATCCGTCCCACTGGCCTGGTTGACCCGGGTATCGAGGTGCGGCCGCTGATGGGCCAGATCGACGACTTGGTGGAGGAGATCCGGCAGCGGGCCAGCCGGCACGAGCGCGTGCTGGTCACCACCTTGACCAAGCGCATGGCCGAGAACCTGACCGATTACCTGGACCAGATGGATATCCGCGTCCGGTACCTCCACTCGGACATTGAGACCCTGGACCGGGTGGAGATCATCCGCGATCTCCGCCTGGGCGAGTTCGATGTCCTCGTGGGCATCAACCTGCTACGTGAAGGCCTGGACCTGCCCGAGGTGTCGCTGGTGGCGGTGCTGGACGCCGACAAGGAGGGGTTCCTGCGCTCTGAACAGGCGCTCATCCAGACCATCGGACGCGCGGCGCGCAATGCCGCCGGCCTGGTGCTGTTCTACGCCGATCGGGTCACCGACTCCATGCAGCGCGCCATGGACGAAACGGCGCGTCGCCGCGAGCGGCAGCTGGCCCACAACCAGGAGCACGGCATCGTGCCGCAGACCATCCTGCGTACCCGCGAGGAGATCCTGCAGGCCACGGCGGTGCTCGAGCAGGTGCGCGGCGGCGAGCCGGCCGCGCCCGTGGGCAAGGTGGCGGCCGTTGCCAGCGAGGACACCGATGAGCTGATCGCCGAACTGGAGGCCCAGATGAAGCAGGCGGCGCAGCGGTTGGAGTTCGAGAAAGCGGCGCACCTGCGGGACGAGATAGCTCGCCTACGCGCCGCCGGCGAGAGCGGCCACTGATGGCCGAATCGCAGCTGTCGCCGTCCGCCACCGCACCTACCGCGTCAGCGCCCGCCCGCGGCAGAGCCGCCACCGACGCCACCCGGGACGGGACCGGCGTCAGGTGGCAAATGCCCGGATCGGTCAGGGAGCGAACTGATGTGGCAGGCTGACCTGTCGCTCAGCTGCGCTGTGTGCGGCGGCGACGATTTCCGCGAAGTGTTCCCGGTGCCCGCCGAGGTGTACATGGACTATGGAGCCGCCGGCGATGCCCCGCGGCGCTTCGTCGCCACGGTCTACGCCTGCGTCCAGTGTGGTCACGTCATGCGGTTCATCGACTGGGACACCCCGGCCGAGGACGAGGCCGGCGCCTGAGGCCGGGCGTCCTCGACCGCGTGCGGGGTTCAGGTGCCCAGCGCGGGCTGCAGCCGCCGGCGCACCATGCGGATCCGCGCTGCTAGCTCGTCCAAATCAAAGGGCTTGCTCACGTAGTCGTCGGCGCCCGACTCGATGCCCTTGACCTTCTGCGGCGTCGTATCAAGGGCGGTCACCATGATGATGGGGATGGCGGCGGTGATCGGGTTACCCTTGAGCGTCTGGCAGACCTGGTATCCGTCTACTTTGGGCAGCCGCAGGTCGAGCAAGATCATCTGCGGTTTCTCGGTGAACGTCTTGCCCAGGGCTTCCTCGCCGTCGCCGGCTTCCGATACCGCGTATCCGAGGCCCTCCAGGTACTCGCGCATGGGCATGCGCACCTGTTCTTCGTCGTCCACGATCAGGATGCGATAGGGGCGATCGCCGGTGCCGACGCTCCCCGGCGGGTTGGCCGCTGGCCGCGCCGCACTGGTCTGCGCTTCCTGCTGCACCAGGTCCAGCTGGTCGGCGATCTGCGCCAGCGAAAGACCCCGCAACCGCAGCTCGTGCAGGCGGTCGCGGATCTGCAGGATCTCGCCGCGGTCGAACAGGTCCTTGTTGCCGCGTTTATCCGAGACCCGGATGATGCCGAAGTTTTTGTACTTCCTGATGCTCTCCACCGACTTGCCGAAGGTGTCCGCCACCTCCTGGATGTCGATCAGCTGGTTGCTGTCGGGCATGGGCGCTCTCCTTGCGGGGCGATCGGCCCGCCCCCGCCTGGTCGGCAACCCAACCGGGGCAGGGGCTCTGGCGCTGGGGGACGACAGGGGTGGTGCCGTCAACACTCCCCGGACGCGTTAGTTGTCCAGAAAACCGTCTTGAGCCGGAACGGCGGCTGCCGGCCGGCAAAGGGCCGCCTGGCCCGATTTCCTGTAGCGACTATACCAAATAATACTGTTTGGCGTCAAGTCATTGCCTGTTAAGTCTATCGGCGCCCCAGCCTGCGGGCTTGACGTTTTGGCCCGCCGACCCACCGCGTCGGCCCCGGGGGCGGCGCTCCCCAATGCTTGGTTTGACGCGTTACCGCGGGGGGTGTACATTGGGCCGCCATTGCTCGGGGCAGTCCGGTCGGAGCCGTGCGCAGGGTTGGCGTTCTGGGGGATGAGACAGGAGCAAGGCCGATGGCAGGTGACGAACGGCGGGTGATTGTCGACGTCCGCGACGTCAAGATGGTCTACAACGCCCGGAACCGCGACCAGTCAACCCATGTCCACGCCCTGCGCGGGCTCGACGTACAGGTCTACGAGAACGAATTCTTCGCCATCATGGGCCCGTCAGGCTCAGGCAAGAGCACCCTGTTCAACATGATCGGCGCGTTGCAGACGCCCACCGGCGGTGAGGTGCTACTGGACGGCGTCAATCTGGCCAGCCTGTCGCCGCAGCAACTGGCCGCGGTCCGCTGCTTCGAGTTGGGGTACATCTTCCAGACCTATAACCTGCTGCCGGTGATGAGCGCGTTGATGAACGTGGCCCTGCCCACGGTGTTTGCCGGCATGACCACGGAAGAAGGCGAGAAACGGGCCATGGAGTGCCTGGCCATCGTCGGCTTGGACGATCGCGCCCACCATCTGCCCTCAGAACTCTCAGGTGGGCAGCAGCAGCGCGTGGCCATTGCCCGGGCCTTTGTCAACAAACCGCGGATCATCTTGGCGGACGAGCCCACGGGCAACCTGGACAGCAAGACCGGGCAGCAGATTATCGATTACATGAAGAGCCTGCAGCGCGAGATGGGGGCCACCATCATTACCGTAACCCACGACGACAAGATGCTCTCGGCGGCGGACCGGATGGCCTGGATCCGCGACGGACGGTTGGAGCGGATCGCCGACCGGAGCCAGATCGAGATCCAGATGGGCAGCATCAAGGAGCACTGAGAATCCCGGGCGCGGGAATCGGGTCACAGGGGGTGGTCGCCAAGCGGCCACCCCCTGTGGCTGTTCTGGTGCGGTTCGCCGCCGTCGTGCCGGGTCCGGCTCCCGCGGTCAGTCGGCCGCGGCCCGTCGCCGGCGCAGGCCCTCGGCAAGGAACAGGTCGCGGTTGGCGAAGGCGCTGGCCAGGGTGAAACCGCCGTCGACCGCGATCAACTGGCCGGT
Organism: uncultured Gemmatimonadota bacterium; assembly: GCA_903893785.1. Taxonomy (GTDB): domain Bacteria; phylum Latescibacterota; class UBA2968; order UBA8231; family UBA8231; genus CAITNQ01. Next base: position 5,370 of record CAITNQ010000397.1, read on the forward strand.
CATGTACGGGATGCGGCAGAAGGCGAAGGCGGCCCGGGCAATGTCTTCTGGGCGGCCAATGCGTGGCAGGGCCTGGGAACCGCCGACTGCCATCAGGGCGTACACCTGAGCCACGGTCAGTTCCTGGCCAGTGTCGGGGTCGGTCAACCCTGACGGGCGGGCGGTCAGCGGCGTATCGACCACGCCCGGACGCAGGGCATTGACAGTGACGTTGTGCGGGCCGCCGTCGAGGGCGGCGCCCAGCACGGCGTGGTGCAGGCCGGCCTTGCTGACCCCATAGGGAATGCGGGTCGATTCTGGCGCCACGTCCGAGACCGAGGTGATGAACAGCAGACTGCGGTGGACCGGTTCGCGGCCGGCCTGCCGTTCGCCCTGGGCCTGCGCCACCAACCGGGCCAGAGCCCGTTGGCCAAAGCGGTACGCGCCCACCAGGTTCAGACCCACGGCCTGCTGCATCTCGCGCTCGAGATGCTCTACCGGCGTGTCCTGGAAACGGTAGCGCACGATGCGGCCATCGGCGTCGCGGACGTAGCTGGAAACACCGCTGTTGCTGATCGCCACGTCGAGCCGACCGAAACGTTGCCAGGCAGCATCGACCAGGGCAAAGGGGCCCTCCGGGGTGGACAGGTCTGCCTGCAGTGCCACGGCGACGATGCCGTACTGCTCCTGCAGCCGGCGGGCGATCGCCGCGGCCCGATCGGCGCCCCGGTTGTAGTTGATGGCCACGTCGTACCCATGGGCGGCGAACTCCTCGACGATGGCCGCCCCAATGCCACTGCTTGAGCCGCTGACCAGGCAGACAGGGTTGGCCACGGCCCTATTCCGCCTTCCGCAGCAGACTGGCCTTCGACTTCTTGTACGCGGCCCAGGCCGCCGGGTCGGCTTTGAGGGCGAAGTAGCGGGCATTCACCTCGATGAAGGGATGCCACTCTTCGGGCAGGTCCTCCTCAGCGTGAATTGCCTCCACCGGACACTCGGGCTCGCACGCGCCGCAGTCGATGCACTCCTCCGGGTCGATGTAGAGCATGGGTTCCCCGGCGCCGTCGATCGGGTGAATGCAGTCCACCGGGCAAACCTCGACACAGGACAGGTCTTTGACCTCGATACAGGGCGCGGCGATGACGTAGGCCATGGCCATCTCCTTCAATTGGGCGCCGGGGTGCACAGAGCCCGGCGGGGTCCGTCGTGGGGGCGGTGCCCAACATAGGCCGCCCCCGCGCCCCGTCAAGACGGGGACGGGCTCAGGCCAGCTTGAGCTTCAGGTACGCGGCCAGGTCGGGCCCCAGTTCCGGATCTGCCAGGGCGAAGTCCACAAAGGTCCGGAAATAGGCTCGGTGGTTGCCAATGTCGTAGCGCTGCTCGCCCGCCTGCAGTTTGACGGCGCGGACCATGCGGCCGTGTTCAATCAGGCGCACGATGGCATCGGTCAGGTAGATCTCACCGCTGGGGCTGGGGGTGACGGAGCGCAGCTCGGTGAACACCTCGGGTCCGAACACATAACGGGCGCTGGAAGCCAGTCGGCTGGGGGTCTGGTTCGGGGCCGGCTTCTCCAGCAGATCGACAATGCGGCAGTCGCCCTCAGGTTCGCCCTCGGCCGGGACGACGATACCGTACTGATGGACCCGCTCTTGAGGTACTTCCTGAACCGCGATGGTGCAGGCCGCGCTGTGCCCCTCGTGCGATGCCAGCATGCGCTGGAGCAGCGACGGGCCCTCGCCGTGGCCAATGATGCTGTCGCCATAGGCGACGACGAAGGGCTCGTTGTTGACAAAGCTGGCGGCGGCGGCGACCGCATCGCCGGTGCCCAGGGGTTTGGTTTCGCCCACCGGCACCTGTTGGCGCGTGAAGTAGAAGTCGACGCCCCGGCCCCGGTAGTCGAAGCGGCTGACCTGCTGCATCTCGTGCCGCCCCAGCTCCAGGTGCAGCATCAGCTCTGAGTAGTCGTCCAAGTGGTTCTCGATCGCTGCCTTGGCTCGATTGGAGACGAAGAGAATGTGGCGGATACCGGCGCTGATCAGCTCCTCGACCACATGCTGGATGATGGGCAGGCGACCGACCGGCAGCATCTCCTTGGGGATGGCTTTGGTTGTTGGCAACAGACGGGTGCCCAGTCCGGCGACGGGAACAACGGCCTTGGTGATCTGCATGGGATCAGCTCCTTGGTTCAGCGAGGGGGCCAGGCGTCCGGGGCGGTTACCTGTTGGCCGGTGACTCCAACTTGTCCGGTGGCCCGGCACCTGTCAATCGCGGCAGATCGGCATTGCCCAGCGCGGCGGGGGCCGGTTGACAGCGATGGTGGCCGACGGTACCCTACGCCGCATTGCTGCAACTGCGGCGTGGCCACTGACTCGTTGCCCTCCCGGCGGACCCATGTCACCCCGGCTCGACCCTGACCTGTGGCAGCTGGTCGATGAAATTCTGGCTCGCGGCGTGCCCCTGGCGGTGGCGGTCACCGGCGGCGGCAGCGAACTGGTTCCGGCGCTGCTGAACCATGCCGGTGCCTCGCGGTCCGTGGTCGAGGCCCAGGTGCCATACCACGCTCAGGCCCTGCGCCAGTACCTGGGAGCGCCCGGACCGCACCCGGTGAACGCGGCCACGGCGATGGAGATGGCCGGCTGTGCCTGGCAACGGGCGGCGCGCCTGACCGGCGACGCGAGGCCGGCCCGCGGGCTCGGCATCAGCGCCGCGTTGGCCACCACCCGCGTGCGTCGCGGCGAGGATCGGGCCTGGGTGGCCGCGCGCGGTGCCACGGGTTACGACATCGCGGCCCTGCGTTTCGAGCGTGACCACCATGACCGCCAGGCCCAGGAGACGGCGGTGGTACGCGCCGGGTTGGCCGTGCTGGCCGTGGCCAGCCAGTTGGCGCTGCCGTCGTGGGCACCCTCGGACGGGTTGACAATCGAGTCCCAGACGCTGTCTGTCCACGACCCGTTGGCGCTCCTGCTGGCCGGGTACCTGCGGGTCGTGGAGTGCGGGCCTGGCGGCAGCGGCTGCGAGGTGGAGAGGCGGCAGCGCGTGCTGCTGTGCGGATCGTTCAACCCGGTGCACCGCGGCCATCTGCTGCTGGCCGAAGCCGCTGAACGCCTGACCGGTCGCGCGGCGGCCCTGGAGATCTCGGTGGCCAATGTCGACAAGCCGCCGTTGACGCGGGCCCAACTCGATGCTCGCCTGGCGCAGGACACGGGGGGCCGGCCGGTGCTGGTCACGGGCGTCGCCACTTTTGCCGAGAAGGCCCGCCTTTTCGAAGCCTGCGTTTTTGTCATTGGCTATGATACCGCTGTCCGCCTTTTTGACCCGCGCTATTACCCGGGCGGGCAGCCAGGCTGCCAGCAGGCGCTGGAGGAACTGACGGCCGCGGGGGCTCGTTTCCTGGTCGCCGGACGTCAGGTCGACGGTGTCTTTCGCACCCTGGATGAGCTGGCGGTGCCGCCGGCGTACCGGCCGCTGCTGATGGCCATCCCGGCCGAGGTGTTCCGCCAGGACATCAGCTCCAGCGCCATCCGCGCCGGCCAGCCCGAACCCTGAGGCGTTGGGCCGGCGCCGTTCCGCGGCCGGGCGGCGGGTCTGGCCCGCGCGCGCGGGTTGCACGCTGGGGACTTCCTGCGGGTGGCAGGGTGGATAGGTCTGGCTCCGGCGCGCGGGTTGCGCGCACGCGCCTGGCGCGGCCCAGCCGCTGGGCTGTGGGCTGGGCTGCCGGCGTGCGGCCAGGTCGAGCCCGCCCGGCGAGGCCTGGGTGGAGGCTGGCGCGATCGCGCGGTTGGGTAGCCGCCGACCCCCAGGCCTTTCGCCCGGCGGGTACTGCTTCTGGCTACAGGAGGGCCACCGCATGATGACGAACGATCTCAAACGGGCGGTTGCCGCCGAGCCGGCGACGACGGCGCAGTGGTTGGCCGACCTGGTGCGCATCCCGACCGTCAACCCGCCTGGCGCGGCCTACGCTGACCTGGTCGCCTGGCTCGACGAGCGCTGTGCCGCGCTCGGGCTGACGCGCCAGGTCCACCGCGTTCCCGACGCCGTGACCGCGCGCGTCGTCGGCGACGCAGCTTGGCCGCGGCTCAACCTGGTGGCTCGCTGGGACGTGGGTGCCCCCCGCACGGTGCACTTCAACGCCCACTATGACGTGGTGCCGGCCGCCGGTCCTTGGCGAGGTGGCGATCCGTTCGTGCCGTACCAGGCTGGCGGCCACCTGTATGGCCGCGGCACTTCGGACATGAAGGCTGCGATCGCTGCGTTGCTGACCGCCATCGCTGGCCTGCGCCGGGCCGGCCGGCAGCCGGCGGCCAATGTCGAGTGCTCCTTCACCTGCGATGAGGAGACGGGTGGCGAGTTGGGAGCGGGGTACCTCGTACGGCAGGGAGCCGTACAGGCGGACGCGGTGGTGGTATGCGAGGGGGCGGCCGGGGCTCACCTCGGTTGTGGGCACAACGGCGTTCTGTGGCTTGACGTGGAGATCCTCGGCAAGGCCGCCCATGCTGCCCGCCCGCAACTGGGGGTCAATGCTTTTGAGCAGATGGCGGCCGTGACCGTGGGCCTGGATCGATACCGGCGCCGCCTGGCATCTGCGCGCCGTTCGTGGACTGGGCCCGACGGCCAGCGTCGGTCGCCGACCCTTACCCTTGGCGGCGTGTTCGGCGGCGGTCCCGGCGACAAGATCAACACGGTCCCGGCGCGAGCGCATTTCAGCCTTGATCGACGCCTGGTGCCGGGCGAGTCCGTGGCCACCGTGGAGAGCGAGCTGCGCCAGGCCGTTGACGCCGCCGCCGGCACGGCCCGGTGCCGCGTCCGGTCGCTGCTGCGTATCGACCCCTGCGTCGTCGATCCGGCCAGCGGGCCGGTGGCGGCCTTCGGTCGCGCCATCCGGGCGGTGCGCCGCTGCCAGGTGCAACCGCGGATCACGGCCGGGTTCACCGATCTGCACTACTTCGTCGTTGACGCCGGGCTTCCCGGCGTCGGCTATGGGGTCCGTGGCGCCGGCGCCCACGGTCGCGATGAGCGTGTGCCGCTGGCCGACGTGACCCAAACCGCGCAGGTCTACGCGCATTTCCTGCTGGCCGGCTTGGACTGATGTCGATCACCGCCTGGCGGTTGGCGGCCTGGGTCACCTACGACCACGTCGGTGGTCTGGTGGTGGCCAATCTGCTGTGGGCTCTGGCCAGTCTGCCGTGGTTGGCGGTCGCTGCGGTGCTGATGGCCGCCGGCTGGGCGGTCGGCGGTGCGTGGGTGGCCGTCGGCTGCCTGCTGGCGGCCCAGTGGGTGTTGCTGTCGCCGCCGACCCTGGCGCTGTGCCTGGCGGCCAGCGCCTGGCTGCGCGGCCGCCCGGTGCAGGTTCGCTTGGTGGCGGCGTCGGCCTGGTCCCTGGCCTTGCCGGCTCAAGGCGCCGGCCTTCTGGGCTGCCTGGCGACCCTGGTTCTGGCCGTCAACGTCTCGTTCTACACCGCCATGGGGGGATGGCTGGGCGTGGTCTTGGCCGGCCTGGCCATTTGGGGTGCCCTGCTGGTGGGCGTGGTGTCGGTGAGTGTCCTGCCGTTCCTGGCGCTGCACGGCGGTGGGTTAGCGGCGGCGCTGCGGCGGTCCCTGCGCTGGCTGGTGCTGCGACCGCGCGCCGGGGCCAGCCTGGTGGCGACGACGGTCGTCACCTTGGCGTTGGGGTTGGCCAGTGGCGTGGGTCTGGCCTGCGGACTGCTGGCAGCCTGGGCGGTGTTGGCTACGGCCGTCGTGGCCGACAGCCTGGATTGGCCCGGGGGCACGCCACCGCCCGAGGTCGCCAGCCGCGGCCTGGCGGACCTTCTCCGCCCGTGGGCGGCCGATCGTCGATAGGGGGAACCATGGCGTTCGTCAAATTGGTCACTGGCTCGGCAATGGCTGAGGTAGACCGGCACACCATTGCGCTGGGGACGCCGGGTCGAGTGTTAATGGAACGCGCCGGGCGCGCCGTGGTCGAGGTCATCGTGGAGCGCTGGCGGGAACTGGCCGACATCAGCGCGGTGGTGCTGTGTGGCAGCGGCAACAATGGCGGCGATGGCTATGTCGTCGCGCGCCTGCTGCACCGGGCCGGCGCTGCGGTGCAGGTCTTCGCCGCTGGTCGCGAGCCGGCCGCGGACAGCGACGCCGGGCACCATCGGGCCCAGATGATCACTGCCGGTGTGTCGGCCGTGACCCTCGGCCCGGCCGACGATCTGGAGCCCTTTGCCGCCGCCCTGGCGCGGGCTGATCTGGTGGTGGACGCGTTGCTGGGGACCGGCTTGACGGGCGCCCCCCGAGTTGAGCACGCGCGCCTGATCGAGGCGCTGAACCTTGGCCGCGCCCCGGTGGTGGCGGTTGACCTGCCGTCCGGGCTGGATGCCAGCACTGGCAGCACCCCGGGACCGTGTGTGCAGGCGGCCGTCACCGTCACCTTCGGTCTGCCCAAGATCGGTCACCTGTTCTACCCGGGGCGGGCCCGTTGCGGTGTGCTGCGCCTGGTGGACATCGGTTTCGCCGCCGAAGCCATTGCAGCCGCGCCGGCGCCGGCCCGACTGCTGACCGAGGAGGCCCTGGCGGGTTGGATACCTGTGCGTTCCGGCGACGCCCATAAAGGCCAGTGCGGCACCGTCGCCGTGGTCGCGGGTTCATTGGGCATGACCGGCGCAGCGGTGCTGGCCGCCGAGGCTGTGCTGGCTGCCGGCGCCGGACGGGTGACGCTGGGAGTGCCGGCCAGCCTGATCGATGTGGTGGCCGCCAAAGTGACTGAAGTCATGACCCGGCCCCTCCCCGAGCTGCGGCGCCGACGCTGCCTGGCCAGTCGCGGTCTGGGCGAGGTGCTCGACCTGGCGCGCGGCACTGACTGCCTGGCGCTGGGGCCCGGTCTGGGTCGCGACCGCCAGACCATAGACCTGGTGCGACGGCTGGTGCCCCGCCTACCTGTGCCACTGGTGCTGGACGCCGACGGGCTGTTCGCCCTGAGCGGCTGCTTGGAGCCATTGGCGCAGCGCCCGGCTGCCACCGTGTTGACACCCCACCACGGTGAGTTCGCGCGCCTGAGCGCGGCGACCCTGGCGGAGATCGCGGCCTCGCCCCTGGACCTGGCCCGGCAGTTCGCAGAGGGCCACCGGGTAACCCTGGTGCTCAAAGGGGCACCCACGGTGGTGGCATGGCCTGACGGCGAGTGCCTCGTCAACCCCACCGGCAACGCCGGCATGGCCACAGCCGGCGCCGGCGATGTACTGACCGGTACCATCGCCGGCTTGATCGCCCAGGGCCTGGCGCCGCCCAAAGCAGCCTGCCTGGGGGTCTACGTGCATGGCCGGGCCGGGGATCTGGCCCGCGATCAGCACGGTGAGTGGGGCCTGGTGGCCGGGGATCTGCGGCGGTGCCTGCCCCAGGCGATCTTGGACACCTACCGGGGTGGGCGCCCCTGATCTTCAGCCGGCGCCGGTGGCTGCCCTGAGGCGCGTCGGTTCCGGACCAGGCTCGGACGACCGTTCGCCGTTGGCGGTGCAAGCGTCGTCCGCGCGCCGGCTCGGCCCTGCCGTCGCAAACTTGACATGACCTTCGGCATGCCGTACTGTACCCCGGTCCGTGTCCTTGGCGGCCTTTGCCGCCGACCATCACCGGATCCTGTCCTCATGTCCAATGTCAAGGAAGCCATCGAGGAGATGATTGAGGAGACCTATCTCCTCAGTCTGTCTCACGAGGAAATCGAACGCGACTTCACGCGCTTCCTGGACACCTGCTACTCAGTTCTGCACGCTCACGTCAAAGACCGCGCCGCGGTAAGCGGCATGGTCGAGGGTTTGGCGCGCGAGCGCACATGCCTGCTGATCGCCGACCGGGCCCGCGGCCCTGAGGCGCAGGCCGCTGCCGGCTGCGACGACACCACCGTCGTGCGCGTGCCGCAGCAGGCCTTCGCCGGGCGCGTGGCCCGCCGCAAACGCATGATCCTCAAGACCATCGGCGACTACGACCCGCAGTTGGTGCGCCTGATCGACGAGCAGCGTTTCCGTGCCGAGGCGAAAGAGCCGCGACGTCCGCGGCGGCGCCCACAGCGGCGCCGCGACTGGCAACGCGTCGGCCTGATGCTCATGAGGCTGGGGTACGCCGCCACCGTTGTCGTGATCATCGGCCTGGTCTACCTGGGGTTAGCCAGGCACTGAGACCTCCGGGATTGCCCGACCTCGGCGACCCAGGCTGCCGTGTCCCCCCGCAGCGGTTGCCGCTGTGCGCCCGCGGCCATGACCGTAGCCTCCTCACTCTGACCGAAACGCCACATGCCGAAACGGACCGACCTCCACAAGATCATGCTCATCGGCTCCGGCCCGATTGTCATTGGCCAAGCCTGCGAATTCGACTACTCCGGTACCCAGGCATGCAAAGCGCTGCGGGAAGAGGGGTACCAGATCGTCCTGGTGAACAGCAACCCGGCGACGATCATGACCGACCCGGAGACTGCGGACCGCACCTATATCGAGCCGATTACGGCTGAAGTGTGCGAGCAGATCATCGCTCAGGAACGCCCCCAGGCACTGCTGCCCACCTTAGGGGGACAGACGGCGCTGAACACCGCCGTGGAATTGGCCAAGAATGGCGTGCTGGACCGCTACGGCGTCGAATTGATCGGCGCTCGCCTCGATGCCATCATGACCGCCGAGAGCCGCGAGTTGTTCAAGGCGGCCATGGACCGCGCCGGGTTGGAGATGCCGCGCGGGTTCTTCGTCCGGTCACTTGACGAGGGCCGCCGCCACCAGGAATCGCTGGGCTACCCGATCATCTGCCGCCCGTCTTTCACGCTGGGTGGGGCTGGCGGCGGGGTAGTGTACAACGCCGAGGAGTTCGAGGAGCGCCTGGCACACGGACTCGATCTGAGCCCGGTGCACGAGGTGCTTATCGAGGAATCGGTCCTGGGGTGGAAGGAATACGAACTCGAGGTCATGCGGGACCGTAACGACAATGTGGTGATCATCTGCTCGATCGAGAATTTCGATCCCATGGGGGTGCACACCGGCGACTCGATCACTGTCGCGCCGGCCCAGACGCTGACGGACAAGGAATACCAGGTGATGCGCGACGCGGCTATCCGCGTCATTCGGACCATCGGCGTCGACACCGGCGGCTCCAACATCCAGTTCGCGGTCAATCCGCGCGACGGCCGCATGCTGGTGATCGAGATGAACCCGCGCGTATCGCGGTCATCGGCTCTGGCCTCCAAGGCCACGGGTTTCCCCATTGCCAAGATCGCGGCCAAGCTGGCCGTCGGGTACACGTTGGACGAAATCACCAACGACATCACCCGTGAGACGCCGGCTTCTTTCGAACCCACGATTGACTACGTAGTTACGAAAATCCCTCGTTTCACCTTTGAGAAGTTCCGCAACGCCCCGGACGTGCTGGACACGCAGATGCGCTCGGTGGGCGAGACCATGGCCATCGGGCGCACGTTCAAGGAGTCGCTGCAGAAGGGCCTGCGCGGCCTGGAGACGGGTCTGGCTGGGTGGGGGGCCGATGGGAAGGACCTGGATCCGGCCCGCGTCGCCGAGATGGAACTGCGCGATGGCCTGCGCGTCCCCAACTCGCGGCGGATGCTGTACCTGAAGCTGGCCATTGCCAAGGGTTTCACTACCGAGCAACTGGCCGGCATCACGGGTATCGATCCCTGGTTCATCGACAACCTGCAGCAGCTGGCTGAGTTGGAGGCCCGGCTGCGTCGCGAGGATGTGTTTGCCGACGCGGCCCTGCTGCGACGGGCCAAGGAATGGGGCTTCAGCGACCGGCAGTTGGCGTATCTGCGCGGCTGTAGCGAAACGGCCGCCCGGCAGCGCCGTCAGGCGATGGGCGTCCGGCCGGTGTACAAGACCGTCGATACCTGCGCTGCTGAGTTCGAGGCCTACACCCCATACCACTACTCCACCTACGAGCGCGAGAGCGAAGCCCAGGCGTCGACACGGCGCAAAATCATCATTCTGGGCGGCGGACCCAACCGGATTGGCCAGGGAATCGAGTTCGACTACTGCTGCGTCCACGCGTGCTTTGCCCTGCGCGAGGACGGGTACGAAACGATTATGGTCAACTCCAACCCAGAAACCGTCAGCACTGACTACGACACCGCCGACAAGCTCTACTTCGAACCGCTGACCATCGAAGACGTGCTGAACATCGTCGATCGCGAAGCTCCGGACGGGGTCATCGTGCAGTTCGGCGGCCAGACGCCGCTCAACCTGGCGGCGCGCCTTGAGGAAGCCGGTGTTCCCATCATCGGGACCTCGCCGGCTAGCATCGATCTGGCCGAAGACCGCGAGCGCTTCGGGAACCTGCTGCGGGAGTTGGGCATCAATCAACCGGAAAACGGCATGGCGCGCAGCCTCGACGAGGCCCGGATAGCCGCGGCTCGCATCGGCTATCCCCTGCTGGTGCGGCCGTCTTATGTCCTGGGCGGTCGGGCCATGGTCGTGGTCTACGACGCGGCCAGTCTGGAGCGCTGCATCCACGATGCCATCCAGGTGTCGCCTGAACACCCGGTGCTGATCGATCGCTATCTGCAGGGGGCCCACGAGTTCGATGTCGATGCCATCGCCGACGGCCAGGACGTACTGATCGGCGGTATCATGCAGCACATCGAGCACGCCGGCGTCCACTCGGGTGACAGCGCCTGCGTGCTGCCGCCGTACGACATCACGCCGGCTCATCTGGAGCAGTTGCGCCAGCACACTGTGGCGCTGGCGCGGGCCCTGTCGGTGGTTGGCCTGGTCAACATCCAGTACGCCATCCACGAAGGCACGGTGTACGTCTTGGAGGTCAACCCGCGCGCGTCGCGCACAGTGCCTTTTGTCAGTAAGGCCATCGGCCGCCCGCTGGCCAAGATCGCCGCCCGCGTCATGGTCGGCCGGACGCTGCGCCAGCAGGGGTTCACCACCGAGATCCAACCGAACTACGTCTCGGTGAAAGAGGCGGTCCTGCCGTTCATCAAGTTCCCCGGAGCCGACAGCGTCCTCGGGCCCGAGATGAAATCCACCGGCGAGGTGATGGGTATCGGGCCCGATTTCGGCACGGCGTTCCTCAAAGCGCAGGTGGGCGCCGGCACTGTGCTGCCGCGCGAAGGACGGGTTTTCGTCAGCGTTAACGACGGCGACAAGCCCGCCCTGCTGCCGGTGGCCCGATGGCTGCGGGACGCCGGTTTCACCCTCGTGGCGACGGCCGGCACGCGGGATTTCCTGCTCACGCATGGCGTCGAAGCGGAACTGGTACGTAAGATCCACGAAGGCCGCCCGCACGTGGAAGATGCCATCCGCTCGCGCCGCGTCAGCATGGTGATTAACACGCCGCAGGACGAACCCTCGCAGCATGACGACTACCTGGTCCGCCGGGCGGCGGTGATGAACAATGTGCCCTATACCACGACCATGGCAGCCGCCCAGGCCGCCGTGGCCGGGATCGAGGCGCTCCGCCGGGGCGGCGTCTCGGTGCGGGCGCTGCAGGACCACCACCGTGAGGGGTGAACCGCACCGGGCCTGCCAGGCCCGACTGCGGGTGGGGAGCCTGCTGCTGGCCCTGACGCTGCTGGCCGGTCCGGGCTGCGTGTACTTCAACACGTTCTACAACGCCAAGCGCGCCTTTCGGCAGGCCGAGGTCGCCCGCCGCAAACAGCTGCGCGACGAGCTGGTGCTCACCGGTGGCGAGCCCCTGGCCCAGCCGCGCCTGACCCCACAGGTGGAGCAGCTCTACGACAAGGCGGCACGCAAGGCGTCCAAGGTCATCGAGCGTTACCCCGAGAGCGACCGGGTCGTCGACGCCAAGCTGCTGATCGGCCGGGCTCTTTACTGGCAGGGGAACTATGCCACGGCCTCGCAGCAGTTTGCCGAACTGGAGGCGGGTCTGCCGCCCGGTCCAGCGCGCGACCGGGCGCGGTTCTGGCGGGCTCAGTGCGATGACGCTCAAGGGTTCGTGGACCAGGCTGCCGCCGGGTACCAAGGGTTATTTCAGGACGGGGCCGGCGAACTGGCCTTCCAGGCGGGCGTGCGCCTGGGCGAGATGGCGGCCAGTCGAGACGACCACACCGGCGCCGCGCAGGCCTACCAGGCCGCGTTGCGTGCTTACCCGCGCGCTCCCGGGCGAGCGCAGGCCTGGCTGCGCCTGGGCGAGTCACTCGAGGCCTTGGGTGACAGCGCGCGCCGCCAGGAAGCCCTGGAGGCCTATGCCCAGGCCGTTGGCGGCGACGCCTCGTTGGAGACCGAGTATCGGGCCCGCCTGAATTCGGGCCGCGTCCGCCAGACGGCCGGCGACTCGGCCGGCGCCTTGGCAGCCTTCGACAATCTGCTGCGCCAAAGCCGGTTCCGCGTTTTCGAGGGGCAGACCCGCATTCTGCTGGGGCAGCACTACCAGGAGGCCCGCGACTACCAGCGGGCCCTGGCTGAGTTCGACCAGGTCCGCGACGATTTCCCCCAGACAGCCGCTGCGGCCATGGCGCTGTATCGGACCGGGCTGCTCTACCTGCAGGGCTTCGGTCAGATTGACCGGGCGCGCGACTACCTCCAGGAGGTGGGCAAGGAGAAGGCCGGATCAGAGCCAGCCCGGCTGGCGCAGGAAAAGCTGGCGCTGCTTACCCGCCTGGACCAGATCAATCAGCGCATCGCCAAGGCTGAGGCGGCGGCCGACTCGGCGGACCGGGAGGGGCAGGCTGCCGGTGAGTCCGGCGGTTCGCCTGTGGCTGAAGCAGCGGACTCGACCAGCGGCCCGGAACGGCCGGGCGGTGCGGATTCGTTGGGCGTTGCGGCCCCTGGTCCTGGCGACTCACTCGGGGCGCCGTTGGTCGACGGTCGCGAGTTGGCGGCAGACTCGACCACCGCGGCGACGGCCGACGCACGGGCCGCCGTGGATCCGGGCTCGCGGGGCCTGGTCGACAGCGGCCCCGCCGCGGCCGACTCCGGTGGTGCCCGGGCGACCCCTGGGGGCGCCGTGCCGGATCTGCCTGAGCCGCCGGCAGCGGCGGGCCAGGGCGGCTTGGCCGTAACCGCGGCGGCGACTGCCCCGGATGTGTTGCCGCCCGTGGCCCCAGCGGCGGGGGCGGTTGGCGACGGGGTCCATGGCGGCGAGCCAACGGCGACGCTGGTGCCCCGGATGGTTCCCAGTGATACCCTCGGCAATGCACCTGAGGGGCCGGCGACGGCTGTCACGCCGGGTTCGGCGCCGGAGACCGGTCCGCCCGGCCGACGTCGCCCGCAGGCGGCTGCGGACGCGGCCGGCCCAACGGGCCCCAAGCGAGGCGCGGCGCCGGCGCGAGCGGC
>CAITNQ010000398.1 GCA_903893785.1 uncultured Gemmatimonadota bacterium
CCGACGGGGTCGTGCTGAAGGCGACGCTGGCGCCGCGCCGCAGTAGCATCTTGACTTCGGCCAGGTCCCCCTTCTTGGCTGCGCTCACCAACTCGTCACTGAACTGAAGCAGGTCATTGGCGGAAAGAGCCATGGACTCCTCGTCGGTCTGTGGTTGCGTGTAGGTCCCGACTCGCGCCGGGTGAGGCGCACATCCTCCCCCGAGGCGTCAGGTCGCCGCCCCCCTCGTCTGCCGACTCGCGTGGGCGCCCGCAACCAGACGCGCTTGCGCCCCCTTATCGCCGCGCCGATCGGCCCCGCCCTGTGGCCGGCCTGCTTGCTGTTCGCGCTCGCGCCGAACGCAAGCGACTCCCCGCAGAAGCCGAGACGCCCGGTTCCGCTCCCCCGCGGCGGCGGCGCTCGGTGGTACCCGCTCAACGGGTCAGCAACAGCTCGCCTTTGAGATGGAGTTCTCGCGCTGCTGGCGCTGCCGGCTACTGCCCGCGACGGACATGCGGCTATACCGGCAGAGGGGTCCGCGCCGAGGACCAGTTCCGCCCGTTGCCGACAAGCCGCACTCCCGCGGCACGCGCTTGACGGCCCGGGAACTCATCACACACTGCGTCTCCCCTGCTGACCCGGACGAAATTCGCCGTGCACGAGACCCGGACGCAGCCCCCAGACGGGCGACGGCGCTGACCACCAAACGGCACCGCCTATCGCCTGCACGCCTCCCCCGCTTCGACTTGGAGGTTGTCGCCAGTCGGGGTGTTGCCTGTCGACGTAGGGTCCGCAGAGCTGGGTGGCCTGCCGGAAGGCAATGATGGCGGCTGCCAGGTGGTGCAGTGCGACAGCGCTCTGATGTGTCTTCTCGAACCTGACGAGCAGACTGCGGAACCGGCTGAACCATGGATGGCGCACCTCGACTACCCAACGCCGGGGGCGGTAATCAGGATAGGTCCGTCGGTCGACCTTTTCATCGTGGCGCGAGCGAACATGAGGGACGTAGCCCTGGTCCACGATGGTGCCCAACGCGGGGCTTCCCGCGTAGCCGGCGTCGGCGCGCAGGTGCGGCACCGGGGCGGCGCCGGTGCCGCTCGCCGACGGTTCAGCGACGCGGGCCTCAAGGAGGCGGGCCAGCTCACTAAGGTCGTTGCGGTTCGCCCCGGTGACGACGAGCGACAGCGGGACGCCACGGCCCTCCACTTGGAGGTGCCGTTTGCTCCCTTTCGTTCCCGATCCGTCGGGTTGGGTCCGACGGCTTCGGGAGCCAGGGGTGCCCTCACCATCGCGCCGTCCACCGGTTGCCGCTCCCAAGCAATCCCCCCTGTCATCATACTCGGCCAGCCCCCCTTGCAGCAGCGCCAAGAACACCCGGTTTCGTTCCAACTGCGGAAGTACCGGTGAATGGCTTCCGGATTGCCAGAGCGCTCTTTCGGCAGGGCATTTGACTGGATCCCCGTGCGCAGCACAGAGACGATGCCCGCGAACAATCGACGCGGCGGCAGCGGCTTCCGGCCGCCACCTGGCTGGCGATGGTACGACCTCGTTGGGTCACGCCGCGGCGTTAGTACCAGTGGCGTTACCTTCTCCCAGAACGCATCCAACACTTCCCAGCACTCTCACTTGGCCACGTTTGTCCCCCCCCCACCCCCGCGATGGTCCTCATGCCACTTCAAGGCCAACCATACCAAGGTTCCAGCATGCCCTGCCCCAGGGATGGCTTGGACACTCCGGAGGCGTTAACGTAGACGCAGAAAGGAGAGCCCGAGATGAGGAGCGAGGGAGCACTGAGCGACGGGTCGGGGGGCCTGCAGGCCCCCCGAGGGTTGGGCCGCGGCGGCCGGTTCTCGGCGGGCCGGAAGAGCGAGGTGGTGCTACGGTTACTTAAGGGTGAGGATCTGGAGCGGGTGTCGCGCGAGCTGGGCGTGACGGCGGCGACGCTGAGCGAGTGGCGGGAGCGGTTCCTGTTGGGGGCGGAGGCCGCACTGAAGCGGTCTGGCCGCGATGAGCGGGATGAGCAGGTGGACCAGTTGCGCAGCAAGCTGGGAGAGATTCTGTTGGACAACGAGCTTCTGCGGACGAAGATCGAGCGTCTGGAGCGGGGTCTGCCTTTACCACTGCGGAGGTCGAGGTGATGAGCCAGACCTACTCGATCTCCGCACGGCGGCGCTATGGGGTGGAACGCGTCTGCCGGGTCTGGGTCGTCGCTCGTGCCACGATGTACGATCGGCGTCGACGTCTGCAGGTCGAACCAACCGCGGTGCGGCGGCGGGGACCGCAGGGGGCACACAGTGACGAGCAGATCGGCCTGGCTATCGAGGGGTTGATCGAGGCGTCGCCGTTCCACGGCGAGGGGTATCGGAAGATGTGGGCCCGTCTGCGGTGTCAGAAGCAGATGCGCACCTCCCGGGAACGGGTGCGACGCGTCATGCGCGAGCGGGGCCTGCAGGCACCACACCGGCAGGGCCGCCGCCCGCCGTGGGAGCACCGGGGGACGATCACCACCGACCGACCGGACCAGATGTGGGGGACCGACATGACGCTGACGCTGACCACTGACGAGGGCAAGGCGAATGTGTTCGTCGCGGTCGACCATTGCACCGGCGAGTGCGTCGGCATCCACGCCTCGCGCTGGGCTACCCGCCACGAGGCCCTGGAGCCGATCCGCCAAGGAGTACGTGAGTACTTCGGCGGTTTCGAGCCGGGCCTCGCCGCCGGGTTGGCCGTGCGTCATGACCACGGCTCCGCCTACCTGGCGCGGGACTTCCAGACCGAACTGACGTGGCTCGGCATCGAGTCCTCGCCTAGTTTCGTCCGCCAACCCGAAGGGAACGGCATCGCCGAACGCTTCATCCGCACCCTCAAAGAGAACTTGCTCTGGGTCCGGCCCTTCGCTACCGTCGAAGAGTTGCGGCAGGCGCTCCTGGCCTTCCGACAGACCCACAACAGCCAGTGGCTTTTGGCACGCCACGGCTACCGCACCCCGGCGGAACACCGACAACGGTGCCAACAGGCCGCCTGAACGGCCGTTCCAGCGCCTTCCGGAGTGTCCAACAACCCCGGGGCTTAACAC
>CAITNQ010000399.1 GCA_903893785.1 uncultured Gemmatimonadota bacterium
CGCTGCTGCTGCTGCTCGCCGTCGCTATTCGCCTGGACTCATTCGGACCCGTGCTGTTTCGCCAGTCGCGTGTGGGGCGCGGGGGCCGGCTGTTCACCATATACAAGCTCCGCACCATGGTCGTCGGCGCTCCGGCCCACGGCCCCAAACCGGCCTCTGCCGAAGACGCTCGGTTGACGCGACTGGGCGGGTGGCTGCGGCGCACCAGCCTGGACGAACTACCGCAGCTGGTCAATGTGCTAGCCGGCCAGATGAGCCTGGTGGGCCCTCGTCCCGAACTACCGCAGCTAGTGGCGCGGTACGAGCCTTGGCAGCGTCGGCGTCTGGACGTGCTGCCGGGACTGACGGGCTGGTGGCAGGTCAGCGGGCGGCGGCAGCCCATGCATGACCATGTGGAAGACGACCTGTACTATGTCGACCACCAGGGCCTGGCCCTGGATCTGCGGATCTTGGTGCGCACCGTGGGTGTGGTGCTCAGCCGTCGCGGTGCCAGCTGAGGCGGCGTCTCGCGGCAAAGCCGGCGGCGAGCAGTGGGGTGAACGGCCGGCCAGGCGTGGCAGCGGTGGGCACGGTGGCCGGGACTCGATGGGTAGCCGGGAGGGGGTGCCTGAGACCTCGCCGGCCTCGGCCCACCGCGTGCTGAAGACGGCAGGCGCTGCCCGGCGCGCCGGCACGGTGGCCCGATCGCGATGGGTAGCCGCCCGGAGGGTGCCGGGGACCCGGCCAGCCTCGGCCCACCGCGTGCTGAAGACGGCAGGCGATGCCCGGGGCGCCGGCGAAAGTGAGCCAGAAGGCGAAGCGTGGTGACGCTGGCAAGGTGGCCCGAGCGCCACCCGTAACGCGCCCGAGGGGCGCGTCGCACCGGCGCTGGCAGGTGGGCGTTGCGCGAGCAGGGGAACGGCCACAGCAGCCCCAGGGCACCCACGCGGGGCCCATGGCGCAGCGATGACATGAAACGGCCGCGCTGGGAAACCGGCTCGGCGGGGCAGAACACCGATCGGGCGTCGGGCCGGGCCGGCGACAGGACAGCGACACGCGCCAGCGGCGCACACACCACAGGCAGGGGGCGTTGGGCATGAGCCGGAAAGTCTTGGTCAGCGGTTGTTTCGACATGCTCCACAGCGGCCACATCGCCTTCTTTCAAGCGGCGGCTGCCTATGGTGAACTGCACGTCGCCGTAGGCTCGGATCGCACCGTCTTTGACCTGAAAGGCCGACCTCCGGTCAACTCCCAGGACGAGCGCGTGTACATGATCCAGTCCGTGGCCTGCGTCGCCAGTGCCCGCGTGTCGTCCGGATCCGGCATGCTGGATTTCGAGCCTGAACTGCGCCACCTCAAGCCCGACCTGTTCATCGTCAATGCCGACGGGGACGTGCCCGAGAAAGAGCGTCTGTGCCGGCAGCTGGGGATCGAATACGTGGTGCTCGAGCGCGTGCCCCATGCCGATCTGCGCGCCCGTTCCACGACCGATCTGCGCCAGATCGATCAGATGCCCTATCGCATTGACCTGGCCGGCGGTTGGCTGGACCAACCCTATGTATCGCGGCACTACCCGGGCAGCGTCATCACGCTGTCGATCGAGCCGACCATTGAATTCAACGAGCGCAGCGGCATGGCCACCAGCACGCGCCGCAAGGCCATCGAGATCTGGCGCAACCGGCTGCCGGCCGACGATCCCGAGCGCCTGGCCAAGGTGCTGTTCTGCTGCGACAACCCGCCTGGCAGTCGCTACATCTCCGGCGCCCAGGACGCCATCGGTATTGTCTTTCCCGGGCTGGCGCGCTCGCACTACCGCGGCGATTACTGGCCCACCCAGATCGAGACCTGCCTGGACGGTCAGGCGCTGAACTTCGTTGAGCAGGCCCTGTACCTGCGCCCCTTGGGGCCCCGGCGGAGCGAGTACGATGTCTTGGCCGACACCCGCATCGACGCCGTGGGGGCCCAGGCGCTGGCGCAGGCCGCCAGTCAGTGCTGGCAGGCCATCAAGGACCAGGACCTGGCCGCCTTCGGCACCGCCGTGCGCCAGAGCTTCGAGGCCCAGATTGCCATGTTCCCGCACATGGTCGATGCCGAGATCATGGCCTTGGTCGACCACTATCGCGACCAGGCCCTGGGCTGGAAGCTCTCCGGCGCCGGCGGGGGCGGTTACCTCATCCTGGTGGCTGACCACCGCATCGAGCACGCCGTGCGCATCGAGGTCCGCCGGGCCGCCAACTGAAGCGTCGCTAAGCAGCCCATCCCCCCCGGCCGGGGCAACGCGCGTCAGCCCCCGCTCGGGTCTGCGATGCTCGCCGGCGCCGCGCCCCCAACGCGTCCGTCGTCGCCCTGCCTTCGGAAGCTACGGCTGCGTGGGGCTCGCCTGGCTGCGTCTTCCGCGGCTGACCTTGTGCGGGACCGCGGTGTGCCGGTCCAGCTCCCGTTTGGCCGTCCCTGTCGCCACCGGTCGTGCCGTTGTGTCGGCCTCGCTCGGCTGTTTCTGCCGCCGCTCAGCCCTCTTCGCGCCGGCCACGGTCGCGACCTTTCGCTGTTGCTTCCGGTCCGGCGTCCGAGCCGCGGCGTCCATCGGCGCACGCCAGGCAGTGACGGGACGCGGCATCTGCACGATGCGCGACCGGCCCGAGCATGCGAACCGAAGGCCTGCAGAACGCCGGTTGCCGCCGAAGCGTGATGGGCGCCCAAACCGCACCGGTTCACCAACCTCGGGGTGGGTGGCGGCCGCCAAGCTGGCCGGTGGCGGTGCGCTGCGGGCCCCGAGACCCGTAACGCCCTTCCGGTGGGGCAGCACCGGCCCGAGCCAACTGCGCGACATGGCGAACTCGCGGACCAAGGACGGGTTCGTAGACGCCCACCCGGCACGTCACCAGGCCCATGCCATGGTACCGAGCGGTGGCTGCAACCCACAGCTGGACGTCGGTCAGCCGGTGGTCGGTGCCGTGAAGCAGCCCACACAACCTGCCGTACTCGCGTGCTATCGCGGAATCGAAGGGCAGAACGGTCATCGTTCGCAGCAGATGGAACCAGATGCACCCCTCATGATCTTCGCGTTCCGGCAGACGGCGTGCCGCCCTGCAGAGCTGGCCGATGACCACGGCACTGGTGTACTGCCGGTCTCGACCGATCGTCTGCAGCCAGCCCAGGTACCCCGGCAAAGGCGCGGGACGCAGCACCGCACAGATGGCCTCGGCGTCGAAGAGGAATCGCGTCGCCATCCCTTCAGGGCCGTGTTGACGCGGCGTCGGCCGCGGGTTGGTCCGGTCCGTCGTCGTCGGGCATCAGCCTGTCAGATCCCTCCCAGCCGCCCGCCAAGCTCGCCAATCCCCCTTGAGGCCCGGCCTGGCGCAGACGTTCGATCTCCGCCAGCTCGCTGGGCGCCACGAGGATGGCAACTGCCCGGCTGTGGCGCGTAATCACCACCGTAACGCCGGCTTCCACCTGGCGGATGCAGTGGGCGAGTTTCGCCTTTGCTTCCGCCACCGAGACTACTTCCCTCGCGCTCCGAGCCCAGGGGGGCCAGGTGGTCATCCCAATGGTCATAGTCAACCCTCGCCAAAATCGCCTGGTAACGGACTGGCGACCCGCAGGGCTCCCGTCACTGCGAGGCTCCACGCGGAGTCTGCCTGTCGCGGCAGTCCGACCGCCCGTGTTCGCACCGCCGACCGCTCTCTCACGCCGTGCCCTGGGCTGAATCTGCCCGGGCCCTTGCGCCCATCGCCCATGCCCCCGTTGCCGCGCTGCTCCGCGCCGGGCTCCGCTCGTCGCCGCGATCGCATCGCCAGCACTCCTGTCGCCGCGGTGATCCGGATTCCACCTGCTAGCGCCTGCTGTTCGCGCGCCCATGTTCGCCCCACCCGCCCACCCCTCAGGGGTGTCTGCAGTTGGGCCGCTTCCTGCCCGTGCCCGCCAACGCCTCGGTTGCATCACGGCGCCCCACGTGACCAACCCCTGCCCGCGTCCCGACCACCATGGTTCGCCCCGCCCAATCTGCTCCTGCCCAGTCCCTCGTTGGCCCCATCCCCCCGCGGCGTTGCTCCTGCCCGCGTCACCTTTGCTCGGGCCCGTCGCCCGGTACCGCCCTGGCCGCACCCGGGGAGGCGTGCCCTGAATGCCGCCACCTCTTGCGGCGCACCACCTGACGCGCCCGTGCGGCCCGACCATTGCTGGCGCGCCCTGTTCTCGCCTGCCGGTCGACCCCTCGCCGACCTTCCTTCTAGGCGCAACACCGTTCTGGTCATAATGACCATTTTCCGCGAGTCCCTGGTATCGCCCCAGCCGGACACCGGGGCACGCCCAGAACTCCGCCACGTCTTTCGGCGCACCACCTGACGCGCCCGAGCGGACCGATCATTGCTGTTTCATCCTGTTCTCGCCTGCGGATCAGCCCCTCGCCGACCTTCCTTCTGGGCGCAACACCGTTCTGGTCATAATGACCATTTTCCCGCGAGTCCCTGGTACCGCCCCGGCCGGACACCGGGGC
>CAITNQ010000400.1 GCA_903893785.1 uncultured Gemmatimonadota bacterium
GCGGACCTGCCGGAGGCCGAACTGCCGTACAACGCGGCGACGCGGCGCTACGAAGGCCGCTGCGGGGACTTCGGGCTGTACGGCAGCTACAAGCTGCTCTACTACGCGCGGGACATCTGGGGCAGCCTGTCGCTGCCCAAGCAGAGCTACGTGACGCAAAGCCGGTTCGGGGAGCGGGCGGTGGTGGTGGGTGCGGGGACGACCAACCTCGAGGCCTGGGGCCGTATCAACACCCTGGCGAACCTGGCCGTGCACGCCCTGCGCTCGCGGCTGTTCACCGACGGGAGCCTCTGCTACCTCAGCGCCGATACCAGCCAGCCGGGAGTCGATGGCGCACCGACGCTCGGGCAGTTCGGCGAAGCCGTCACCAACCGGGCAGCGGGGGAGGATGTCGGCACCCTGACCGTGTACCTGGCGGGTGCGGGCACCAACGGCGAGCTGCGCCTCAATGAGACGGAGACGCTCGGGGCCTCGCAGCTCGACGCGCTGCTGGATGCCTTCCAGGCGGGCAACAGCCGGCAGGTCAACGTCATCCTGGACTTCGACGGGGCCGGCGCCTTCCTTCCCGCGCTGGCGCAGGAGGGCCGCCTCGTGGTCTGCAGCACGCGCGCCAACCGCCAGGCGCTGATGGCCAACGGCGGGCTGGCCAGCTTTTCGGCATACTTCTTCAGCGGGATCGTCAACGGCGCGTCGGTGGGCGAGGCGGTCACCACGGCGCGGCGCACGATCCGGCGCGCCTCGGGACAGCTCCGGCAGATGGCGGAACTGGACGACAACGGCAACGGGCTGCCCAACGAGAAGGAGCTGGACGGAGCGGTGGCGAAGACCCGCTACCTCGGCGCCTCGTTCGTCACGGGTGCGGACACGCCGGTCATCGGCTCGGTGCTGCCGGCGGCAACGCTCTCCAACGGGACGGCGCTGGTGCTGTGGGCCTCGGAAGTCAGCGACGCCGACGGGGTGGGGCAGGTCTACTGCCTGATCACCCCGCCGGACAACCTGCCGGGCGAGGACCTGGTGCGGGTGGACCTGTCCTGGAACGGCGCAAGCAACCGCTACGAGGCGCTGTATGAGGGGTTCACGAAGAACGGGACGTACACCCTTTCGTTCCACGCGGGCGACCCGAACGGGGAGGTGTCGGCGGCCGTGCAGACGCAGGTCACGCGGGCGGCGCCGGCCCCGGGGCCGGAGCAGCCCGACGAATACGAGGAGGACGACAGCCGGCCGATGGCGCGGGGCATCCTGGACGGCCAGCCGCAGCGGCACACCTTCCACAGCTCCAACGACGTGGACTGGGTGAAGTTCTACGCCTGCAGCGAGTCGGTGTACGACATCCAGACCCTCCCTTCGGGCAGCAACATCGATACGGTCCTGGACCTGTACCGGCGGCTGCCGGACGGGACGCTGACCAACGTGGAGAGCGTGGACCTGTTCGGTTGTGACGAGGGTGAACTGGCGGGGCTGGATCATCCGGAGAGCGACTTCTACTACGTGCGGGTCAGCCAGTACCCGCAGGCGGAGTGGACGGCGGGCAGCTACGAGCTGAGGGTGGACATTCCGCGCGGTGCGGGCAGCAACTACCAGGTCACGGTGCTGTGCGCCGACGAGTTCAACGGCTCCTCGCTGCCGCGGGGCTCGAAGGCGCGGCTGGGCAACGGGTGGACGGCGGACTTCAGCTACACCAACCGGGGCACGGGGCTGGCGATCTTTGACCGCTCGCTGCCCGATGCCGGCTACCTGGCCACGGCGGTGGTGACCAACCCGGGGTACCTGGCGTCGGACCCGGTGACGTATCCGCCGGAACAGGCGGTGACGGAGCCGTCGCCCGTGCCGTATGCGGCGATCTTCGCGATGATGCCGTATGCACGGATCAGCGGGGTGGTGACCGACGAGTGGACGGGTGCGCCGGTGGCGGGAGCGACGCTGGTGTTCACGGCGCGGGGGCTCAACCGGATCAGCGGGGACGTGTACGACGGGTACCCTGAGATCCCGACGCACACGTCGGTGTGGAAGACGCTGGCCGACGGGTCGTTTCCGACCAACGTGTACCTGCCGCCGGCGGACTGGGACCTGACGGTACGGGGCAGCAACTACGCGCAGCGCACCTGGAGTAACGCGATTGCGGCGCCGCCGGCAGGCGTGCCGCTGGCGCTGGGGGGCAGGGCGCTGGCGCCCGCGCGGCAGCCGTGGCTGACGATCCTCTCCGCCCGCGGCCAGACGGTGCCCGCGCCGGGCACGTACACCAACCCGGCGGGCACGGTGGTCACCTGCCGGGTGGAGCAGGCGGAGCTGTACGAGGGGGTCAACGCGACGCAGTACCTCTGCGTCGGGTGGACCGGCACGGGCAGCGCCGGCAGCGGGACGGGGACGAACGTCACGGTGACGCTCAGCGGCGACGCCACGGTGAGCTGGCAGTGGCGGACGAACCTCTACCTGGCGCTGGACCTGCAGGGCGGCGGTTCGCTGGATCGGGCGACGGGCTGGTACGAAAAGGGTTCCAACGTCGTGGTCACGGCCTCCGTGGCGGCGGGTCACCACGTGATCTGGTCGGGGGACACCAACGGCTGCACAGCCTCGGGCAGCACGATGACCGCCCCGATGACGCAGCCGCGGTCGCTGCAGGCGACGGTGTACGGGAGCGTGACGCCCTTCCGGATCACGGGAGTGATTGCGACGAGCGGCTGGCCGGTGGTCAGCTGGCAGAGCGTGCCCGACGGGCGGTACCGGGTGCAGCGGACGCAGAGTCTGGCGGCGGGGTTCACGACGGAGGTCGGGCAGGCGACGGCGACGCTGGCCAGCTGCAGCTTCCGGGACGAGACAGCTGCCGCGGGGCCGTACTACTACCGGCTGACAGGGGACAACGGGGGCGGGGTGACGGTCCTGTCGGGGAACCTGGCGGCCTACATGCGCATCGGGATCGCGTCCGGGCAGTTGAGCCTGGTCAGCGTACCGTTTGCAAAGTGCGCCGTGTACCGGGGCACGATCAGCTCGAACAGCTCCGCAGCCGTCTACGACGATGACGCGAGCTGGGTTGCGGGTCAGTACGGGTTGAAGGTGACCAACCGGGAGCCGACGGGGCTGAGCACGTTCTATCTGGAGGTCACCGATGCGGCCAGTGAGTTTGACGGCCGCTACTTCACGATTTCGACCAATGGCGGCAACTCGCTGACGGTGGTCGGGGAATTGCCCGGGGATCTGGCCGGCCGCGCCTACCAGATCGTGCCGGCGCAGCGGATCCGGGACGTGTTCGGGGAGCCGGGCAGCCCGCTGCTGGGCGGGGGGACCGCGTCGACGAACGATCAGGTCCTGTTCCGGCGGGAGGACGGGGGCTGGGAGAGCCCGATCTACTACAACACGACGGTGAAGAACTGGGCGCGGCTGGGCAGCGTGATGGCCGACGAGCCGATCCCCCGCGACGGCGCGTTCTACGTGCGGCGTCGGGGTGGCGCGGACACATACGGGCGCGCGGCGGGTGAGGTGCGCGAGAGCCGGCAGGCGATCGTGCTGCGGCCGGGCTACAACATGGTGGGCGGCTGGGGCCTGGACGTGGCAGTGGGCAGTGCGGCGCTGACCAACGTGCTGGCGGGGGCAAGCTCGGCGTCGAGGGCGGACACGATCCTGGAGCGGCGCAGCGACGGGGGCTGGGAGAACCCGGTGTACTACTACCCGTCGCCCGTGTGGCACTGGGTGCGCGGCGGCTCGGTCGTCGATGCCACGTTCCTCCTGCGGGCGTCCAAGGGCTACTTCTTCTACCTGCGCAATGCAACCACCAACCGCGTGTGGCGAAAGGAAAGCGGTGTGCCGGGAGTGTGAGTGGATTGGCGGGAACGGATATGGAAACGAGAGAAGGAGAAGAGAACGCTAATGGAAAAGGGATCGCTTGCTTAGGAAGTTACCTGTGATAGCATTCATGTTCTGAATTGATTGAAGGAAACCTATTTCGTCAGCAAATGTTATGCGGAGAGTGATGATCATGGTTCTCAGTTTGCGGCATCAGGGGTAAGTGAGATTTCGCACAACAGTAGAGGTGCCGACCTGAGGCGGGGGGGAGTTATGCAGCCGGAAAATACTCAGATGGCCAGCGTTCGACGGGTTCGCGAAGCTTTCTTTCGAGGCAGGGTCTCGGCGACAGTGCTGCGAAAGATTAGGTGCTGCGTTGGCGCCTTGCTGCTGTCAGCCGTGTCTGCAGCAGCAGGGAATTTCACTTCCGTATACTGGCACGACGAAGACGGGGTCATCTACGACGCAGGCGGTGTGGATCACGCGACGGATACGTGGTTGTTCCAGGTTGTTCTCGACATCAACACCAACACGTCCGTCAGTTCCATGATTGCCAACAAGTACTGGGCGATCGGCTCCGAGGATTCCGGGACCACCAACTACTCCAGTCAGGACGACATAACCCTTCCATCGGAGAATTGCAACTGGACGAACTTCTTCGGCGGGCTGGTCAACAAAGTCGAATGGATGAGCAACTTCGATTTCGATACGTACAAGGGGAAGAGATTCTACTTTCGCTTCTTCAATGCCAGTGCCACCAACGAAGCGACACAGGCGGGGCTCATCTATAATACGGCTGGTGAGTGGGTAACCCAGAACTCATCGCCGGCAGGCGACCCAGTTGATGCCGATCTGAGCCGCGTGTTGGGAACCCAAGGCGATAAGATTGCCGGTTCGGTAGTTGATCCTGCGGTGTGCGCCGAGTGCACGGGTGGGTGGGCTACCATGAGTGCGGCGCCGCCACAATACACGATCACCGCGACGGCCGGGGCCAACGGGTCGATCAGCCCGGCCGGCGACACGACAGTCAGCCACGGCGGGAGCCAGTCGTACACGATCACGCCGTCGACGGGCTACCA
>CAITNQ010000401.1 GCA_903893785.1 uncultured Gemmatimonadota bacterium
CTCGAACCATCCCCAGCCCGGCGCATAGCGCTCCAGCAGCAGCAGGCGGTTGGGCGCCCACTGCTGCACCGCACCCAGAAGCAGCGCCACGGCCAGCCATACCGCGGCCTGCAGCCGGGTGGTGGGCAGGTCCCGGTCGAAGGTGCTGGGGTGTCGCGCCAACCGCCAGGCAGCCAAGCCCGCGGCGGTGGCCACCCCCCCCAGGATCAGGGCGAGGCGGACCCACGGATCACCCTGTTCGCGACGCTCTGCCACTAGACGGGCGGCAGTGTGCAGCCACAGGCCCGTGGTGGCTGACAGGGCGAAGACCGCCGCCCACCGCACCCAGCCCTCTCGCGCCACGACCACTGACAGGGCGACCACCAGGGCTGCCGCGACCAGGCCCCACTGGCCCTGGCGCAGGAAGTGCGCTGCCACCAGGACCAGGGAAACGGCCCCCAGGGCGCGGCCCACCCGGCCTGGAGCGCGGTCACTGACCGCCGCGTTCAGTGCCGCTGCGGCGGGCGGGGACGACGACGGGGCTGCCGTGCCGGCAACTGTCCGTGCGCCGTCGGGCCCATCGCTGGAGACGGGCACACCGGGGCGATATGCCATGGTTATCACTCGCGAGCCGTCGGCACCTCCCTCGCGGTCCGTTGCGGTCCGTCCGGGGGTGCCATCATGAATCACAATAAAAAGACATAAAACTCCGAAGGCAATGGCCATGCCTCGCCCCACCTGCCGCAACCGCCCCGTCGGCCTTGCCCATGCGGCTTGCCGATGCGGCTTTCCGATGCGGCTTGACGGCGGCCGGTCCGTCGGGCTACATAGGAGGACGTGCCCTGTGTCCCGAACCAGGAGGCCCGCATGCCCCACCAACCCGTGCTCTTGGTCGATGGCCACCTCGACCTGGCCTTCAATGCCCTGTACCACCGACGCGACCTGACGCTGCCGGTGCACAGCCTGCGCGAGCGCGAGGACCCGGTGCGTTCGGGCATCTCCGACCATCCGGACTCACTCGAACGCCGTCAGGGGCCCGAGGGTGGGCACTATACGGCGACCGTGAGTCTGCCGGCGTTGCGTCAGGGCCGCGTCGGCATCGTCCTGTCGACGGTGATGGCCCGCGTCCAAGTGGCAACGCCGCGGCTGGACAACGCCATGCGCACCCAGGTGGCCGCGTATGCTGAGGCCATGGCCCATCTGCACTACTACGAAGCGCTCGAACGCCAAGGCGAACTGGCGATCATCCGCAGTCTGGCGGATCTGGAGGCCTGTGTCTTGGCCTGGGACAACCCCGACGAGCATACCCCGGTGGGGCTGATCGTCACCGCCGAGGGGGCCGATCCCATCCTCGATCCGGACCAGGTGCGGTTGTGGTGGGAGCGAGGCCTGAGGTCAGTATCCTTGACCCATTTCGGCGCCAACACGTACGGGCACGGCACCGGCACGCGTGGTGGGCTCTACCCGCCTGCGTACCCGCTGCTTGACGCGCTCGCCGACGTCGGCATGGTCCTCGATCTGAGCCATGCGTCGGACCTGAGCTTCCGGCAGCTCCTAGAGTATTGGGACGGCCCGGTGCATGCCAGCCACGCCAACTGCCGAGCCCTGCTGCGCGGCCAGCGGCACCTGAGTGACGAGATGATCCAGGCCCTGGCCCAGCGCCAGGGCGTCATCGGGATGGTTTTCGCCGAGCAGATGCTCAGTCCGGCCTGGGATTTCGACCAGCGCGACGGCAACTATGCTACGGCCACCCGCCCGATGATGGCCGTGGTCGACCATATCGACCACATCTGCCAGCTGCTCGGGAATGCCCGCCACGTCGCCCTGGGCACTGACCTGGACGGGGGCTACGGCCGCGAACTCGCGCCCATCGACTATGATACCAGCGCGGACCTGCAGCGGGTACCGGAGCTGCTGCGACGGCGCGGGTACGGCGAAGACGATGTCCACGCCATCTGCCACGGCAATCTGCTGGGGCTTTTCCGGCGCGCCTGGTCCGGGTCTGCTGCCGCGGATTCGCCGAGGAGGGCGTAATGGCCGACACCCGCTTTCTCATCGTCGACAGTCACCTGGATCTGGCTTTCAGTGCCCTGCAGATCAACCGCGACCTGACCATGCCCGCCGCCACCGTGCGTACCCACGATCCCGTGGCCACAGCGCGGGCGTTCGGCAGTTGCACCACCACCCTGCCCGAGCTGCGGCGCGGCAAGGTGGGGATCGTCTGCGCCACCGTCATGTCGCGGTTGGATCGCAACGATCGCTGGACCCGGACCGGCATGTACACCCAGGCGCAGTGCTACGGCGTGGGCAGCGGCCACTACCACTATTACGTGGGCCTGGAGCGCCTGGGCTTGGCTCGGCTCATCCGCACCCGGCAGGCCCTGGACGAGACCGTGGCGGCCTGGGCTGAACCGGCGGCCGACACGCCCATCGGTCTGGTGCTGGC
>CAITNQ010000402.1 GCA_903893785.1 uncultured Gemmatimonadota bacterium
CCAGACCACGCGGGCCGGGGGCGCCGGTTCGGTGACGGCGGCTGAGGTGAATTCGATGGTCAGCGAGGTGAAGAAGGAGTTGGTCACCACCAACTGCTGTTGGCTGCGCATGTTGGCCGAGAGCAGGACACCGCCGAACGGATCCTTGATCACCGCGCTGGTCGTCCGTTCGGCGAGCGACACCGGATCCCAGCCAATGATGACGGTATCGTTGGCGGCGGCGCGCTGAATCTGGAGGGTCAGGGAATGCGCTCCGGCCACTGACCGCAGGTCAACCATGGACCCCTGACCCATGCGGGCACCGGTAAAGCGCACGTCGGCGCTGCCAGATGGCGGCAGGGGCGGCCGCTCCTGCTCGCCCAAGGCCAGATCGAGGCTATCGGTGGCGGTGGTCGCCACGCCAAAAGCGACCAGCGAGCCCCACCCAGACGAACCGGCGACGTTCAGGTCCTGACGCCAGCCAGCCACGGCAGCCGCCGGGCCGCTACCCCAACTCCAGAGCCACAGCGTTGCCAGCACCCACCCGGGAAATCCGCGCCAGATGCTTCTCTGCATCGTCCTTCTCCTCGCTGTGGTGCCGACTGAGACCCGCACCCGCGGCGCAGGCCTGTGCCGCCCTCCCGGATCCGGGCCCGGACGGAATTCCTTTCATGCCGTGTACATGCCACTCGCCGGCAGGCGCACTGCGGCCTGACCGGCGACGACCCCGTGGGCGAGTTGCGGAGTTCCCGGGGGGCATCTGGCAACAATATACGCACGAGTTGTTCTGAAACCAGTGACCTAGCTCACTGCCGCCCAACGCAGTGACGGTGGTGAGAGCACTGCTGGAAGCGCCCCCGCGGACCCGCCGGCCGGCCTTGGACGCGCCGAGGCGAAGGTGACGGCCAAGCGCCCGAACCGCGGCGTACCCGGCGCCGCAAGACGGCGACAGAGAACTGGCGGGGGCGGTCCGGATCAAGCCATGCGGGGGCAGCGGCCGGCCCGCTACCGTCTCCAACCCCGGCCCGCCCGGCAGTGCGGACCCGAAGCGGCCGTGTGGCACCGCCCGGCGGCCCGGTCAGACTCAGGCTTCCTGGAGCCGCTGGAGGCTCATCAGCAGGAACCGGGGTACGTGGAAGCACCCCTTGTAGCTGCCCCCTTTGCAGGTGTGGGTCAGCTCGCCCCGGCGATCGCAATAGCCGAACCACTCGCCGTATTCCGGGTCGACGAAGTGAGACCAGGCATAGGTATCCAGCCGTTCGAGCCATTCGAGCCAGCCGGCTTGCCCGGTCAGACGGTAGGCCAGGACAACGGCGTACAGGGCTTCGGTGTGGGGCCACCACAGCTTCATGGAAGACTCCAGCTGAAGCGTGGGGCGCCCTTCGACATCCATGAAGTAGAACAGGCCCCCATACTGCCGGTCCCAACCGAAATCGAGGGAGCCCTCGATGGCGTCCAGGGCCATTTCCCGCGCCCCGGGCGCCTCGACGAACTCCAGCAGGTGGAGCAGGAACCAGCCCACCTCGATGGAGTGCCCCGGGTTGAAGAAGCGCGCCTCGGGGCCAGCGGCCAACTCGCCGCCCGGCGGGGCCGCGAACTCCATGAACAGGCGACGCTCGGGGTCGTAGTGCTGCCGAGCCCCGGCCACCGCCTGCCGCATTACCTCCAGATAGCGGGGGTCAGGCCGCACCCGCCAGAGCTCGATGGCCATGCTGGCCAGCACCATGACATTGGCCAGGCTGCTGGCCGGCGGTTGCCCCGCCAGAACGGGACGGTCCAGCAACTCGGGGTGGGCGATCCACTCGACGATGCGCCAGAACACCTCTTCGGCTTCGTCCAGGCAGGCCACGTCGCCGGTGGCGCGGCCGTACTCGAGCAGCCCCATCATATAGAAGACCGCGGCATAGGGCTTGCGCTGGAAGAAAGCCGGCCGGCCGTCGCGCGTCAGGCTGAAGTAGAGTCGTCCCTGGGGGTCGCGCGCATGGGCACGGATGAAGCGCAGCCCCAGGGCCGCCACGTCCAGGTAGTCGGAGCGCGGTTCCAGCTCGTTGTACAGGCGCGAGAACATCCACACCTGTCGCCCCTGCAGCCATAGGTACTTGCGCGTGTCGTACACGCTGCCATCGCGGTCGAGGCAGGTGAAGTAGCCACCGGCTTGGCGGTCCAGGCTGTGCTGCATCCAGAACGGTACGACGCGTTCGACCAGTTCATGCCGGTAACGGGCCGCATAGCGCTCGAGCATCACCAGGTCCTCCGCCGCATTGGCCTACAGCGCCGTCCAGCCACCGTCGACCATCAGGCAAGCCCCGGTGACATAGGCCGAGGCATCCGAGGCCAGGAACACCACCGCGCCCTTGATGTCTTCGTTGTCCATCATGCGACCCAACGGGCAGCGCTGGCCGTAGGCCGCCAAAAAGGGTGCCGGTTGGTCGTTCAGGTAACCGCCCGGCGCGATGCAGTTGGCGCGCACACCCTGTTTGCCGAAGTAGTTGGCCAGGTACCGGGTGAAGTTGATCATGCCGGCCTTGACAAAGGTGTAGTCAGGCGGCTGCCGCATGTCGGTGCCGGCATACAGGCTCGGGTCATTGGCCACGGCGCCGTAGATGCTGGAGATATTGATAATGGAGCCGCGGCCCTGGGCCGCCATGGCCGGAATGAAGGCCTTGCACATGGCGAACAGGCCGACCATGTTGCCCTGGGCGCTGGTCAACCAGTATTCGGGCGTCTGTTCCTCGAAACCGCCGCCGCGCGCCACCACGGCGCTGTTCACCAACACGTCCAGTCGACCGAACTGGTCGAGGACCCGCTGCTGGACCGCGGCAATGGAGTCGGGGTCGCTGATATCCAAGACCAGCCCGTGGGCGTCGTATCCCTGCTGCCGCAGACCGGCGGCAAACGCCTCGTTGCGCGCGGCCGAACGCGAGGCGCTGATGACCGTGGCGCCGGCTTCAGCCAGGGCCTGGGAGATGCTGCTGCCGAACAGGGGGCCGGAACCGCCGGTGACCAGGGCGATGCGCCCCTTCAGCGAGAACCGCTCCAGAATGCCCATGA
>CAITNQ010000403.1 GCA_903893785.1 uncultured Gemmatimonadota bacterium
GCCGTCGGCGGGGGTGAAAGCTCGCAGGGTGCGGCCGTCCCAGCGCAGCAGCCCATTGTCCTCGGTGCCGAACCAGAAAACGCCGTCGTGGTCCTGCAGCAGGCAGAGCACGCCCGACAGGCCTTCGTCGGCACCGAAGGAGACAAACTGCCTGCCGTCAAACCGCGTTACTGCCGTGGGGGCGACGAACCACATGTCGCCGCGTTGGTCCTGGGCCACCTCCACGACGTTGGCGTCGACCAGTCCATCGCTGACCCCGTACGTGGTCAACAGCCGGCCATCGTACCGACTGACGCCGGCGCCTGGGGCCCGTTGTTCGGCACGCACGCCGTGCGCCATCCAGATGGCCCCGGAGCGATCTTCGTACAGGTGGCGCACACCTGCCTCAGCCACGGTCGTGCCGGCGCCGAAGAGCGAGAAATGGTGCTCGTCGAAACGCGCCGCGCCGGCCGATGTGGCAAACCAGAGGTATCCTTCGCGGTCCTCGAACACGCCCGTCACGTTGTTGTGCGGCAAGCCCTGGTCAGTGGTGAAGGTCTGCCAGTGTTCACCGTCGAAGCGGGTCACGCCGCCCGCCCAGCGACAGAACCAAAGGTGGCCGCCGGAGTCCTGGCACACCGACGTAACCATGTCCTGGCCCAGGCCTTCCGGATCGGTCACGGCGGTCCAGGCGCCGGCCAGGAACCACGCAGCCCCCTTGGCCGTGCCGGCCCAGATCCGCCCGTCGCGGCCCTGGCTGACGCAGCGCACGTGGCTGTCCGGCAGCCCCTGGGCCCGCGTGTAGGTCCGCCATGCGGTGCCGTCAGTCCACACCAGGCCGGTGGTGGTGGCGAACCAGTGGGCACCGTCGCGGTCCTGGAACACCGCGTTGATCCTGGCCCCGGCCAGGGAAGCCGCAGTGTCGGCGCGCTGCCAGGACCGGCCATCGAACCGGGCCAGACCGTCACGGCCGCCGCACCAGATGCCGCCGGCACGGTCAGCGTAGATGAGCTCGACACGGTCGCCGGGCAGGCCGTCGCGGCGTGTGTAGGTCGACCAGGTCACGCCGTCGTACCGGCTGACGCCGCCGCGCGTGGCAAACCACAGGACGCCGTCGGCCCCCAGGCAGGCCGCCGCCACCCGGTTGTCGGCCAGACCCTCCTCGGCCGTGAAGGTGGACCAGGACTGGCCGTCGTAACGACTGACCCCATCGTTGTACGTAACGAACCACAGGTTGCCGCCGCGGTCCTGGAGAATCTGCCGCAGCCAGGGACCGGCAAGCCCATCGGTGACATCGTAGGTGCGCCACTGCCCCTGGTCGGGGCCCACCCTCACAGTGGTGCCGCGGCCAGCGGCCTGGGCGTGCCCCGGCCCGGCAGGTGCCGTCAACAGCGACAGCCCGAAGGCGCCGCTCTCGCCCAGCGTCGGGAAACGGGCCACCAAGGTCCGGACCCAGGCCCCGACAGCCGGATCGTCGCGCAGTTGCCGCCGTCGAGCGGCCCAATCGGCCAGGGTCGGGAATTCGTACAGACGGCTGAAGAAGCCCGCCTGGGCCAGGGTATCGCGGCGGGCCGAGGGTACCAGCCCGTAGTGCCTCAGCCGGGGCGCGATCTCCTGCTCGTACACGCGGGCGAACTCGTCGGCACGGTCGGCCGGCAAACGGCAGGCCAGACGCACCAGGACCGGCGCCGACGACACCGCAGACACGGGGCCGGCAACCAGCAGGAGCCCCACCAGCGCCAGCGACAGATCAGCGCCCAGACACCGCGCCCGACGTTGCGTTGACGGGCAGGTACGGCCCTCCATGTGCATCTCCACGGCAGTCAGATCGTTGGGAGCGTGGCAGTGGGACTGAACCGCCCCCAGTGATGCCGGCGGACGGCAGGGACGCTGCGGCCTGATGGCCGGCGCGGCCACGGGCCCGGCGCCGGCTTCGTGCCGCCGGTCCAGGGCTCGCGCACTCCGCCTTGACCTCGCCCGGCCCGGGCCGCCGCAACGAAAGAGCAGCGAACCACCGGCCGACGGGGACGCCACCGAAGCGGCGCCCCCGTCGGCGGCCCGACCCAGTCCTGCGGGTCCGGCTCTTTGGGACGGGCTACAGGCCCACCCTAAAGGACGAAGCGGACCGGCACCGTAACCCATACCGCCAGGGAGTCCGGCCTGAGCGGCGACGGCTCAAAGCGCCAGGTAGCAGCCGCGGCTCGCACCGCCGGCTCGAGGGCCGCCG
The DNA here is from genome assembly GCA_903893785.1 of uncultured Gemmatimonadota bacterium. Lineage (GTDB taxonomy): Bacteria > Latescibacterota > UBA2968 > UBA8231 > UBA8231 > CAITNQ01. The sequence goes on from CAITNQ010000403.1 coordinate 2,207, forward strand.
GGCCCGTGACGCGACCCACGCGAATCACCTGACCTGCGCCCCCCACGAGCACACGGGCCAGGACCCGCCCCTGCACCCTGAACGAGCGCGCTACCGACGGGTAGACCGGTGCCCCCGGGCTGCTCAACCGCGGCCTGATGTCGGCCCGCCCGGCACCGGCGGCCGCATCCCCGAGCAGGTCTTTGATCATCTCCTGTGTCTGTTGGTGGTTCCAAGCGTCCATCTCAACCGGGCTGAGCAGCAGCTCATCGGCGACGTGGACCGCGGCACTGACGGGGCCGTTTGCCGGGGGTGCAGCCGCAGCGGCGGCACGCCCGGTCCAGAGCGCGAACAGCATGAGGAGGAGACTGGCCTTGCGCATGATGAACTCCTGGGGACGGGTGTGCGCCAAATCGACAGCATCACACCCGCAAACTCGGTGCCGGGCCCCACCGGGACTCGGAGAAGGTCCCTGGATACACCATGCAAGTAGTTGGCCAACAATCTATTATGATTATGCATACGGGTCTGCCGAGAAAACCGGTGGGCAAGGCACGCCTGTACCAACCTACAACACCGCTGCTAGATTCTGGTACAGACTGCACAGACCGAGTGCACTGGCGGCGGCTGCGCCACGCCCCCGCGCGGTAACATGGTCGTAATGGGCCCGGAGGGGGCGCGGCTCCAGCCCGCGTCCGCCGGTAGGGCATCTGGCGCCTGGGAAATGGCGGGCAGTCGCCGCGCGTCGGTCCCCCAGGTCACGGGGTGGCTTCCCGGCCATGGACGCGACGCAGGTAGGCCGCGTACACGCGCGGCTGGCTCCCCCCGCCCCGCTCCAGGCGCAGCTGCAGCCGGACCAGCGGTCGGCC
>CAITNQ010000404.1 GCA_903893785.1 uncultured Gemmatimonadota bacterium
GTCTCCCATGGTAAAGGTCCCCGGCCTAATCCAGATGAAGTCCATGGTGGCCCCCCCGGGGAGCAAGACCGTCTTGATGGCTTGGCCATCACCTTCTGTTGTCAATCCCACCAGCACCAGCCATCCGCATACCAGGAACGCGCAGCATCGTGACATGATACCTCGGCGCTGTACACGTGAAGTGGCGAGGGCTGGATCCGCTTTCATGAAATCCACCCGGCGATCAGACTGCGGCCGTACACCCGACAACCTGGGTCGATACGGCATGGTCGTCAAGAAGATTTACGTACGAAATTGCCATGGTTCATATATGCACCGATGTTGGTGCAAAAGGGCACCGCCAACAGGCCAGATTAGCTGTTTCTTGGTGCAGAAGTGCACCAAGGTGGCGCGGTTTTTGGTTCATCGTAGGCAACAACATAGCAGCGGCGCGTTGCACGACAGGTTGGAGCCGTTCAGCCGCGGTGAAGTGGCGTTTCAGCTCAGTGGAGTCGCTGGGGTATCCGCGACCGAGCGCCGCAGGGGGCGGTGGTACTGGAAGCCGGCGGCCAACACCGCGTGGCGATCCTCGTCAACCCGCTCGAACTCCGGCAGCTTCAGGGTGGCGGCCAGCCATCGCATGCCCTGTGCCAGGAGACGTCGCGGCGCTGTCTCGCTGCCGGGAGAAGACGCGGCAACGGGGCGCCACTTCCTCCTCACGGGCGCGGTCGTTTCGTTGGGCGGCAGCGTGCTGGCCAGCGAGCGGGTGCAGGCCATGCCGACGTTCCTGGGCGCGGCCTTGTCCGGCGGTGCATGCCCCGGTTGGGGTTCCGAGGACGCCCACCGGCATCCTGGAGGGGTCGGGTGGCAGCCAGACAGCAGGCTACAGTACGGGTCGTCAGGCGGCACTTCACGACGGCCTAAGCGCACGCGGAGAAGACCGTGGCCGCCGGTCGCATGGGGCTGGCGGCGCGACGGCCGCACCTGAGTCCGGCCCGGACCCGGACTTGGCCGAGGCTTCGTACGCCTTCGTGGGATTCGCCGCCATTGACGCAGACGCACCGGGGCAGCGAGATTGCGGTTCGAGGGCAATGGGCCCGGTGGCCGGCCCTCGGGAGGATGGCCTTCGGGCCGGTTCGCAGAGGGAAGCTTGGCAGCCCGTTGGGAGACTGCGTCGCGCCAAACGTCGCGGGCACGGTTGGCGCGCATCGCCGCCGTGTCGCCTTCTGGCCCGGTCCCGGCATAGGCCAGGGCACGGAACGGCGGCGCGGGCCGCGTCAACGCCCCTCAGCCGCCGCCAGGCGGCCACGCCAAGCCCAAGAAGAGCCCGTCACTCGCCACGCCTCGCGGGCTGCCGATGTCGAGGCCCTAACGCCTCAACCATCACCGCCACCACCGCGTCGGGCCCCATGCCAACCGGGTGTTCGACCCTGTGGCCCGTGGGCGCGCGGCCGTACTCCAGCCTGGCCAGCCGCGCGTCCGGATCCTGTTGTCGCCGTGGCATCTGGAGCGACACGCCCCCAGTGCCGACCAGGCGCTTCCCGTAGCTCGAGACAGCTTGTTCGTTGTCGGTGAACGCACTACCGTATTCGGCCGTGGCGGTGTATCGTCAGGACAGGCGTTCGGGTGGCCGCGCGCGGTACTCGTCGCATGCAGGAGGTGGGCGTGTCGATTCGCGTGCGTTCCTCGCCGATTCTGTGGATGGCGTTGCTGCTGTTGTCCACGCTCGCGTCGCCAAGCCGAGGCGACGAGGA
>CAITNQ010000405.1 GCA_903893785.1 uncultured Gemmatimonadota bacterium
ATGCTCGCCAGCAGGGGGTCGGCCCGCACCGCCCGTTCGAACGCGGCCAGTGCCTCCGGGTAACGGCGCTGGCGCAACTTGACCTGCCCGAGCCCGTCGTGGGCCGCCGCCAGCGTCGTGTCCAGGGCCAGGGCGCGTTGGTAGGCCGCAGCGGCGCCGGCCAGATCCGGCCCGCGCAGGCGCAACGCGCCCAGCTGTAGCCAGATCTCTGCCACTGAGCTGTCGAGTGCCGCCGCCTGGGTGTATTCCTTCTGGGCCTGCTCGTACTGCCCCTGCTGCAGGGCCAGCTGGCCCAGGGCGGCGCGCGCCAGGGCGAACTTGGGGTCGGCTGCCAGGGCCTGCTGCAGCGGCGCCGCGGCCTCGGCCCAACGCCGCTGCCGGATGAGGATCGTCGCCAGGTTATAGTGGGCCGCGGCATAGGCAGGCCGCAGGGACAACGCCTTCTGGTACGCGGCCGTGGCGGAGGCCAGATCGTCGTCGCCCAGCCAGGCATTGCCCTGCTGCAGGTACAGCTCCGGGGTCTCCATGCCCAGCGAACGGGCCTGTTCGAACGCTTTGACCGCCGCCTGGAAGCGGCCCTGACGAGCCATTTCGCGGCCCTGCTCGAACCAGCCGGCCGCGTCACCCGGGGGGGTAGCCCCGGTTTGGGCCGCAGGCGCCGGGCCGGGCGTCGGCGTTGATGGGGTCTCCGACGAAGAGCAGGCAACCAGGCCGGCGGCGACCAGCGTCAACAGCGCCGGCAGCGCCAGGGAAACCAGGGTAGAGCGGGGCGTCATGGGGGGCTCCTGACCGGGGTAAACCGCGGCCGAGCCCCCTGCAGCGCCCTGGAGGGGGCACTCGGCGAGGGTAATATCGTCGGCCCCGCAGGGGCGCACCAGACCGGCCGCCGCCGGCCCACGGCGTCGGGCGAAGGGGCGGCGCGCCGCCGAGCCGAAGGGAGCGGTTGACCCGCGGTTCAGCGCCGCGGCAGGCCGTCGGCCCACACGCTGGTGCCGCGCGCCTGAGCCCAGGCCGTCATGCGGCGCGGGTCGCCACCCCACAGCCGCTCGCGGGCCCACGCGGCCGGCGCCGGCGGTCCGTCGCACTCCAGTTTGATGACCGGGAAAAGCCGGGTCGGCGCTGCCGCCGGCAGGCCTGACACCCGCACCTGGTCGCCCTCCTGCGCCACCTGCAGCTCCTGGCCGGTAGTCAGCAACCGGGCGCGCCGGACCGGCGTGGCCAAACCGGCCAGACGCAGCTCCGGCCGCCCGTCCCAGAAACGCAGGACCAGGTACAGGGTGTGACCACGGACCGTCTGGTAGCCGCGGGTGATCATCTCGCAGACATCGCCGCCCTCGGCCTCGTAGATGGCTTCGCCGTGCACCCGCAGCCAGTCGCCTACCTCCACCGCCCGTTCGACGAACTGCGGGGGCAGCCGCCCGTCGCCGTCGGGGCCGACGTTGAGCAGCAGGTTGCCGCCCATACTGGCGGCCTGCACCAGCATGTCGAGCCACTGGGCCGAGGACCGCCAGTGCTCGCCGGCCGCATAGCCCCACAGGCGCCAGGTACTGACCTGGCACGACTCCCACAGCCGCTCCGACTCGGCCGCGATGTGGTGCTCCGGAGTGCCGAAATCGCCCAGCGACGACGTGCCCGGCCCGCTGCCCCCGTCGGCGTGGGCGCTGGCCGGGGCGGGGATGGACCCGAGCCGGTTGTTGATCAGCAGGTGGGGCTGCAGCGACCGCATGCGCGCCACCAGCTCCGGGCCGCCCCACTCGAGCGCATTCTGCGGCCAGGCCCCGTCGAACCAGAACACGTCCAGGTGGCCATAGTCGCGCAGCAGTTCGGTCACCTGTTGATGCACGTAGACGCGGAACTCCTCCCAGCCAACCGGGTCGTGGTTGGGCCCCTCCCAGTAGGCCGGGATCCGCCAGTCAGCCAGCGAGTAGTACAGACCGACACGCAGCCCGGCCGCGCGGAAGGCGGTGAGGAACTCGCGGACGAAGTCGCGGCCCGGGGCTTGACTGCCCACGGTGTAGTCCGTGTGCCGCGAGTCCCACAGGCAGAAGCCGTCGTGATGGCGCGCCGTCAGTACGGCGTAGCGCATGCCGGCGCGGCGCGCTACGTCGGCCCAGGCCCGCGCATCGTAGTGCTCCGGATTCCACTGGCAGGCGGCCCGGCCATAGTCAGACTGGTCCAGGTGCTCGCGGAACAGCACCTGCTCGCCCCGGCCATAGGCAGCGTACGCACCCCAGTGGATGAACAGGCCGTACCGCGCCGCCGGGAACCACTGCCAGGCGGCCGGAACATGACGGGTCTGCCGGTACATCAGTGCACCTCGCGGCTGGAGGTTGTGGTCGGCGGGCAGGGCGACCCCTGCACCGGGCAGTTGCCACCCGTTGACCAAGATCGCCAAATTAGCCGGGTCCACCAACACCTCCGGGGGTCATCCGCCCGGACAGGAGTGCGCGCATGATTGGCCTCGGACTGGTCGGCATGGGCTACACGGGCTGGCAGCACCTGCGCGTGGTGCAGACGCTGCCGGCGCTGGAGGTGCGGGCGGTGGTGGAGACCGATCCGGCGCGGCTGCAGGGCCTGCCGCCGGGCATCGCCGTAAAACCCACCTGGCAGGACCTGCTGGACGATCCGCGCATCGAGGCGGTCAGCATCTGCCTGCCCCACGACCTGCACCTGGAGGTGGTGACCGGCGCCCTGGCCGCCGGTCGACATGTGCTGGTGGAGAAACCCCTGGCCCTGGACCTGCCGGCCGCCGAGCGGCTGACCGCCGCCGCCGCCGCCGCGCCCACGGTGACCATGGTGGAGATGACGCACCGGTTCTACCCGCCGGTGGTCAAGGCTCGGCAGTGGGTCAACGCCGGCCACCTGGGCCAACTGGTGGCGGTCAGTGAGCGCATTGTGCAGCCGGTGGCCGACGGCGAGTTGCCGGATTGGATGATGCAGCGGCACCGCAGCGGCGGCGGCGTGACCATGACCAATGGCGTGCATATGCTCGACCGCATGGCCTGGGTCAGCGGCCAACCGCTGCGCCTGCACGCTGCCGTGCTGGGCCGTGGGCAACACTGGGGCGATATCGAGGACACGGCCAGCCTGCTGCTGACCCTGGCCGACGGCACGCCAGCCAGCCTGCTGGCCGCCTGGCCGCGGGGTCGGGGGGCCACGGACGACGAACTGACGCTCTATGGCACAGCCGGCATCCTGCGTGTATGGGCCTGGCGCGGTTGGGCCTTCGAACCCACCGGCGGCACGCCCCAGGTGCACGATGAGTACCCGGCGGATGCCGACCACGCCGCCCGCGCCCGGGTGGGTATGGCCGGTGCGTTGGCGGAGTTCGCCGCTGCCATCGCGGAGGGCCGTCCGGCCCGCCCCGGGTTTGCCGAGATCCTGGCCGTGCAGCGCCTGATCGACCAGGTGTATCGCCAGAGCTCGGATCCGCTGCCCGCGGCTTGAGTTCGGTCCACGGCCGGCGGCTTGAGCCCGACCGCGGGCTGCCGGCGCGGCCGCTTCACCTCACCTGTGGAGGTATGCCTCGTGTCCGCCAAGCCCGCACCTGCCGGCGAAGTGATCACCGTACTGGGACCGATCGCCCCGGCTGAGATGGGCATCACCCAGACCCACGAACACCTGGTGATCGATGCCATGGATCACTACGGCGGGTACAACTTCGTGATCGATGACGAGGACCTGGTCGTGGCCGAACTGGGCGCCTTCACGGCCCGGGGCGGCCGCACCATCTGCGACCCGACCGTGGACGAGATCGGCCGCAACCCGCAGGCCCTGGTCCGCATCGCGCGGGCGGCTGGCATCCACGTGGTCATGGGCGCCGGGTGGTACCGCGAGTTCGGTTACCCGCCTGAGGTGGCCGAGTTACCCAGCCGCGAACTGGCCGCGGTGCTGGTCCGCGAGATTGAGGTGGGCGTGCGGGACACCGGCATCCGGGCCGGGTTCATCGGGGAGATTGGCACGGGCCGCCATCACATCAAACCGGCCGAGGAACGCGTCTTCCGCGCCGCCGCCCTGGCGCAGCAGCGCACCGGGGTGGCCATCAGCACCCACACCACCCGCTGGGGTACTCTGGCACTGGAGCAGATCGACATGCTGGCTGAGTACGGCGCCGATCTGTCGCGGGTGATCATCGGCCACCTGGGTGACCGCCGCGGTCTGCATCACCTGCTGCCGATCGCCGCCCGGGGCGTCTATGTGGAGGTGGACAACATCGGCTACCTGGATTACCAGCCGGAGGAAGTGCGGGCCGACAATGTGGTGGGCCTGGTGCGCGAGGGTTTCGGCGACCGGGTGCTGCTGTCGGAGGACATCTGCACCCTGGAACAGCTGGGCTACCGCGGGGGCAAGGGCTACGGCTATGTGCTCGAACGGTTCGTGCCCCTGCTCCGCGACCGGGGTCTGAGCGACGACGAGATGGACGCCCTGCTGCGCCGTAACCCGGCCACCGCCTTGGCGCGCGTCCGGCCCGCAGCGGCCGCCTGAGCCGCGGGTAGACCCGGCGGCGCGACGGGCATCGGCGTCAGCGCGCGCTGGCGTCGTGAGCCGCGCTCATCGACCCGTCGCCGCGCCCCCGGCCACCGCCTTGGCGCGCGTCCAGCCCGCAGCGGCCGCCTGAGCCGCGGGTAAGCCCGGCGGCGCGACGGGTATCACCGTCAGCGCGGGCTGGCCTGGTGGGCCGCGCGCATCAGCCCGCCGGCCGCGCCCCGCGGCCACCGCCGCGGCGAACGGCCGGGTGACGGACGGCGGTCCCTG
>CAITNQ010000406.1 GCA_903893785.1 uncultured Gemmatimonadota bacterium
GAACGTAAGCGGCCCAGGCCCGCCGCAGGCTCGGCCGAGGACAGGGCCCCACCCGTCAGCTGGCGCGGCCTTGTCCGTAGTCGATGGCCGCGACCGGCGGATGGCCGACGGCTTCGACTCCATGCCTGCGGCGACCGGCCGTCGTCGCCAAAGATGGCCGGTGGCTCAAACACCCAACCAGCGGCGACCGTCTCTTCCTGTCAGTGAACGGCGCCCCGTTGCGGCCTAGCGACGCGACCGACGCCCCTCCGGTTGGCTTGCGTGGGCCTTCCCGTAGTTCGCCGCTGCTGCCCTGGAGTGACGGGTCGGTCCCGCGCCATTACCGCGGCGACCATCCCGGCCCGTGAACCGCCTGCGGCTGCCGCCCGCCGCGGCGGGGGGCTGACCGGATGGCTGGTGTGAGCCCGCCGCGCGGCCTGCGGGGGCGACCGGCCGCTGCTGCCGTGGGCGGCAGGCGGTCGCGGATGATCGGCCAGATGGTCTCCGTTGCACGGTCGGCTTTGTGCGGCTGGCGTCGACGCAGCCAGTCCGGCCTTGACGGCGCCGCCACCTGGGTATATTCGGGCTGCTGGGGTGCGCCGTCGCTAACTTCCCTGCCGGGGTGATGGGCTGGCCGCTGTGCGGTCCCGGTCGGCGCGTCCGACAGCGCGCGATGATGCCGATTCTCTTCTTGTTGCCACAGGAGGCCCCTGCCATGCCCCTTTCCCTTTTCGCCCCGGTGGAACTCGGTTCGCTGCACCTGCGGAACCGCGTCGCCATGGCGCCCATGACCCGCAATCGTGCCACTGCCGACCACCTCCCGACCGACCTGATGGCGACCTACTACGGCCAACGGGCCACGGCGGGCCTGATCGTCACTGAGGGCACCTCGCCATCGCCTGAGGGCCTAGGGTATGCCCGCATCCCGGGGCTGTTCACCACCGCTCAAGCTGAGGCCTGGCGACCGGTAACGGACGCCGTTCACGCCGCCGGTGGCCGCATCTTTGTCCAGTTGATGCACACCGGTCGAGTGGGCCACGCCAGCAACCTGCCGGCAGGCGCCCGCCTCCTGGCGCCCTCTGCGGTCGGCATGACCGGAACGATCTGGACGGACCAGGCGGGGATGCAGCCGCACCCCGTGCCCGAGGCGATGTCCGAAGAAGAAATCGCCCGCACAGTGGACCAGTACGCCCAAGCCGCCGGACTGGCGGTCGAGGCTGCCGGTTTTGATGGGGTAGAGCTACACGGCGCCAATGGTTACCTGATCGACCAGTTCCTCAATGCCGCCAGCAACCGGCGTCAGGACGGTTGGGGCGGCACACCAGCTGCCCGAGCTCGTTTTGCCGTGGCCGTTGCCCAGGCCGCAGCCACCCGGATTGGCGGTGGCCGGGTGGGCATCCGCCTGTCTCCGTACGGCGCCTTCAACGACATGCAGACCGACGCAGACACCGACGCCCTGTACGCTCACCTGGCGACGGAACTGCGCCGCCTGGGGCTGGTCTATGTGCACTTGGTGGACCATAGTTCCATGGGTGCGCCGCAGGTCCCGGACCGGGTGAAGGACTCCATTCGCACCAGCTTCGGTGGTCCCATCATCGTTTCGGGCGGGTACGACCGGGCTCGTGCCGAAGCGGATCTTGAGGCGGGCAAGGGGGCGTTGGTGGCGTTTGGGCGGCCCTTCATCGCCAACCCGGACCTGGCGGCTCGGTTGGAGAAGGGACTGCAGCTCAACCAACCGGACCCGGCCACTTTCTACACCCCCGGGCCCAACGGGTATACTGACTATCCGTTCGCTACCTGAGCCCTTTCGGGCACCCGCCGGCGGAACGAAAAATCCGCTGCCGGCAACGGGCTACCCGCTGGTTCTCCCGGCCAGCGACGTCGAACAGGAGTGGGCGGGGTAGCCGGCGAGCGCGACCGCCCAACCATGGGCAAGAGGTGGGGAGGGGCTGATGCCGTTGTGCCTGCATGCGTGGCTACGGCGGGGTGCCGCACGGGCGGCGGTGGCCTGCCATTCGATGCGGTGTACGCGCGGCCGTGCGGCGGCCACCCATCGGTGGCCCGCCTGCGCCTGGGTATTGGCCATCGCGGCAATGGCTACAGTGCCGTTGACCGCGCCGGCTGCGGGCGAGGTAGCGCTGGCCGAGTTCCTGGGGCGGCCTACTGACCATTCCGTGACACTGAGCGCGGTGTTCAGCCAGGATGCGGCATGGTACTGCCAAGTCGGGACAGCCCCGGGCGCGTACCAAACCACCACGCTCACCCAGACCTGCGTGGCCGGCGAACCAGCGAGGGTGGTGTTTGCCGACCTGCAGCCCAACACGCGCTACTACTATCGGTCCTGGTATCGTGGTCCCGCTGACGCGAGCTTCAGCGCCGGCCCGGAGCGCACCTTCCACACCCAGCGCGCGGCCGGCGCGCCGTTCACGTTCACGATCGAGGCGGATCCCCATCCCTATGATAAGAAGGGAAGCCACACTCTGTGGCGGTTGGCGCTGCAGAACCAACTGGCCGACCAGCCGGATTTCGCCATCGACCTGGGTGACACCTTTGGCGACGATCGGGATCCTGCGAGCCTGACCGACGCCAGGGCGCGTCAGTTGCACCTGGCGGCCGTGCCCTTCTTCAGCCTGCTGTGCCACTCCGCGCCGCTGTTCCTGTGCCTGGGCAACCACGAGGGGGAGAGCGGCTACTACCTGTTGCAGACGCCGCCCCAGAACCTGGCGGTGTACGGCACCCGGTGGCGGCTCCACTACTACGCCAACCCGCTCCCCGACTCGTTCTACACCGGTAACTCCACGGACGAAGGCAATGGCCTGGGGCTACCGCAGAACTATTACGCCTGGCAGTGGGGCGATGCCCTGTTTGTCGTCCTGGATGCGTACCGCGGGTACACCGCCAGCGCCAAACCCCGCGGCTGGCAGTGGACCCTAGGTGAAGCCCAGTACAGGTGGTTCCGGCAGACACTGGAAGGCAGCGATGCGCCGCTCAAGTTCGTGTTCGCGCATCACACGCTGGGCGAGTCCCGTGGTGGGGTGGCCACCGCCGGTCTGTACGAGTGGGGCGGGTACGAAGCCAATGGGCGAACTTGGGGCTTCGATGCCAACCGGCCGGGGTGGGGGACGCCGATTCACCAATTGATGGTCGCCAACGGCGTCAACGTGTTCTTCCAAGGACACGACCATCTGTACGCAACCGAGGTACGCGATGGCGTGGTGTACCAGGCGGTGCCCATGCCTTCGGACTCCACCTACGCCATTGGCGTCACTGACAATGGTGACGCCTACACCGGCGCGGTCCTTGGGGGGGCCGGGCACGTGCGCGTGGCCGTGGGGGTGGACAGCGTGCGAATTGGGTTTGTGCGCGCCTGGCTGCCCAAGGACGAATCAGGGGATCGGCATAACGGCGAGGTAGTGGGTGAATACGCCATAGCCGGGCACTCCGGGTACGGTGGCGGCGATGGCGGCGGCGGCGCGCGCCCCGACACCACGGCCTGGGTCGATCAGGGGCTGCTGGGCCGGCCCACCGACCACTCGATGTCCCTCAACGTGGTCCCGCCGGAGGACGGCATGTTGTACGCCGAATTCGGCTCGACGCCGACGGTGTACACGGGCCAGACAACGCCGACTGCGGCTGCGGCCGGAGTGCCGCTGACGTTGACCATGGGGCCGTTAGCGGCCAACACGCAGTATTACTACCGCCTGAGATTCCGGGCTTCCGGCGCCCAGACCTATGCCGAAGGAGCGGTTCACACCTTCCACACCGCGCGGCCGCCGGGGGATGCCTTCACCTTCGCCATCGAAGCCGACCCACACCTCGATGGGGTCAGCAGCGCGGACCTGTATCGCCGTACGTTGGGCAACATCCTGGCGGCTTCGCCGGACTTCCTGGTCGACCTGGGCGACACCTTCATGGCCGACAAGATCCGCGGTGCCACGCTGAAGGATGTCGTGGACCGCCACCTGCTGCTGCGATCATTCTTCGCCTTGGTTGGGCACTCAGTGCCGTTGATGCTGGTGCTGGGCAACCACGAAGGGGAGTCGGGCTGGCTCTTGGACGGCACCGCTGACAACCTGGCCGTCTGGGCGGCGCGGACACGTCTGGCCTATTACCCCAACCCGGTGCCCGACGGCTTCTACTCGGGCGACACCACGCTGACTGCCTTCGTCGGCCAACGCCAGGCATACTATGCCTGGGAGTGGGGCGATGCCCTGTTCGTCGTGCTCGACCCCTACTGGTACACCCTCGCCAAACCAGGCGCGACGCAGGACAACTGGGCCTGGACCCTGGGGCAGAACCAGTACCGGTGGCTGGCGGCAACCCTGGCAGAGTCAACCCGCAAGTTCAAGTTCGTGTTCGCCCATCAGGTGGTCGGTGGCACCGACAGTCAAGGCCGAGGTGGCGTGGAGGCGGTCCCATTCTACGAGATGGGCGGGCGCAATGCCGACGGCTCCTGGGGCTTTGCCGCGCACCGGCCCGGTTGGCCGCAACCGGTCCACCAACTCATGGTCGACAACCGGGTGACTGCGTTCTTCCACGGACACGACCACGTGTACGTGCAGCAGGAGCTGGATGGCGTGGTGTACCAGGAGTTGCCGCAGCCCGCGTACTACGATACGGCCGCGCCCGAACGCAGCTACAGCAACGCCAACCAGGCGGCCGCCTACGGTTACGCCAGCGGGGTCGTGCTGCCCAGTTCGGGATTCCTGCGGGTGCGCGTCGGCCCCACCGGGGCCACGGTCGATTACGTGCGCTCGTACCTGGCTGAGCACGAGACGGGCGCCCGCGTCAACGGCGAAGTGGCCCGCTCGTACACACTGGCAGCTTCCGAGGTTCCCACCCACGTCCTGGAGCCCGGCGAGGACCCGGCCCCGGACGTCGGCGGGACAGCGCGGTTGTGTCTCTGGCCCAACCCGGTCAACAGCACAGCCACTGTCGCCGTGGACCTGGTCCGGCCGGCCTCGGCGCAGTTGACCGTGTACGATCTGCTGGGCCAGGTCGTGGCGCGGTTGGCCGACGGGCCGCTGCCTGCCGGGCGGTCGCTCCTGCGCTGGGAGGCGGAAGGACGGTCCTCTGGCCTGTACCTGTTGCGCCTGCGCGTCGGACCCCAGGTTGAGACGGCGCGCTTGCTGCTCGTGCGTTAGGGTAACCCCGGGCTCCTGGGACTGGCCCGAATGACGGTCAGCCCTCAGTGGGGTTGCCGGCATGGACTGCGCACCCGTGGGTTGGGCCGCCGTGCCGTGCCGCGTCGATGAAGGCCGCCCAGACATCCATCGCGGCCGCAACCTCGCGATCGCTGATGCACCGCAGGCCGGCCGCACCCTTGCGGTGAATTCGGTGCCCTCCGCCGGCCGCATCTGGCTATATTACCCGATGATGCCGCGGGGCATTGCCTGTTCGGCGTGAGAGAACCGGCCGCGCATTGGGGGGGACGGGGTGGACGGGGGAGGGGCCCGTGGACGCACAAGGTCCGTCATCTGATCCTGCAGGTCACGAGGAGTACAACCGCCTGGCCCTTGGCTTGCGCCGCGCCCTGACACTGGGACGTGTGCGCGACCAGCTCTTGAGCATGTCGCGGCTGGGCGAAATGGCCGCCCGCATGCAGGACGAGTGGGTGGGTCTGCTGCGCGGCGCCGAGTTGCCGGTCCACCGGCTGTCGATCGCCCTGCCGGCGCCCGACCCATCCCGGTTCCGACTCTTCTGGAGCGTGTTCGGCCGCACCACGACCGTGCCTGCCGGGGACTACCCCTGGGCCGTCGGACCGTGGGTTGCCCGCGCGTGGAAGAGCGGCTTCCCGGTCACGGTTGACTACCGGGAACTGCTTGGCGCGGGGTTCCCTTATCCCGAAGTCCGTACCATCGTCGAGGTGCCTTTCGCAGACCGGCCGGGATCGCTTGGCGTCAGCAGCCTGGCTGAAGATGCCTTCGACTCGGACGCGGTCTCTGCCCTGGTGGACTTCGCGGCGGCGGTGGCGCACGGCTTGGCCCGGATCGAGGAACTGGAAGCCGGTGCCCAGCGCGAAGCGGAGCACCGGCTGCTGTTGGACAACAGCCAAGATGTCATCTACCAACTCGATGCGGACGGCGTGATTCGCTATGTGTCCCCGGTCGTCACGCCGTTGCTCGGTTACGCGGTCACTGAGGTGGTCGGGGCGCGTTTCGAGGCGTTCGTGCACGCGGACGATCAACCCGGCTGTCGTCGGGTTCTGCTGCGGGCCGTGGAGAACGGCCAGCGCCAAGACGGGTTCGAGTACCGCCTGTACCACCGGGACGGTACGTGGCGGTGGCAGGCGTCCAATGTGGGGCCATGCCGCGACGCCTCAGGCCGCATCACCGGCGTGCAGGGGGTGTCGTGGGACATCACCGAACGCAGACGTTCTGAAACCGCCCTGCGGCTCTACAAGGCAGCGCTGGATGCCTCCAATGTGGGTCACGCCATCGCCGGGTTGGACGGCCGCCTGCTTTACGTGAACCCCAACCTGGCGGCGGCGTACGGCTACCAGCCCGACGAGCTTGTGGGCGAGCCGTTTTCCGAGCTGTTCTTGGGCCAAGCCGAGGCCGCGCAGTTGTGGGACCAACTGGTCGCCAGCGGCGGGGTCACGGTGCATGAGTCGTGGCACCGCCGGCGTGACGGCACACCGCTGCCGGTGCTCATTGCGGGCGCCTGGGTGCGCGATGCCGCCGGCTTGGCCCAGGGCCTGGCCTTGACGACGTTCGATCTGACCGAGCATCAGGCCAGGGAACGGGCCACCCAGTCAGAGCACCTGAGGATCGTGGCGGACAGTCGGCTGCGGGCCCTGCGCGAGATGGCCACGGGCGTGGCCCACGAACTCAACCAACCGCTCACCGGTATCCGCGCCCTGGCCGAAGCCGCGGTGTTCGGTCTGGACCACCAGTGGGCCACTACGGCCGACGAAACGCGCTCCACGTGCACCGAGGTGATCCGCCTGGCGGACCGAATGGCGGCCACCATCCGTCACATGCGGGACCTCGCCGATGACCCTGGTGCACAAGGTGAAGGCGCTGCCTGCAGGCCCGCCGCAGCCGTGGCGGGGGTCTTGGAGTTTGCCGCCGCGCGCCTGGTGCACTCCGGGGTCCGCGTAGAGACCGAGGTAGCGCCGGATCTCCCGTGGGTAGCCGCGGCACAGAGCCAGGTGGAGCAGGTGCTTCTGCACCTGCTGACCAACGCGGGCGCGGCATTGGCGGAGCGCGCCCGTGGGGCCGCGACTCCAGACTGGCACCCGCGCCTCACGATCGGCGCTTCCCGGGTCCCGGGATGCGACGCGGTCTGCTTCCACGTCGACGACAATGGCGGCGGCATCGAAACAACCGTGTTGCCGCGCATTTTCGACCCATTCTTCACTACCCGCCAGGTGGGTCAGGGCGCGGGCTTGGGTCTGTCCATCGCACGTGCGGCGGCCGAACGGCATGGCGGGATTCCGGAGGCGGACAACCGTGCTGGCGATGGTGTCACTTTCAGACTGAGGCTGCCAGTGGTTGGGGCTCCACCGCGCCCTGACTAGCGGCCATGCGAGTGCCGGCGTGCGGGCGCGGGGACTGGACAGGCTCGCACTCAAGTCTGGTGGCCACGACGCAATCGGCTTGCAGTGGGCTGGAGGACGAAGACCACGAGGGGCACCTATTGCGGCTGCCAAGCCATAGCGCCACGGCGCTCGATCACGAACTTGCGATGTGGGTAACCGCCAAACCGTCGTCTGGCCGCACGCGCTCAGGGTTCGTGCCATCGGCCACGCGACGGACCCGGCGGCCGGCTGCGGTGACGGGTCGAAGTGATTGTTCGCGAATGATATGCAGTGTGCCGAACACTCATCGACCGACTATTGATACTAACTAGAACAGGCATTCTAGTTAGTATAATAAGTGCTCAGTTGGGCAGTCGTTCGCGACGCCCGGAACCCGTGTTCGCCGACGCGTGGCGATACGCCGCCGCGCCAGCCCAAACCGTGCGTCGGTGACGCCGGCGCGCTTGGTGCTGATCCGGGCGGACGCGGAGTGCTCGCTAACGCTTCGACCGCCTTCTCCTTCGTGCGGGTGGGCTGCGCCCAACTGCTGGCGCCGCTCGGCCAACTGCACCAGCGTTCACGGGTCCCGTTGCCATGGCCTGGCCGACCCGCTGTGCGAGTGCGTGTCCGGTAGCCCGGCCGCGCCGCTGGCGCCGCTCGGCCAACTGCACCAGCGTTCACGGGTCCCGTTGCCATGGCCTGGCCGACCCGCTGTGC
>CAITNQ010000407.1 GCA_903893785.1 uncultured Gemmatimonadota bacterium
GTCGTCGGTCATCAGGGTGAAGTTCCCCTGGCACAGGCCGATGTCGTTGACCGGGCTGGGCACCAGGTCGAGCAGGCGCTGGAAGTTGTCGATGCTCCGCATGATCCGGCCCAGGCCCCGAATGGGTGACAACGGCGGGTCATCGGGATGCATGGCCAACTTCACGCCGGCTTCTTCGGCCACCGGCACGACACGCTCCAGAAACCACCGCAGGTTGGCCCACAACTGCTCTTCGGTAACCACGCCGTACTCTGTCAACGGCGCCTTCTGCATCAACTCGTGGTCGTAGGCAGTGGCCAGGGCACCGCCACGAGCGGGCGCCGTGGTCGATGTCCGCAGCCAGTTCATCACCGGCATCCACTCGTAACACCAGACCGGAACCCCCAGTCGGCCGAGGTTCCGGATCAGGTCGCAGACGTACTCGAGTTCTTCCTCGCGATCCGGCAGCCCCAACTTCAGTTTCTCCATCGGCGGCCGGCTTTCGAGCACACCGAAGGAGAACCCGCCGTCTTCGTAAGCCGTCTTGACGCGCAGCAGGGACATGAAGCTCCACGGCAGCTGGTCGCGCGGGACCGCCGTGCCGCGGCTGTAGTCCAAGCCGCCCACCACGTGGTCGACGCCACACTGTTTGACCAGACGCCACAGCGGCGTGGGCCGGGTAGGCAGTACCTCGGCGATCTGCATCATGGGGTTCCCTTTCCGCCCGCCGCCGCCGGTGCAGGCACCGGCCCATCGGCGGCGTCAAGGCGACCCACCCGGGGGGCGTCCGCAGCGCCGACGGCACACCGTGCCCCTTGTGCGGGGGCTGGGGCGTGGTTTGGTTCTGGCCGACCGACGGTCGGCCGAGGCAGAAGCATGATATAGGTCGGGGCCCGCGGCGTGTCCAGCGCCCGGCACCGGAACGCAGCCGATAGCCTTGATGTCACTTTTTCACAGGGAGCCCTGAATGGACGCCATGGAAGCCATCCACAGCCGACGCAGCATCCGCCGGTTCACCGACCAGCCGCTGGCCGAAGGCGTGCTGGAGGCCATTCTCGGCGCGGCCATGATGGCCCCCTCGGCTGGCAACGCCCGCCCCTGGCAGTTCATCGTCATCGACGACGCAGCGGTGAAGGAGCAGATTCCACGGCTGCACCCATACGCCGCGATGGCAGTGGAAGCGGCGGTGGCCGTGCTGGTCTGCGGCGACCTGAGGGCAGAGAAGTACCCGGGGAACTGGCAGGCGGACTGCTCGGCGGCGACCCAGAACCTGCTGCTGGCCGCCCACGCCCAGGGAGCCGGTGGGGTCTGGACAGGGGTGTACCCGGACTCCGGACGCGTCCGGGCGTTCCAAGAGCTGCTCGGGCTGCCGGATCACGTGGTGCCGTTGGCCCTGGTGCCGATCGGTTACCCGGCCGAACCAGCCCGACGCCAGGATCGCTTCGAGCCGGCCAAGGTCCACCGCAACCGCTGGTAAACCCGGACGAGTCCCGGGCTCCGCTGTCAGGCGCCGCAGCGCGGCGGAGCGCCGTTGGCGAACGGCTTCAAGGCGTCATAAACGGCCTGGTTGGCCGGCGTCGGCACGCCGAGTACCCTACCGAGCCGCACCGCGGCCCCGTTGAGGTGCTCCAGTTCCAGACGCCGGCCGGCCTGCAGGTCGCTCAACTGCGAACTGCGCGCCTCAGGCGCCATGTGGCGCTCGAGGTAGGCGATCAGGCGCGGCACTACATCGGGCGCCAGGGGTACGCCGGAGGCCGTGGCGAGGGCCGCGACCTCGCCCATGATCGCCACCATCAAGCCACGCGCCTCGCCCGAGGCCAGGGCTGGCCCGAACGGCTCGCGCCGCACCGCCAGCACGCCGCCGGTGGCGCAGACCACCACGTATTTCTCCCACAGGCGCACGCGGATATCAGCACACAACTCGGTCCCCACACCATGGGCGCCGAGGAAATCGCGCACCGCTGCCCCGCGGACGGAGAAGCCGCCGCACCTTTCGCCGAACATCAGCGTGCCCGCCCGACCCTGTTGCACCACCACGCCAGGTGACTCGATCCGGCTGGCCACGTAGGTCAATCCGCCCAAGACCGCACCATGGCCGAGCACCGCAGCCAGACGCTCGGCGGCATCCATGCCGTTCTGGACCGGAATCACCACTGTCCCGGGCCCGACCGCGCTGACGCACTGCGCCGCAGCCGTCTCAATGTCGTATGCCTTGACGCAGAACAGCAGCAGATCGACCACACCGGCCATGGCCGCGGTGCCGGTAACGGGGGGCTTGACGAGGAAACTGCCCGCCAGTTCAGAGCGCACCTGCAACCCCCGCTCCCGCATGGCGACCAGGTGTGGGCCACGCGCCACCAACGTGACGTCGGCCCCATGGGCGGCCAGCACGCCGCCGAAGAAACCGCCCAGACCGCCGGCTCCCATCACCGCTACCCGCATGGTCCTCCCGCTCCCCAGCCGGGCGCCCCCGGCGCTTCAACCCTGTTACCGCGATCACCGCCCGGCCCTGCCGGCAGGAAGAACCTGCCACCCGGGCGGCAGACGCCGGCCCGCGTCGGGGCTAGCCGCCGGCCGGAGGCGTACAGAGCAGCCGCCAGCCGCCCGGCGGCAACTCGACCGAGATCCGGCCCGCCGCCACCGGCACATCGTCTCCCGTCACCGCGTCTTGGGCCGTCGACGGCAGCCAACCCAGCGACGCACGCCGGGCCTCGGCGGTGCGCCGGTTAACCACCAGCACATGGGTGGCCTGCTCGGCGGTGCCGAACACGCCGAACTCCAAGTCCGGGTCACCGCCCGACAGCAGCGGGTTGGCCGGTACGCCCGGCGCCGCAAAACTGCCGTAATACCGCAGTGAAGCCAACCGGGGGCCACACTGCGCCAGGTCATGGTTGATGCTGCACACCGCGAGGTAGGCCTCGGCGGGCACGCCACTGGAGTCGACCAGCCCGTCGTAATAGCGCGACTCGATCAGCCTACCACCGGCGTCGACGATCGATTCGGCGCCCGAACTGTAGAGAAAATAGACGATGCCGGCCGCGCCGCGCGAAAGGGCCAGCCCCACCTGGACGCGGATCTCTGCCGCCGTGGGGCGACGGTAGGCCAGGCGCCCGTTCCTGGTCTCGGCGTGCACCTGCACAATGGCGTGCCACCGTCCATGCCGCCCCTGCAGCGCCTGCGCCACCTGGTCGTAACCGGCGGTCAGGCCATCAAGGGCGCGATCCACCGCCGCACCCTGCAACGGCAAGGTGCCCGCGAACACATAGTGCTCGTGCTGGAAGACATTGGGTTCACCGCCCTCGGCGAACAGCGCGTCGAGGAACGCGGCGGGCGCCTGGTAGTCACGCCAGCGGCCGACCACAACCGCAGGCCGGTCCGGGTCCTGTCGACGCAGGGCGCGGACCACCTCGGCCAGACCTGCCACCTGGTCGCGCCCATAGTCCTCGTGCCCCACCAGGTACCCCCAGAACGCCGGCCAGGGCTCCCAGTGCTGGCGCAGGCTGGCGGCGCGGGTCTCCACCGCCTCGACGAAACCAGGCCCGGGCCGGGCGCGGGCCCAGTCGTGCAGTTTGTCTTCGGGCAAAAAACCCGGTGGTTCGTAATACACCGGCATGCGCAGGCCGTGCCAACTGCACCAGGCCAGCGTGTGCGCCTCGGCCGTCGTGGAGTCGACGGCCGCCCGCTGCGTCCATTCCAGGTGGGTCACGCCCAGGTTCAGCAGCAGTTCCTGGTCGGGTGCGCCCAGGCGCACCCAAGTCATGCCCACGGGCAGCCAGACCGCGGTCACCAGAGGCCCCTGCGCCAATCGGGCCGGCGCCAGGCTGACGCTGGCCGTCGGCGCCGCGGGTCCGCAGCCGGGACCCGCCAGCAGGGCCAGCCACAGACCGACCGCGACCACCGTCGCGGACCTGGCGGACCGCCGCCGGCGTGGTCGCGGCTGCACCGCCGGGCTTTCCTGGCCGTGGCGCGCCCGGCGGCCCGTCACGGCTGCAGCTTCGGATTGTTGCGGTGGCGGTCCCGATCGCGGCGGTTGCGTTTCTCCATCGCCCGTTCGAAGGCCTCCTCCAGGTTCACACCGGTCTGGTTGGCCAGGCAGACCAGCACGAACAGGACATCGGCCATCTCCATGGCCAGATCGGTCGTCTCCCCCTCCTTGAAGCTCTGGTCGCCGTACGTCCGGGCCATCAGCCGGGCCAGCTCACCCACCTCCTCCATGAGCACGGCTGTGTTGGTCAACTCCGAGAAGTACCGCACGCCGACCGTGCGGATCCATTCGTCGACCTGTTGCTGACACTGGGTGAGGGTCATTCCGGCCACAGAAGCCTCCTGGCGCGCGGTGGCACATCGCCGTTCGCGGGCGGTCGCAGCTCCCTTGACCCGCGGCGAAACCTGTCCGTATATTATCGGTGAGCGGTGGCTCTTTAGCTCAGACGGTAGAGCAGGGGACTGAAAATCCCTGTGTCCGCGGTTCGATTCCGCGAGGAGCCACCACCGTTATCAGCCGTTCCCCCGCTACCGGGGGAACGGTTTTTTTGTGGCCGGCGGAGTGCCGCGTCAACAAGCCAGCTGGCCTGCGTACACGGTAAACGTCTCACCGCGCAGGAAACCGGCTAGAAACATGCCCAGACGGCGCGCCAGGGCCACGCTCAGCGCGGTGGGCGCGCTGACCCCGGCGACTGCGGCGATGCCAGCACGCGCGGCCTTCGCCACCATTTCAAAGGACAGACGGCCCGACAGCAGCAGGAGGGGTTGGGACAGGGCCACGCCGCGGCAGGCCGCCGCCCCGACCGCCTTGTCGAGGGCGTTGTGCCGACCGATGTCTTCGCGGACGAAAACGCAGGTTTCGCCATCGGCAGGGCGGTGCAGCAGGGCGGCCGCATGGGTGCCACCGGTCAGGCGGAACAGCCGTTGCTGCGCCGACAGCTCGCGCCCCAACCGCACCAGGGCCGCGGCGTCCACCTGCGGCCGGGCCAGGGGCTGCAGGTCGTCGGCCACGGCCGCGATGGCCTCTGCCCCGCAGAGGCTGCACGACGAGTAAACATGGCGCGCTACCCCGGGCTGACGGCGCAGGCTCGCGCCGGTAACCAGGCGCACGTGGACCTGCCCAGTCTGCTCATCGCTGGCGCGCGGACAGAAATGCAGCAGGCCCACATCCTCGGCTCTTGCCACCCAAGCCTCGGTGAGCAGGTACCCCAGGGCCAACTCGCGCTCGTGGCCCGGTGTACACATCAGGTACGCCAGCGGGTGTCCCTCCACGACCACGGCCAGTGGCTCCTCGGCGACCAGGTGCCGCGGTTCGGGCACCAGAGTCCGTCGCGGAAGACGACGCAGTCCGGCACCAGAAGGGTACCCGCGTGTCCCTCGACTTCAGCGTCGGAGCCCGCCGGCGCCGCCACTCAGGCAAGGGCCTCGACCCGCGCGGCGCACACCTTGTACTCAGCGGTCCGCGTGATCGTGTCGAAGGCATCGATGGTCAGCGCATTGGCCGGTTGTTCACTGAAGTGAAAGGGCATCCAGATGTTCCCTGGCTTCACCCGATCCGTCACCCAGGCCTTGACCTGCAGCTCGCCTCGACGGCTGGTCACCCGCACGGTCTGCTCGTGGTCGATGCCCAGGCGCTCGGCGTCCTCAGGCGCCAGCTCCACAAAGCACTCCGGTTGGCGCTCGGCGCTGGCCCGGTTCCGCCGGGTCATGGTGCCCACGTTGTAGTGGAACAGGGTCCGCCCGGTGATCAGCGTCATCGGGTACTCGTCGTCCGGAAGCTCCGCCGGTGGCCGGTGATCGATGGGGAAAAACTTCCCCAATCCGCGCGTGAACCGGCCCTGGTGGAGGAAGCGCGTCCCCGGGTGGTCCGGCGTCGGGCAGGGCCATGACAACCCCTCCCGATCAATGCGCGCGTAGTTGATGCCCGCGAAGATCGGCGACAGCGACGCCATCTCGTCCCATACCTGGGATGGGTGGCTGAAACCCCAGTCATAACCCATGCGCTTGGCCAACTCGACCAGGATTAGCCAGTCGGGTTTGCTCTGGTGCCGCGGCCGCACCGCCTGCCGCACGCGCTGCACGCGTCGCTCGGTGTTGGTAAAGGTGCCGTCTTTCTCGGGGAACGATGCCGCCGGCAGGACCACGTCAGCGTACTTGGCCGTGTCGCACAGGAAGATGTCATGCACCACCATGAAGTCGAGGTTCTCCACCGCTCGCACGGTCTGCCGCATGAACGGTTCGCTCATGACGATATCTTCACCCATCACGTACAGGGCGCGAACCTTGCGGTGCAGGGCCGCCTCCAGCATTTCGGTCGTGGTCATGCCATTGGCCTCGGGCAACGGGCGCCCGTAGGCCTGCTCGAACTTGTCGCGCATGAGCGGGTTGGTGACCGCCTGATACCCCGGGTACAGATTGGGCAGCGCGCCCATATCGCACGAGCCCTGCACGTTGTTCTGCCCGCGCAGCGGGTTGACTCCCACGCTCTCGCGTCCCAGGTGACCCGTGAGCATCGCCAGGTTGGCGCACGAACGCACGTTGTCGGTGCCGCAGGTATGCTCAGTGATGCCCAGGGTGTAGAAGATGCCTGCTTTCGGCGTAGTCGCGTACAGCCGCGCCGCGGCGCGGATATCGGCCGCCGGAACCCCGCACAGGGGCGCGATGGAATCGGGCGAATACTGGCTGACCGTGGCCTTCAGCTCGTCAAACCCCTCGGTGCGCTCGGCCACGAAGGCGCGGTCCTCAAGGCCCTCTTCCAGAATGGCGCACATCATGGCGTTGAGGAGCGGTATATCCGTGCCCGGGTTCAGGGGCAGATGCAGCGTGGCGAACTCGGTCATGGCGATGCGGCGAGGATCTATCACGATGATCTTCGCACCCCGTCGCCAGGCCTTCTTCATCTCCAGGGCAATGACCGGATGGGCTTCCGTGGTGTTGGAGCCGATGACCAGCAGACAGCCGCAGTTGCGGATCTCGCCGATCGAGTTGGTCATGGCGCCGCTGCCGAAGGACAGGGCTAACCCGGCCACCGTGGGCGCGTGGCAGGTGCGGGCGCACTGGTCCACGTTGTGCGTCCCGATGATCTGCCGCGAGATCTTCTGCATCAGGTAATTCTCTTCATTGGTGCAGCGAGACGAGCTGATGAAACCAATGGCATCCGGACCGTGCTCGTCGCGGATGGCCGTCAGCCGGCGGGCGATCAGGTCATAGGCCTCATCCCAGGTAGCCGGCTCGAGCGCGCCATTGCGGCGAATCAGCGGCGTCTGCAGGCGGTCGGGCGCATCGACGAACTCATAGCCGAAACGTCCCTTGACGCACAGGTTACCGTAGTTGGGAGCCTGGTCCGGATCGGCAGTAACCGCGGCAATGGTATCGTTGCGAACGTTGAACACCAGCGCGCAACCCACGCCACAGTAGCCGCAGGTACTGGGGATCTTGGTGAAGTCCTTCTCACGTCCCTGCGCCACGGCCCGCTGCACCAGCAGCGCGCCGGTGGGGCAGGAGTCGACGCACTGCCCGCACAACTCGCATTCGGTACGCCAGGTCAACCCTCCGGGCGCCGGAATGACCTGCGTATCGAAGCCTCGGCCAGCGAACTCGATGGCTCCCACCCCCTGGTGGTCGGCACACAGGCGCACGCACTTGCCGCACAGGATGCACTTGGCCGGGTCGCGGTAGATGACCGCATTGCCGCACTCCTCAACGATCACCGGACGCTCGTGCTCGATGCTGACCAGCTGATCACTTACGCCCATGTCATAGGCCAGGTCCTGCAGCTGGCAGCTACCGCTCTTGTGACAGGTTAAACAGGTGTTGGGATGGTCCGAAAGAATCAGCTCGAGGACCGTCTTCCGCATCTGCAGGATCTGCTCCGTGCGGGTGTGCACCACCATGCCTTCAGTGGCCTCGATGGTGCAGGCGGTCACCGGTCCCGGACGGCCCTCCACCTCCACCAGACACATCCGACACCCGCCGTATGCCTCCAGGCGCTGGTCGTAGCACAGATGCGGGATGTCGATACCAGCCCCCAGGGCCGCCTGCAACAGATGGGTACCCGGGGCGACGGTCAGCGTGCGGTTGTCGATGGTGAGTGTAACCACAGGAGCACCTCGCTGTGAGTCGGCGGAACGCCGTGGGCCGGGGGTCAGTTGACGAGGACCGCGTCGTACTTGCACGCCTCCACGCACGCGCCGCAGCGCGTGCACAGGGCAGGATCGATGCGGTGCGGGCGCTTGCTTTGCCCGGCGATGGCGCCGGACGGGCAGGCCTTGGCGCAAGCCCGGCACCCGGTGCACGTTTCGGCGACGATGCTGTACCGGCGCAGGGCCTTGCAGTAACCGGCCGGACAACGCTTGTCGTACACGTGGGCTTCGTACTCGTCGCGGAAGTGGCGCAGCGTCGAGAGGACCGGATTGGGGGCTGTCTGGCCCAGACCGCACAGCGAAGTGGCCTTGACGGTCTGACTCAACTGCTCCAGGGCCGCGATGTCGTCCGGTTCGCCCTTGCCTTCGGTGATCCGGACGAGGATTTCAAGCATGCGCCGGGTGCCGATGCGGCAGGGCACGCACTTGCCGCACGACTCGTTCTGGGTGAATTGGAGGAAGTAGCGGGCAATGTCCACCATGCAGGTGCTGTCGTCGAGGACAATCAGGCCACCTGAGCCCATGATCGCTCCGGCCTGTCGCACGGAGTCGTAGTCGATGGGGATGTCGAGGTACTGCGCCGGCAGGCAACCGCCCGAAGGTCCACCCATCTGAGCGGCCTTGAAGGATCGCCCGCCGGGCACGCCGCCGCCGATGTCAAACACGATCTGGCGCAGCGAGGTGCCCATGGGCACCTCAATCAGGCCGGTATTGACCACCTTGCCCGCCAGTGCGAATATCTTCGTCCCCTTGCTCTTCTCAGTGCCGATGGCCGCATACCAGGCCGGCCCGTGCAGCATGATCGGGGCGATATTGGCCAGCGTCTCGACGTTGTTGATCGTCGTTGGCTTGCCGCGGTAACCGGATTGGGCCGGGAAGGGCGGACGTGGCCGCGGCATGCCGCGCTCGCCTTCCAGCGAGGCGATCAGGGCGGTCTCCTCGCCGCAGACAAAGGCGCCGGCACCTTCGTGAATGGTGATATCGAAACTGAACCCTGACCCCAAGATGTTGTCGCCGAGCAGGCCGACGGCCCGTGCCTGATCGATCGCCGACCGGGCGTGGCGGACGGCGATGGGATACTCGGTGCGGACATAGATCAAGCCGTGCGCTGCCCCGACAGCGAAACCGGCGATGATCATGCCTTCGAGGATGGCGTGGGGTGATCCCTCCAACAGGCTGCGGTCCATGAAGGCACCGGGGTCGCCTTCGTCGGCATTGCAGATGAGGTACTTCTCCGGGCCGGGCTGCTGGGCGCACAGGGCCCATTTGACGCCGGTCAGGAAGCCGGCGCCGCCGCGTCCCCGGAGCCCGGCGGCCTTGATGTCGTCAACGATCGCTGCTGGCGTGCGTGCCAAGGCACGGGCCGCGGCCTGGTACCCGTCGTGGGCGATGTAGTCGTCCAGATCCACCGGGTCCAGGTCCACGTTGTGGCGGAACACTACGCGCGTCTGGGCGCGATAGAAGGGCACCTCCTCGTCGCAGGACAGACGTTCACCCGAAGCCGGGTCGGCGTATTGCAGCCGCTCGATGGGCCGGCCGTCGGTAGCCGCGGAATGGACGATCTCGGCGGCGTCGTCCGCAGACACACGCGGGTAGAAGCTTCGTTCGGGGTGGATGACCATCACGGGGCCCTGTTCGCAGAAACCGTGACAGCCAGTGCGTTTCAGCCGGACTCGGTCGCCAACGCCCTGGCGCGCTATCTCCTCGGCCAAGGCGTTGGCCACCCGGCCCGACCCCACGGCCAGACACCCGGTATCGCATACTGCGATGGTTCGGCGCGGCGCGGCCGCACGCACTTCCTTCTGGCGGGTCTCCAATTCCTGAAGCGTGGAATAGCGGGTCATGGCTGGTCCTCCTGACCATGGCGCGCCAGTATCTCGCGAGCGCCGGCGGGATCCAGCTTGCCGTAGTATTCGCCGTCGATGGTCATCACGGGCGCCAGGGCACAGGCGCCGACACAGGCCACCGTCTGCAGGCTGAAGGCCAGGTCGGCGGTAGTCTGGCCGGGTTCGACGCCCAGCGCCTCGGCGACCGTGTCGAGCACCTGCTGGCTGCCCCGCACGTGGCACGCCGTGCCACGGCACACGCACACCTGATGCCGCCCGCGGGGCACTAAGGAGAAGTGGCGGTAGAAACTGGCCACGCCAAGCACTTTGGCCCGGGAGACGCGCACGTGCAGGGCGACCGGTTCGATGGCCCAGGGAGGAATGTAGCCATAGCGATCCTGGACCCCGCGCAATGCCGGAATCAACTCGTCGGCGCGGCGCGGAAAGGGGGCCAGGACGGCGGCCAACCCGGCCAGGTCGACCGCGGTGGCGGTCTGCGGATCGCCGTCCTGAGGCACGTCGTGGGCCATATTGGATCTCCTGACCTAGCGGCAACTGGGGGGTGGGAAGCTTGCGCTTGGAGTGAGGCGATGATAATCTACCTAGCCGATGTCGCCAGGCAATCTCCCCCACCGCCGTCCGGATCCGGACGGCGCCGACCCGGTTCGCGGTTGCCGGGCGGTGCCCGCAGCGGGTCCGTTTCGCCAGGAGGCAACGCGCTTGCCGCCCTACGTCCGCATTGTCGGTCCCAAGAACAGTGGCAAGACGGCGCTGGTCGAAGCCCTGGTGGCCGAGTTGACGCGGCGGGGACGTCGTGTCGGCACCATCAAGCACGACGCCCATGACTTCGTGGTCGACTACCCGGGGAAGGACTCCTGGCG
This sequence comes from uncultured Gemmatimonadota bacterium, assembly GCA_903893785.1. Classification (GTDB taxonomy): domain Bacteria; phylum Latescibacterota; class UBA2968; order UBA8231; family UBA8231; genus CAITNQ01. Next base: position 10,813 of record CAITNQ010000407.1, read on the forward strand.
TCACCGACAGGCGGGGGCCGTGGCCACGGTCATCTGCTCGGCCACGCAGTTGGCACTGATGCGTGATACCGACGGTGCCCCCACCGTGGCGGCCCTGGTGGCGCGCTACTTCGGCGACTGCGACCTGGTCCTGGTCGAAGGGTACCGAGCCGATGATGGGCCCGCCATCTGTCTGCAGGGCATCACCGTGGGTGGGCCCATGCTCGCCGCCCTGCCGCAGGGGTACGGCTTGACGCCCGAACAGATCAGGGACGTGGCGGATCTGTTGGACAAGGGCTGAACCGGCCTGCCGGCGGCGCGGCGGGCGCTGGCACAACCGGACAACGGCAGTTGGCGGGCAGCCGCATCAGCCCGCGGCACCGCCAACGGCATTCCCATGAACCGACAAACCTGACGAGGCGGTATGCTGGACACCCCCATCACGCGTCTGGTGGCGACAGAGGTGATCGTGCCGGCCCGCGCCGGCTATGTCGATCGCCCCGCCTTCGGCGACTCGATTTTCGACAAAACGTCCAAATGGATCGTCGAGATCTTCCTGGCCGATGGCCGCGTGGGCATCGGCGAGACGAGCCGCGGTACCAGCGGGGCGCCGCTGCGCTGGGCCGCGTCCCAGATCCTCGGCAAACCGTTGCGTCAGGTGCTGTGGCACAGCCCGCTGCCGCCGGACCTGCGCGACAACGACACCTTCGGCCACCCTTCCCCGCCCGTGCCGAACCGCATGCACGAGTTCACCTTCAGCCGCAGCGCCGCCGATCCGGCCTGCCGCGTGGCCCTGGCCGACCTGTGGGGGCAGGCACTGGGACTACCCGTCTGGGCGCTGCTGGGCGAACGCTGCCGCACGCGCGTGCCGGTGAGTTGGTGGTTCGGCCGTTCCGACGCGGCCCATGCGGCCCAGCAGATGCAGGTGGGTCTGGCGCAGGGCTTCACGGCGGTGAAACTGAAGGCGGCCGCAGAAGACGACCTGCCCGGCATCGTGGCGGCCATCAAGGGCGCGGCAGGGACCCAGGCCCTCGTCATCATTGACCCCAACAACCGCCTGTACCGACTGAGTGAAGCGCTGGACGCAGCCCGCCAGCTCGAGGCCTGGGACCACATCGTGTTCGAGGACCCGTTCCCGTACACGGCGGCCGAGTGGCAGCTATTTCGGCAGCGCTCGAAGATCCCCCTGGCCCTGCACGCCAATTCCACCCATACGGTCGTGTACGGCCCGGAGCGGGCTTTCGACTATGTCAACCTGGGCGGCACAGACTGCCTGTTCGCCGCGGACGTGGCCTGGCGTTACCGTCTGCCCTGCTGGTTCGGTTCGGGGTTGGAACTGGGCATTCTCGACGCGTGGATCCTGCACCACGCCGCCGTGGCCAGGGCCTGCACCCTGCCCAATGACGTCGGCCACCTGATCCGCCAAGACGACCTGATCGCCGAGACCCTGACGGTAACGGACGGCGCGCTCACCGTGCCGGAGGCGCCGGGGTTGGGCGTCACCCTGGACCCGGCCGCACTGCAGCGGTATGCCGTGAGTCATTTCGAGGTCAGCTGATCCGGCCCGGTGGACGGCGCTGAACCGCCCTCGGCGGCGAGGGCGCTGGGGGCGGCCCGGCACGCGTCGGCGGCAGCCCTGAACCAAGCCGGGCGCCGGGGCCTGCGTCACGCCCCCTGCCGCCGGTTCAGGTTACCCACGCGCCGAGGCGAGTCGCCATGCAGCGCCGGTCGCTGCCCGACCCGGTGGTGCTGGCCGAGGGGGGTGCACACGGCCGCCCTGACGCCAGCCGCCATCCAAGACGGCGGCTCAACGAAAGCCAACGTTCGTGGCAGGAGGACCATGGAACCGCCGGCCTGCTGCCCCGGCAACCAAAGGTTACCCATGCACGACGTCGATGTGGTGATTCTGCCGGCGACCCATCCGGACGACCCCACGTACGGGTTCACGCCAACCCAGGTGGCTGCGCATCGCCAGGCGCGCCTGCACGCGGTCCGCTTCCCGGAGGTGGTCTGGTACAACCGCGCGGTGCGCGACCAGGCCATGGCCCAGATCCGCGCGCTGGGGCTTCCCTCCTGCGTGCTGGTGGGGTTCAGCAAATCCGGACTGGGGGCCTGGAACATCGCCCGCCAGATGGCTGACCAGGTGCAGGGGGCCATCATCTTCGACGCCCCCCTGGCCAGCGACGACTGGCGTCGTTGGGGCGACGAGTTCTACCAGAGCGATGCCGCCTGGCAGGAGGACCTGCCGCTGCACCAGATACGCCGCGATCCGTCGGTATGGCCGGCCCACGCCAGCCTGGTCCTGATCTCCGGCACCTCATTCCACGCCGAGATGACCCGATTCTCCGAGGAACTGACGCAACGCGGCACGGCCCACCAGTTCCTCCCCCGCCCCGACATGCCTCACCACTGGGACGCCGGGTGGTTGGCTGAGGGCCTGACCGCACTGGAGGGGGCGTGAGGGCGTGCGGTCCGGGCGCGGGAGCGCCCATCTGCTGCGGCGGAGTAGCTGCTCGGTTTCGGGAAGGGCCCGTCCGGTCGCGGGAGTACCCGGCACACCGCGACCGGTAGACCCGGGCGGCGCAACGCACGAACGCCCTGAGCCCTGCCGAGGCCGGACCTGAGACGGCGGCGATCCCGCCGTGCAAGGCGGTCCGCGCCTGCCGGCGCCGGCCGTACGGTCGGCATGGCGGCAGCGCGCTGCACAGCTCCCCGAGGCGTTGCGAAATCGAGGCCCCTGCCTGCTGGGCCATGACGCATCCGGCGCGACCGCACCGCCCGGGGCGGCGCTTCGTGCATCAGGCACGACCGGTTCCTTGAGGCGCGGGAGGTGCCCGTGTATTTTGGGTACGTGCCCCCTTGGGATTGGCGTCGGGCGGCAGCGCCAAGATGGGGCGCCTGCCCCGGTGCGCGCGCCCAGCACCGCGGCCTGGCACGGGATCGGCCACCGACAATGGGGTGCCCCATGCGCCGCGCGCTGCTGCTGTCTGGGTTGGCTATCTGGTTGGCGGCGCCTGCCGGCGCCCTGGTGCACTTGGGCGCTCCATCGGAGGACGCGGTCAGCACTTGGTTGGACATCACCACGGCCCGGGTCACGGTACAGGTGAACGGGCGGTTGGCAACTACCCACCTGGATCAGACGTTCCGCAACCGCGCCGCGACCGGCATCGAGGGGGTGGGTGAGTTGTGCCTGCCCGCGGGCGCCACGGTCACCGGGCTGGCGGTCTGGACCGGCGGGCAACGCCTGCTGGGAGCGGCCACGGCCACATCGTGGGCCCGCGAGAGCTACCAGACCTGCCTCGCCAGAGCCGGACAGCGCCCGGCATCAGTGCCCGGCGCGCCGTCGGCGTACCGCCTGCATGTGTTCCCCGTACCGGCGCGGGGTACCTGCCGCGTCGAGGTGGACTATCTGGAGGTGCTGCCGTGGCAGCAGGGTACGCTGACCTATCGCCTGCCGTTGGCGCCCCCGGACAGCAACGGCGGAACCCTCGGCCTGCTGCAGGTGGAGGTGCACGCCCGGGGTACGGGCGCGGCGATTGCCGACCTCGACCCGCGGTTCGCGTCCCTGTGCGTGGTCGAGCGGCCGACCGCTGATAGCCTGACCGTGGCCTTCGCTGATGAGGGGGTTGTCGCCGACGGCGACTGGGCGGTCGGTCTGCAACCGGTGACGCCGCGCAGCGGGCCCTGGGTCGCCAGCGCGGCCCCCCAAGGGGCCCGGGCCGGGTATTACGTCGCCTGGGCAAACCAGCCCGCCGCATCCGTCGACCCGGCGCTGCCGCACGCCATCACGCTGGCGGTGGACGCATCATCCAGCATGGTGGAGAGCCGCTGGGATGCGGTGCAGCACGCCACCCGGGCCCTGCTGGCCAGCCTGCGTCCCGAAGACCATTTCGGCCTGGTAGTGTTCGGTAACCAGTCGTTGACCTGGCCGCCAAGCCCGGTCGGGGCCGACAGCGCTGCCGCGGCGGCGGCCCTGGAATTCTTGAGCCAACGGGCCTCGATGGGCGCCACCAACTATAGCGCCGCGCTGCAGGCCGCCTGTGGGCTGGCGTTCCCAGATGGTCAGGCCAACCAGGTCGTGCTGCTGACGGACGGCCCACCCATGCTGGGCGAGACCGACGCCGACAGTCTGGCGACGCAGGCGGGCAGAACGGCGCCAGAGCCCTTCACGCTCTCGGCGGTGGGATTGGGCGAGGAGGTCGACAACGCTCTGCTGGACCGCCTTTGCCGCCGCCTGGGCGGGGTCGCAACCGCAGTTCCCGCCGACGGCAACCTGACGGCCAACCTGACCCGCGCCGTGCTGGACGTGGCTCACCGCGTGCGGGCCGTGCGGCGCATGGAGGTGGAGGGCAGCGAGTCTTTCGATGTGGTGACCGAGCCGGCGGAGCCGGTCGCCGAGGGCCAGGAACTGACCCAGGTGGGCCGCTACCGCGTCGGCGGGGCGCTATCCCTGGCCTTGGCCAACGGTCCGCCAGGGTCGCCGGTGGCCAGCCGCTACCCCATCGACCTGGCGCCAGCGGTGGGCACGGTCGCGGGCCCCACACCCCAGGTGCTGTTTGCCGACGACTTTGTTGACGCCAGCGGCGGCTGGCAGCAGGTGCCCGGCACCGAGGGGCTGTGGACGCTGGATCAGGCCGCCGGGCTATACCAGGTCGTTGTCGACGGGTATTCCTGGGTCTGGGTGCAGGTGCCGGCCACTGAATACACCATTCAGACGCGTGTTTGTCCCGGCAGCTGGTCCACCAAGGTGGTGTACGCCAACGCCGACCGGAACGAACTGGCGCAGGTTGATCTCCTGGCGCAGTTGGACGGCGTCTCCGGCCTGCGCCTGCTACGCCCGACCAGCGAGATGGTCGTGGTGCCGTTCCCGGTGACCCGGGGCCAGTGGTACACGTTGCAGGTGCAGGTGGGCAACGGGGTAGTCACGACCTATGTCGACGGCCGTCTAGTCCACGACCACGTGCCCACGCCAGGGGTGGTCCACGACGGCGCCATTGGCATCGGCAGCTATGGGCCGACCCACGAGACGGTGTTTGACTACGTGCGGGTCTACGCCGGCGCCGATCTGGGCCCTGTCGGTTCACCCGCCGTTGCTCGGGGCCCAGTAAGCACGCTGTGGGCCCGGCAGCGATGGGCTGCCCTGACAGCGGCCAGCGGATGGTCTACCGCCACAGCTGGCCTGGGTACCGATTACGGCATAGTCACCCCCCAGACAGCGCTGCTGGCCGCGGCGCCCACCGCCGCTGCCTGGCTGGAGGAGGCGCCGTCGGCGGGCCCGGCTACCGCCGTCAACGAGCCGGCCGGGGACGGCGAGCCCGCAAGGCCCGGCATCGAGCCCCGTCTGGCCCAGAACGCACCGAACCCGTTCAACGCCAGCACCAGCCTACGATTTTGGCTCCCCGCGGACGCGCCGGGCAGGGACCTGCGCCTGGCCGTGTACAATCTGGCCGGGCAACAGGTCCGCGCCTGGGACGTGGCCAACCCGATGCCCGGCGACCATACGTTCGTCTGGGACGGGCGCGACGAAGACGGCAACGAGGCCGCCAGCGGCGTCTATCTGGTGCGCCTGCAGTGGGGCCAAACCCAAGCCTGGCGGCGCGCAGTGCTGGTGCGCTGAACGGGCGATCCGGTCGCGACCGGATCGCGGGGTCGACGCGCACTGGCACTGGGTCAGTCGGCCATGCTGTGCAGGGCCACGCCGTTGCCCTCGGTGTCGCGGCAGCGGGCGACAGAACCATGGGCATTGATCGCGGTCTTGGGGCTGACCACGGTGCCGCCACGGGTCTGGCCCCGTACCAGGGCGGTGTCGATGTCGGCCTCACGGAAAGACGCCGTGGTGCCCGCAGCGGCGGGTGGGTGACGGGCCGACGGCACCAGTGCCCCGCCGGCCGCCGCCAACGGGGGTGGACGAGGTCTTGCCTTTAGGGAACCAGGACCACCCGGCCCATGCCGGCACGCTCGCAGAAGGCCCGCGTGGCGGGTCCCCAGACCGGTACCTCCCAGGACTGGTCCGGGCGGCATCCCGAACGACACAACTGCACCTGCAGCACGTCGCCGGCGGTGTCGGCTTCGCGGGTCAGGTGCGGCACCGCCGCCCACGGCAGCGCCACCTCGGCTTGCCAGTTGGCGCCCCCGCCCTCGCTGCGCACGGCCCACCGGATGCCGGCAGCATCCCAGGTGCGCGCCGCGCGCCAGTCCTCGTCGCGCTCGTCGGCAAAGTGCAGATCGAGCAACGCACCGCGTGGGTTGATCTCGAACTCGTAATACCCGGCGCCGGCGGCCAGGAAGAACTCGACGGCGCACTCTGTCCACAGGTCTTCGTCGCGTTGCCATCGGGTCACCGGTACCAGAGAGGGCGCCGAGTGGAAGGCGACGTACAGATGCTCATGGTCCCACATCATCGCCGCCCGCAGCGCACGCTCGGGAGGCATGGCATCGTCGCTCCCGAGCGGATGGAAGTCGTCCAGCCAGGCGGCCGCCGACCAGGGCGGCCGGGTCAGATCCGCAGTGGGGACCAACGGCGAAGTGACACGGGCGCAGGCGTACGTCGGCACGGGCCGCATGGGGCAGTACCTCCGGGTGGGCGGGGCGATCAACCGATCAGCGACACACAGGGGGCAAGGTCGCCGGCCGTGGCCCCGGGCGCAAGCCTTGACCAGCGCCGGCCTTAGCGGGCGACCGATGAACGCGACCGGCCGCGGCTCCGAAGCGACGGCCACCCTTGCCGCGGCTCAGATCGTGGCCCCATACTCAGGCAGAGGCCGCGGACCGCGTCCCGGCCCTGGCAACACCGGCGGCTTGAGGAGGGCCAACACCATGCTGCACCATCTTGACCTCAACGGCACGTGGAAAGTGCGGTGGGCCGACGGCCAGCGCGGCCGCGGCCAGTACGCGGAACGCGATGAGACCGACCCCGATCGGTACATTGATGCCGTGGTGCCGGGCGAGATCCACCTGGACGCATGGCGCGCAGGTTGGTTGGCCGATCCCTATGTGGGCACCAACTGCCTGGCCGCGCGCTGGGTCGAGGAATGCCTGTGGAGCTATCGTCGGGAGTTTGAGGCCCCGGCCGCGGCCTTGGCGGCAGAGCACGTCTGGCTCAACTTCGGCGGCCTTGACTTGGTGGCTACGGTGGTGCTCAACGGCCAGGAGGTGGGGCGCCACCGCAACGCGTTCTACCCGTGCCGTGTCGAGGTCAGCGGCCGGCTCCGCCCGGGCCGCAACATCCTGGCCGTGCACCTGGACAGCGGCCTGTTCGATGCGGCCGAGAAACCGGTCGAAGGGTACGGCGTATCGCCCGATGCGCGGCTGCACAAGCGGCATTGGCAGCGCAAACCGCAGTGCCAGTTCGGCTGGGACTGGAGCACACGCCTGGTCAACCTGGGCATTACCGGGCCCGTGTGCCTGGAATGGACCGATGATCCGCTGCGTGCCGACCAGTTCGTGGTGCGGGCCGATCCGACCGCCGACCTGGCCTGCGGCACCGTGTGCGCCCGGTGGTTTGTCGAGGGGCTCACCGACGGCGACTGCGAAGCCGAATTGACCGTGGCTGTACCCGAAGCCGGGGTGCGGGTGGTCGTGCCGGTAACGGTCCGGCCGGGCCTGACTCCCTGCGAAGCCACCCTGAACGTTGACCAACCCGCCCTCTGGTGGCCCGCGGGCCAGGGAGCCCAGGCGCGCTACCGGGTGTCGGCCAGCCTGCAGTGTCACGGCGCCGCGATCGCCACGCGGGAGACCCACGTGGGTTTTCGCCACGTGCGCATCAACCAGGACCCGCACCCCGCCGGTGGCCGCTACTTCAACCTGGAGATCAACGGCCGCAAGGTCTTTGTCAAAGGCGGCAATCTGGTACCGGCCGACATGATCTTCGCCCGCCTTGACCGCGAGCGCTACGACACGCTGACGCACCGCGCCCTTGAAGCCAACTTCAACATGCTGCGCGTGTGGGGCGGCGGCCTGTATGAAGCCGACGCCTTCTACGACTTGTGCGATGAGCGCGGCCTGCTGGTCTGGCAGGAGTTCATCTTCGCCTGCGCCAAGTACCCCGCGACGGACTTGAGCTTCGTCGAGGAGGTGCAGCGCGAGGCGGTCTTCCACATTCGCCGCCTGGCCTCACACCCGAGCCTGGTGGTCTGGTGCGGCAACAACGAGATGGAGTGGGGTGCCTGGCAGTGGGGCTACGACCGCCAGACGCCAGTGCTGCCTGATTACGCGCTGTTCCACCTGGTCCTCCCCCGGCTGCTGGCGCAGGAAGACCCGGGGCGGTATTACCAGCCCTCATCCCCCTGGTCGCCCGACGGGCAATTGCCCAACGCCGACGCGCTGGGTGACCAACATCCGTGGAGCATCGGCTTCGTCGACACCGATTTCCGCAAGTACCGCACCATGACCTGTCGTTTCCCGAACGAAGGCGGCATTCTGGGCCCCACGGCCCTGCCCACGGTGCTGGCCTGCCTGCCCGAGGGCCAGCGACGGGTGCAGTCCTTCGCGTGGCAGGTCCACGACAACGCTATCGACAGTTGGGCCGAACCGAGCCCTCCCGACCAGATGCTGCGCCAGTGGCTGGGCAAAGACATCCGCAACCTGGACCTCGAGGAATACACCTACTGGGCGGGCCTGGTGCAGGGCGAGGGGTTGCGCGAATACTGCGAAAACTTCCGGCGCCGGATGTTCGACACGGCCGCGGCCATCTTCTGGATGTACAACGACACCTGGCCGGCCACGCGCAGTTGGACCATCGTCGACTACTACCTGCGCCGCACGCCGGCCTTCTGGGCCGTGCGCCGGGCCATGCAGCCAGTGCATGTGGTGGTGGCCTTCGAGGACGACCAGATCAGCGTCTTTGGCGTCAATGATACCCCGGCGGTAGTGGAGGCCGCCCTGACCTGGGGCGTTTTCACCCTGGCCGGCTCCTACCCGCGGCGCCAGACGGTACCGGTCCGCTTGGCGCCGGGCGCCGCCACGCTGCTGGCCACTGCCCCTGGCGAGGTGTGGTGCGAACGGGAGGCCAGCATGGCCTTCGCCGTGCTGGAGCGGGATGGCGAGGTGGTGGCCCGCAACCGGCTTTTCGCGCCGCTGCTGCGCGAACTGCGCTGGCCCGCGGCGGCGGTAACGGTCAGCCTGGATAACGGCCGGGCCGTGTTCCGCAGCCCGGTCTTTGCCTGGGGTGTCTGCGTCGACCTGAACGGCGAACAGCCCCTGGCCGACAACTTCTTCGACGTGTACCCGGGCCAGGAAACGAGCCTGCCTTGGGCCGGGCCGCAACCGCCGCAGATCCGCTTTGTCGGCAATCTCGTGTGAACGTCGTCACCGCCGCAGGTTGACGCCGCGGTTACGGATGGGGGCCAGCCTCCATCTTCCTTGAAGCGAGGCAAACCATGCTGGATCTGGTGATCGCCGGTGGCACCCTCGTCGATGGCACGGGCGCGCCGGCCCAGGACCTGGACCTGGGCGTTCAGGGCGACTGCATCGCAGTCCTGGGCGACCTGTCAGCTACGCCAGCGCACCGTCGAGTCGACGCCCGGGGACTGATCGTGGCCCCGGGATTCATCGACATCCACACCCACCACAACGACGAAATGGACGGTGGCATCGAGCACATTCCGGCCGCCGACAACTACCTGCGCCAGGGCGTGACGACCTGCGTCGCCGGCAACTGCGGGGGCGCCGCCTTCCCCATCGGCCCGCACCTGGACCGCGTCGATCGGCTGGAGATCCGCAGCAACTACGCGGTCCTGGTCGGCTGTAACACGGCCCGCCACGCCGTGCTCACCGAGGAACGGCCCGCCACGGGGGCCGAACTGGAGCGCATGGTGGCCCTGGTTCGCGAGGGTTTTGAGGAGGGCGCCCTCGGCTTGTCATCGGGAGTGGCGTACTCGCCCTTTCTTACGACGACCGAGCTGATTGCCATGGCCGGGGTGGCAGCTGGGTATGGCTCGTTCTACGCCAGCCATATCCGCAGCGAGGGGGATGGCCTGCTCGAGGCCATCATCGAACTGATCGACGTCGTGCGGCACAGCGGCGCCGGCGGCGAGATCTCCCACATCAAGTGCTACGGACGCGACCACTGGGGCAAGGCGGAACAGGCGCTAGCGCTGGTCGAGGCAGCCCGGGCCGAGGGTCTGGACGTCACGGCTGACCAATACCCCTACACTGGCTGTTTCACTGGCCTGGCAGGCACCCTTTTCGGTCAGGAGACCACGCTCCGGGCGTACCGTCAGGGGGGCATGGACCGCCTGCTGGCTGCGCCCCTGCGGGCCGAAGCCGAGGCCCGGTTCGCCGCGCGCTATGAGCTGCTGGACCAGGGCGAGGGAATCATCTTGGCGCCGCTGGAACCCCATCCCGAGTTCCAGGGGAAAACCCTGGCCGAGTACCTGCGCGAGCAGGGCGGCGACCCCTTTGCCGCCACCGTGGGCCTGTGCGGCCAGGGCCACATCTCGGCGATCTACCTGGCGATGTGCGAAGACGATGTGGTGACGTACATGCGCAGCCCCCACGTCATGGTCGGTTCCGACGGCCACCTGCGCGTGTTCGGCAAGAGTTTCTCCCACCCACGCAACTTCGGCACCTTCCCGCGTGTGCTGGCGCGCTACGTCCGCGATCAGGGCGTGCTCACCGTCGAGCAGGCGGTGCACAAGATGACCGCCATGCCGGCGCGTCGGTCCGGGCTGCGGCGTCGAGGGCGCCTGGCGCCCGGCTACATTGCCGACATCACCGTGTTCGACCCGCGCACGGTGCAGGACCACGCCACCTTCCGCGACGGCAATGCGTACGCTACGGGCATTGAGCTGGTGCTGCTGGCCGGCCAGACAGCGTTGGCCCACGATCAACCCTCGCCGGCAGGACATGGACGCGTGCTCCGGCGCGGCGAGGGCTGAAACCCGTCACCCCTGCCGGCGACGGGCAACGGGCGTCAGGGACGCACCTTGGCGGTCGAGAAATAGGCTTTACCGAAGTACGCCGAATGGTGGAACGACGCCTCGGGCGCGTGGCTGTCTGACCACATGCTGAACTGTCCTTCGTACCCCTTGGTACGGTTGAGGTTCAGCCGCCAAAGGTCACCGTCCCGCGGCGGGATCTGGCCGCCGAGGTGGCGGAAGTTGTCGAGCGGGATGGCCACCTCCAGCACCCAACCCCGATCGCGGTCCGAGTGGTCGTTAAGGGTGCCGTCAAGGGTGGTGGCGATCTGGACGCCTTCGCTCTGCCACTCAAAACACGTCTTGTCGGTGCGCTTGATACCGGCGTCGTGCGCCAGGTAGTCGAGGAAGGTGCCGGCCGCGTTCATCTCGTAGCCGTAATAGGCATTGAGGTTATTGGCATTCGGCGTGGCAAAGATCTCCACCGCGTCTTCCTCCCACACAGGCCCGTCGTGCTGGGTCACCTTGGCGTCCAGGTACGGATCGACGCATTGGTACAGGACGTACAGGTTGTTGGCGTCCCATAGCATCCGCGCCACGGTGGACTGCGGTGCCGTCTTGGTGATGTCGTCCCACGGGAAGATGAAATCGATGCCGGCGGCCGCCTGCCAGTCGGCCTCATCGGCCCTACCGTCGACCACGATAGGACCCGTGGCCTGGTGGATGGTGTACGAGGGCACGTCAGCGGGCGGCGCCTGAGCACGCTGTGCCAGGGCGCTGGCGACGCCCAGGACGACGATCGCAGCAGCAGACAGGATGACCTTCATGGTGCTTCCTTTCGATGTGTGGCCAAGGGGCGGACGGGCGCGGCGTGGACCCGCCGTCGGCCTGGGCCCCGGGTCGCGGGCCGCAGGACCCCATCGGCGCGCCTGCCCATGGGTCAGGGGGCCGCGGCGAGCACAGCCAGCCACGGCGAACCTGATCCGGCTGCCCGCCAATCTGTCGGCCTGTGGGTGCCCACGTCAAGCGCGGCTTCCCAAACGCCGCCCGGGACTCACGGCATGGTGGCGCCCCGCCAAGCCCAACCGACCGGCCCGCGACGGCTCCGGGCTCCGGGAAGTGGGCCAACGGGGCGGCTTGACCGGACAGGACTCTGGCCCCGTGCTTTGGGCATGGATCCGGCCGGGGGCGCGCCCCGGCGAGCAGGAGCGGTTGCCGACCGGAAGCGATCGGCCACACGCCGTGTTGGCAGCCGCCGGCGGGCCGGCCACCGCGTCTGCAAGCCGGATTACGTTGGCACGCGGCTGGGGCACACCCATGAACGCTACTGTTTCCATCAACTGGATGATCGCGATGGCCATCTCCACCCTGGCCGGCGTCGCGCCGGCAGCGGCGGCTGCAGCGCCGGCGGGGGCCACGCTGCGGTTGCCGGCCGTTTTCGGCGACCACATGGTCCTGCAGTCCGGGCAGCCGGTTCCCATCTGGGGCTGGGCCCCACCCCATGCGCCGGTGCGGGTGCGCTTTGCCGACCAGTGCCAGACGACCGTGGCCAACGCCGTTGGTCGGTGGCGAGTGGAACTGGCGCCCCTGGCGCCCAGTGCCGCCGCGTCGGCCCTCGTCATTGAGGGCGCGGCCGATCAGCACCTGAGGTTGCAGGATGTCCTGGTTGGCGAGGTTTGGCTCTGTTCGGGCCAGTCCAACATGGCCCTGCCCGTGCCTGAGACAGAAGGTGGCGCGCAGGCGGCAGCGGATGCGCGCGCACCGCTGATCCGACTGCTGCGCGTACCCGAGCGCGTGGCCATGGAGCCCCAGACGGATACCGAGGCGGCGTGGACTCCGGCCACGCCCGCGTCACTGGCGTCGTTCTCGGCGGTCGGGTACTACTTCGCCCAGGAACTCCAACGCCGGTCGGACACGCCAGTGGGCGTGGTCCAGGCCGCCTATGGGGGCGCCGTGTGCGAAGCCTTTCTTAGTCCACAGACTCTGCAGCAGCCGTGCTGGGCGCCGTTGCGAAGCACCTGGGACCGCTTCGTGGCCGAGTACCCGCCCACCGAGCAGGGCCGCGCTCAAGTGGCCGAAACCCGCCGACAGCAGCTGCTGGCGGCCGGCAAGGTGCCCCCTCCCTGGCCGCTTGACCCCAAGCCGCCCGACCACTTCGACCGGCCCGGGGTGCTCTACAACGGCATGATCGCGCCGTTGGCGCCCATGGCGATGGCGGGAGTGCTCTGGTACCAGGGCGAGGCCAATGGCTGGCGGGGCCACCAGTACAGCCAGCTGCTGCCCGCCCTGATCGCCGACTGGCGAGCCCAGTGGGGTCGCGCCGACCTCCCCTTCTTGTTCGTCCAGCTGCCGGGTTTTGCGGCTGACTGGCTGGAGCCGGATATCTGGCCCGAGTTGCGGGAGGCGCAGCTGCTGACCTGGCAGCGGGTAGCGCGAACGGCCATGGTGGAATCCATCGATGTCGGCGATGCGCAGGACCTGCACCCCCGCCGCAAGCGCGAGATCGGGCAACGGCTGGCCCTGGCTGCCCTGGCCACTGCGTACGGCCGAGCAGTGGAGTTCTCCGGTCCCGTGTTCCGCCGCTTGCGGATGGACGGACCTTGTCTGCGCCTGACCTTCGATCATGCCGCCGGCGGGTTGGTCTGCCCCGACGGTGAGATCGCGGGGTTTCAGGTGGCAGGGGCGGACCGTCAGTTCCGGCCGGCGTCGGCGCGCCTCGAGGCCGACACCCTGGTGGTCTGGTCAACCGACGTGCCCGTTCCGGTGGCCGCGCGGTACGGCTGGACCAACGCGCCTGTGGCCAGCCTGTTCAACGGCGCCGGGCTCCCGGCCTCGCCGTTCCGGACCGACGCCTGGCCCGGGATCACCGACGACCGCGTCGATCCCGAACCCTTCTGAAGCGCCCCGCTGCCTCCGCACCGGCAACGCGTTGGCGCGTCGGGGGCAGGCCGCTGTTGACCACCAACCTTCGGACCCGGAGGCAACCCATGCCTGAGCCACTGCGGCTCGTATCGATCGGCGCTCACCCGGCCGATGTGTTCGACCAGAGCGGCGGGACGCTGGCGCACCACACGGCCCGCGGCGACTACGTCGCCTGCGTCGCGCTGACGCACGGGGCTCGCATCCACGACGCGGTGATCAGCGACGGCATGTACCACCGGGCCGAGATCCCGGCCGCGCCGGAACTGCAGCAACTGCTGGCCGACCGCTCGGATGTGAAAGCACAGGAAGTCGTGGCAGCCTGCCGGATCCTCGGCATCGAAGACGTGTTCTTCCTGGGCGAGGACGATGGCATCCTGCTGGTGGAGCGCGATGTCATCCGGCGGCTGGCGGCCCTGCTGCGCCAATTGCGGCCCGACGTGGTCCTGACCCATTTCCCTTTTGAGGGCGATGGCCAGGTGTGCTCCCACGCGGTGGCCGGCCAGATCGTCCTGCACGCGCTGCAATATGCCGGCAGCGTCGATCCGGGCGACCGGAACCCGCCCCATCGCACCGCCCAGGTGTTCTTCTTCGGTCAGGGCGCCGCGGCGGTGCGGACCGGGCTATGGGATGCCCGCGGGGGCTACACCAATGACATCTTCATCGACATCACGGACGTCATCGACCGCAAGTTCGCGGCCATGGAGTGCCTGGCCAGCCAAGGGTACGCCGGCGCCTACAACCGCAAACGCACGGAAACGGGCGACGGCGCGTTCTCGGGCCATGCGGTGGCGTACGGCGAGGGGTTCATCCGCATGCAGGCCGAGGTGCATTACCACCTGCCGCTCAGTGCCTATGCCCGGCAGCGCTCACGCGAATCCGACCACGAAATCATGCGGCGTTACTCGTGGCGTCTGCCCATGCCGGTCACCGATGACCTGGCCACGCGGCCGCAGCCGGTACGCGATGCTGAGTCGCCCACGGGCGACTGAGCCGGGCCGGGGCGGGATCGGACCGGTTACTGCCACGGCATGCCGCAGCCCGCGCCCGCGTCCGCGCCGGCGCGGACGGTCCCCCGAACGGCAGGGTCAGACGTTCTCGTAGGGCAGCCGCGCGATCTCGGTGGCCGCCCAGTCGACCCGGGACCAGTACGGGGCGCCGCGATGGAATGCCAGGACATTGCCGACGAAAACGGCGAAGGCCTCCAGGGGCCGGAGCCACAGCACACTGTAGCGGAACAGCAGATAGCGGTCCGTGGCACTGCGACTGCCGGCGGCCAGGGCCGCGGTGGTCGCCCGGGCCAGACGCAGGGCGGCGGCGAAATGGTCGCCGAATTCGCCCAACTGGGCCGCGAAGGCCGCCTGATCGCCACCGCGCCGCGACCTGAAGGCGGTGTCGTAGGCCAGGTAACTGGCCAGTAGCAGACGGATCGTCTCCAGATGGTCGACGTACAGCCCGGTCCGGAAGCGCAGGTACTCCAGGCGCGGACGCGCGCCTGCGGCGCATGGTCCCTGGGCCACCCTGAGCTGCTCGTCGGCCTGGCGCAGCAGAACCAGGCCGTGGGCGTAGCGTTCACGGCGGTACGCACTCTCGCGCAGCCAGGCCGGCCGGACGGCGCTGGCGCTCGACCAGTGGGCGTCATCGGGCCCGGCCATGGGGTTGCGCAGGCGGCGGAAGGCACCCATGTGGCCGATGTCTTTCGACATGGTCCAGTCGGTGAAGTTGCCCATGCCGAGGAAGAACATGCCCGCCTCGGGAATGCATTCCGCTTCGAGCCCCACGAACATCTCATGCCGTTCCAGCAGGTCGAAGGCAGCCGACAGCGCCGGCGCGGCGGCGCAGCCCGCCAGCCGGGCGGCATAGCGGGCGTAGAACGCCGCCGGACGCAACTGCGAGTCCCAGCCGGCGTCGGCAAGACAGCGGGCGTTGGCTTCGACGCCGTGGAGACGGCCGCCCAGCGCCGCTATCGTACCACTGGGCGCCGCGGCAGCCGGGTCGCCGATGATCCGATCATTGGCAAAAAGCGAAGCGTTGAACTGCATGCCGAAACCGCTCTCGCCGTCGTCCAGGCGCGGCACGACAATCGCTTCGCGCGGCCCCAACCCGCCGAACAGCTCCACGGGCAAGCGCCGCGTACGCCGGTTCCAGCAGATGGACGCTTCCATGCTGGCGAACACCACGCCGGGGGCCACGGCAGCGTCCAAGGCCCGGAACATGAACGCCCGACCCAGCACATACAAGCCCAGAGCCGCTCCGGGACGCGAGTGGCGGAGCCGCTCGGTCAGCTCGCGCCCATAGTGCAGCAGCACCAGTTCGGAGTCACGCAGGGCTTCGTCGCGGTAGTTGTACGGCGGATCAGCGTAGTCATAGCCTAGTTCGCGCAGCTGCGCCACCGACGGGATCAGCGCCCGCAAATGGGCGTACCGGTCGATAATCGCCCGAGTCCCTGGCTGGCTGGCATCCATGGCCCACTCGGCCAGGCCAACCACGTAGCGGTCGGCCTCCGGGTAGGTATCGATGAGGGCGGTCATGAGGGCTTCCCACGCGCCGAGCCCCACGGGGTCACCGGGAGCGACCACCAGCCCGCACTGCGTCGTCCAGCAGCTGACTTCGCGGGCGTGGCGCGCCAGGTTCGGGTGGGTCCCCGGGCAGTCGCCGGCGGCCAACCAGACCTCGATGCGCCGAGCGTGAGCGTGCGTGATAACCTGTTGCAGGACCTGCCGAGCCGCGGCGTGCGCGGCTTGGGGGGTCTGGCAACCCTGGAACTCTGCCGAACCGACCCGTTGCCGACCGAACGCCTCGGCACCGATGGGCATATCGGCCGCCTCGTACGCCTGCGTGTTCATGCGCAGGGTTCGGTACCCGGACTCAGGCGCGTACAGGTCGCCGATGAGTGCCGGCTCACCCTGGTAGCTGAAAGCCACCCACGGGGCGCCGGTGTAGAAGAAGAACATGAACCGGTTGAGGCGCAGTTTGGCCATCTGATCGAGCAGGGCGCTGAATTCGGTCAGGCCAGCCCACGGCATCAGCAGGTCGTAGTACATCAGACCGCGATGCGGCTGTACGGGCACGGCCCGTTGCGCCAGTTCCGGCAGCGCCAGGTCGGGACGCGTTTCGGGCACCACGTCGCCGGTGAGCTCGAACACTAGCCCCAGGGTTTCCAGCAGGGCGTAAGCGCCGTACATGTCGCCGCGGTCATCGTTGCCGCCGCACAACACCACCACGCGGCCGTCCACGGTAACGGTGCGCAGCCAGTACCCCTCGGCCGGCAGTTGGCTGAAGTCGCAGCCGCAGGCGTCGGCCGCGCGGGCCGCCAGCGCGTTGGTCGCCGGGCCGCCGACGGCCAGCAGCACCCCGACATCCGGCAGGGCTGCCTCGGTCGTCACGGGGATGTCCACGCCAGTCAGTCGGCGCAGCCCCTGGCGCAGTTCAGCCGCCAACCAGTTGCGGAACGAGTCCGCACCTGCCCCCAACACGAGCGCCGACAGCGCGACGCCGTTGCGGACCAGTGGGTACCCCGACGCGGGCTGGGCCAATGCCATCGGCTCGTCTCCTATAGCCGACCACGGCACGGTCGGGCAAGGCGCTGCCAGTGCGGCCGGCATCGCGTCGACGGCCCGGCTACCGGCCGGCATCGGCCGGGACCGCATGCGGTTGGATGGCAGACGGGACCGGTTCGGGGCGAACGCCCGCACCCCGGACCCGGACCGCCGACGACGCCCGGCGAATCAGCCCGAGCCCGGAGGCGGGACCTGCCGGCGGTCGGCGCAAGGCATGGGACCGGCATCCGGTGGGAAACCCGCCGGCCACCGCCGTGACCAGCGAACCGCCGGCCGCGCCGCTGGCCCGGAACTCAGACGCCGCTCACCTCGCGCCAGATGTCGATCAGCAAATCGAAGTTACGTCGCGCCGTGGGTTCGGTGCTCAACACCGAGTCGCCCGGAGCCAGGATGAAACCGCCGCCGGGCCCCAACGTGGCGATGGCCTCGGTTACGGCCGCGCGCACCTGGGCCGGGCTTCCTCGCTCGAGCACCAGGTTGTTGTTGACCCCGCCACACAGGGCCATGGACGCGCCCAGTTCCCGCTTCACAGTCGCCAGGTCGGTACCAGCCACCTGCGGGTCCAGGTTAGACAGAATGTCAAAACCGACCTCGCGGAAGTCACCCAGCAGCGGCATGGCCCCCGAATTCATCACATAGGTGAACAGCGCCCCCGCCTGGTGCGCCAGGTTCACTTCGCGCCGAAGCGGCTCGTGGAAGAACTGCCGGAACAGGGCCGGTGACCAGAAATCAGTGCTCTCGTACCAACCACGGCGGACAACGATGTCGACACCGGCGTCCAGCATCAACGTCAAACGGGCTTGGTCCCAGGCGGCGATGAGGTCGGCATACCGCGCCAGGAAAGCCGGATTGTCGAGGGCCGTCAACACCGCGCGCTCCACGCCCGACAGCCAGATGAGGGGGTCCCCCACTCCCTCGAGGTAACCGCTCAGCAGCAGGCCGTGCTGGCGACAGAACCCGCGGCAGCGTTCGGCTTCCGCCCGGAAGGCCGCCAGGTCCCCGCCCTCGGGCGGGGTCAGGACGCAGGCCAGCGCCGCCAGGTCCTCTTCGCCCTCGACCAGGTAGTGCTGGGAGCGGCCGGGCGGCACGTTGTGGTCGCTGAACAGATGCACCTGATCGGGGTAGTCAGGCGTCTGCCGCACCACCTGGCGCAACACGCCTTTCGGGGTATGGTACTCGCAGTGCAGCAGCGGCCAGGGATCCCGGCCGGCCGGTTCCACCCAGCGACGGATCTCTACGTGCCGGGTGGAGACCAAGGGCGGCGCGATGGTTACCGCTGTGTCGACGCCCCGGTCGAGGAAGTAGCGGGCCTTGTCGAACGGGGTTGCCCGGCGCTCTTCGAGGAAGCCGACAATGCCGTGACAGATGCCGTCGAAGCACAGCGGCACGTGGTCCACCGGCTGGCGTGCCACGGTGGCGCGGATACGCTCGGCGGAGGTCATGTTCATGGGCACGGCAGCAACCACCGCGACCACAGCAGCGAGCACTTCTCGCCTGCCGCTGCCTTCTGGTAATACACGGTGAACAGACGCCCGTCGGCCAACTCCACGGTGGACGGATAGCCCAGATCGCCATCGGGGCCATCGCCGCGGATAACCCAGTCGTGCGTCCATGAAGCACCATCGTCGTAGCTCAACGCGACGCGCTGACCAAAGCGCCGGTCCTGCGGATCGTGGTCGCCGCCCGTGGGCCCGCGGTACCCATAAGTCAGCACCAGCACGCCGGTGGAGTGACGCAGCAGGTGAGGCGGTGAACCAGGGTAGCCCAGGGCGCGGGGCACGCTCCAGGTGATGCCGCCATCATCGGACTCGGTCTGCATCATGCTGAAGTTGATCAGGCCGGCATCGGCCAACGAGCAGCCACTGTGGTCCTCGATGCGGATGACGCCGAGCAGTCGCCCGGAAGGCAGTTCGACGACGTGAGGCTCGTGGTAGTTCGGCCCGCTTGTGCGTGGCGCTGCCGGCACCGCCCCCAGCACCTGCCAGGTGCGCCCGCCATCCTGGCTGCCCGCGGCGGCAATGGCGGCGTCGTTCATCTCCTGCCAGGTGCCAAAGGGCTTCCCCAGGTACAGCAGGCTGCCATCGCGCCTCACGATGGGGCCGTGAGGAGCGGACACCGGAACTCGCAACGGCGCCGACCAGGTGCCGCCACGGTCCTGGCTGAGCATGACCCACGACCCCATCAGGGCGTCTACCTCGGCGTCGGTCCAGGCGCGGATCACCTCCTGCCAGCGAGCGCGTTCCTCGGCCGGGAGCCAGGAGGCATCGGCGTACGGCCGCGTGTCCGAACGGAACCAGCTGACCAGCAGGCGCCCCCCGCCAAGGTCCACAATGCCGGCGTCCCGGTCGTCGATCATGGAATCCTGGATCACGCGGGAGGGCGACCAGGTGACGCCATCGTCGTGGCTGTGGTGTACCACGGTTTTTCCGTAGGGGCACACATGCTCGGCGCGCAGGCCGGAACTGGCCACCCACAGGGTGCCATCGGCCAACCGGGCCACCGTGGGCCAGCCGAAATAACCGAGACGCTCGCCCGCCAAGCGACACACCACCCCGTGCTCTGCCTGCAGGTCCTTGCCCATAGCTGCTCCTGGGTTATGCCGCTGTGGCTCCTGGCGACGCGCGGCACCACGACGCCGTATCGCCGTCCAGCCCGTGGCACGGCGAGGCAGGACGACCACGACCGCCGCCGAGTTCAACGTGCCGGGGCGCTCAGCGCGCGGTGCCGGTCGGAGTGCGCAGCGAATATAGGCCGCTGAAGGGACGCTGTCGCCAGTGGCGCCGGGACGGCCAGGCCTGCCGCCGCGTGCAGCTGGCCCTTGGCCGGCGCGATGGGCGCCTGTACGGCCTCCGAGCCCGGACGACCTGAATGGCGGCGGACGGCGGGACCCGCGTGACCGCCCCATCGGCGGCGGTCCGAGCGCCAGGTCGCGGGCCAACGGCTGTGCGTCTCGCGCCCGGTTGCTGGACGAGCCTACTCCCGGATCGCGGTGATCACGGCAAAGTCAGACTGGATCCGGCCCTCCGCCATCCAGCGGTCTTCCAGGTCGAACAGGGCATGCAGGTAGTCGCGGTCCGGCTCCTTGGTCGGATCGAAATTCTGGGCAATGCCACACAGGGCGTTGTGGAGTAGGCCGCCCCCAAGCCCGCGCAGCTCTATGACGGTGAAATGCCGCTGCACGGCCTCGATGATCGCCGACGACCGGACCGCCTCGGAGGGGTCCGTGGCAACGACGTCGGCAACCGCGGGTCGCACCAACGTCTGGCGCTGCTCGCCCTTGGGCAGCCGCAGGTAGCGCGGCGGCAGGGAGGCGCTGAACTGGTTGGCGCCCGCCAACTGGGTGTCGGTCCACTGGAAACGATCCGGTCCCACGTACTCCTGCAGATGAAACACCCCGCCTGGCTTCAGCGCCCGGCGCACCTGCGCAAAAAGCCGGTCCAGGCCATCGATATGGTGCGCCGAGTGACAGGCCAGCACGATGTCGTACACCTCCGGATCGAACTCAATCTGCTCCAAGTCAGCGGCGCGGTACGCGAGACCCGTCATGCCCGCCTCGACAGCCGCTCTACGCGCCTCGGCAACCGCCGCCTCTGACAAGTCGAAACCATCGACGCGGTCGACCAGACCCAAGGCCACCAGTTCGCGCTCCAGACCACCGAACCCACTCCCCAGACTGGCCGCCCGCCGGACCGGGAGCCGCCAGCCGCGGGCCCGGAGCACCGACAGCAGGTGCGGGTACACGCCGACCTGACGGTCGCCCGAGACCAGCAGATTGATCCGCTCCGCGACCACGGGGTGGGTCATCCAGAACATGCCCTGTTCCTGGGTGCGGACCTCAGGCGCGCGGCTCCACTCCTGTTGCGTACGGGCGGTGTCGCGACTCGGTTGATCAGGCGCACGGCGTGCCCCCGCCCTGGCCAGAGCGTCGGCGACCACCCCGTCGAGTGTTGCCTGGAAGCGCGCCGGATCACAGTCCAGGCGCACACGCTGCAGGGCGCCAGCACGGATCTGCGTCCACGTGGCTTCCTCGCGGTACAGGCGAACACAGGCATCGGCAAACGCGGTGGCATCCGAGGCGACCAAGAGCTCTGTGGCGTGGGCCCAACCCAGTTGCCGCCCGAGCAGTTCCGTGGCCACCACCGGCACGCCGCGGGCCGCCGCCTCGTACACCTTCAACGGCACCCCCGCCGCGAAACGGGTCGGCGCCACGAAGACCCTGGCCTCGCTGTAGAAAGGCGCCAGATCGTCTACCTGACCGTGGAAGCGCACCCTGGGGCCGGCAAACTCGCTGGCCAGTTGTGACGCACACAGGCCAACAATATCGATCGCCCAGTCCTGGCCCAACCGCAGGTCAACCAAGGGCATCACGTCCTGCAGGAACCAACGGATGGAGTCTGCGTTCGGTGAGTCGATCTCCATCAGGCGCCCGACAAACAGGAAGTTGCTTCTTGCCCGGAAAGCCACCTCGTGGGCCTGGGGCACAATCCGGTGCCCCAGAACCCGGACATCCGAACGGCCGTGGCGACGGAAGATATCCGCCTCGGTCGCGCTGACGGCCAGCACGGTATCCGCACGGCGCGACAGCGAGATCTCCTGACTCAGGTGGCTCGCGCGGGCGGACACGGGCGCATCGCCATTCGCCCCCAGGTCGGTTCGGTGTGTATCGCGCAACGAGGCGACGGCTTCCGCATCATATACCACCGAGGCTCCTGACAGCGCCTGGGGCCACTGGTGCAGGTACGCGTCCACCAGCTCCATGTTGTGCGGCCGGCTGACGACCACCATCTGATAATAGCCACGCCGATCATGCAGGAAGCGCGTCAGTTGATCGCGGTTCCCCAACACGTATTCGACGGTATCAGGTACCTCGCCGCGGCGACCGCGAGCCCATCGGTTGGCAGGGCTCGTCGAGAAATGAGTCACCAGAAGGTCGCGCCTGCACAGTCCCTTGAGCAGCTCCAACGCGCGCGGGAAACCGCTGCCGGCACTGGCGTCGGGAACATCGTCATCGATCAGCAGGACACGCGCCGCCCACGAGCCGGCGTGCGATCGCCCCTGCAGGTCGCCGCGATGCGGCCGCAGATGCGAGGCCCGCAGCGCGTCCAGGTGTCGGCACCGGAATCGTTCGCGGTTGTCGGCCATCAACTGCATCTTCTCGCCGTCACCACCGTAACTGGCAGACTCAACGTGAGTGACCTGTATCGCCGGGGTGTAAACCACTCGCAACCCCTGCCCCCAGATGCGCATGCAGAGGTCGGCATCCTCGTAATATGCCGGCGAGAAGAGCGGGTCAAAACCGCCCAGGTCATCAAAAACCTCGCGTCGTACCATCAGGAACACACCTGAACAGTAGTCGACGTCGCGGCGGAACTGGTACGCCGGATCAAGCGGGTCATTGCCTCGCCCGTACCCCTTCGTACTGCCGTCCTGCCAGATGATCGAACCGGCCTCCTGCAGGGTTCCGTCGGGAAGCAGAATCTGCCCGCCCACGGCTCCCACCGAGGGGTCCTCATCCAGCAGGCGGGTCCCGGTTGCCAGCGCGCCGGGCCGGACGACGGTGTCGTTGTTCAGGAACAGCAGGTGGCGCCCGCGGGCCTGGCGGGCACCCAGATTGGCGCCGCGCAGGAAGTGCAGGTTCTCGGTCTGGCGCTGGGTGACGCAACCACTGAGCCTGCGCGTTAATTGCGCTGTCGTGTCGGTGGAGGCGTTGTCGATCACAATGATCTCCAACGGCACATCCATCGCCTCCCGGATGGACCGGAGACACTGGTAGGTCAACTCAGCCTGGTTGTACACGACGATGACGATCGACAGCACCGGTTGGTCGACCGCGGGGAACTCAAGGACAGACCCCGCATCAGACAGGAAGCTGGCCAACTCCCGGCGCGCCTGTTTCAGGTGCAGGCGCCGGGCGTCCACGGCAGTAGGTCCGCTGACCGAAGGGGCTGGTGCGGCGTTCGAGTCGGGGACGCGGGCCGGGGCGAGGGGCTCTGCCTCCGGACCCGCCGCACCGGCCCGGTCGGCGGTGACGTGTACCCCCGACGTACGGC
Organism: uncultured Gemmatimonadota bacterium; assembly: GCA_903893785.1. Lineage (GTDB taxonomy): Bacteria > Latescibacterota > UBA2968 > UBA8231 > UBA8231 > CAITNQ01. Next base: position 34,177 of record CAITNQ010000407.1, read on the forward strand.
CGGCCCTGCGACCCTCGATCTCATAGTGATAGAGGGCGTTGATGCCGGCTTCGGCGACGTCGGGGTTGTGCTTGAGGTAACGCTCGGTGGAGAACCAGGGGCCCGGGTCGTACCCCAGCCGGCTGCCAATCACGAAGTAGTGATAGGCGGCGTTGGCCTTCAGCGCGGCCACCGACGGGTACGCCGCCAGGTACCAGTCGGCGTCGAAGAGCGCCGACCTTTCGATGACGCGGACCATCGGGTTGGTCCGGACCAGCAGCCAGTGCAGGAGCGGTCGCTGCGACTGGAGCAGCGACGCCAGTGAACGGGGCAGGAGTCTGCCCATCCACCCCACCAGGGAGGGGGCACTGGGACGTTTGTGCGGGTCGAAACCCGCGGCGTTGAAGCCGACTTCGTCGGCGTGGCGGCGCAGCAGGTCCGCCAGCACCTGAGCATAGGCCTGGACTTCCTGGGCCTGGGTGCGTTGCTGAGCCGCCAGGTCCAGTTGCAGGTCGCCAAGCCGCTGCGTCAACCTGGCGTTCTCGCGCATCAACGGATCGTCTGGGGTCGCGGGCGGACCGACCGACAGGGGCCCTGCCGGAGACGGGTTGGTGGCGGGCCCGGCCGGTTGTGCCGTCGAACTGGGCCGCGGGTGGTGGTCCCCGCCGCGTGCGGGGGCGGCCGTCTGCCCCACGGACTCCGGCGCTTGAGGTGGTTGAGGTACCGAAGGCGACGACCCGGCGTCGCGCGCGTACCCCATCCAGATCGCTCCCAGGCGCGCGAACCGGGCGCGGATCACCGCTGTCTGGGCCGCGTCCGTCTGCCCGCAGAGCTGCTGGATGGGCTCGGGGACCGCGGCACCACAAGCCAGCACCCCAAGACCATTGCCGTGCAGGAACTCGAAGCTTGGGTATTCCTGGGACAACTCGGCGAAGAGTCGGTGCGCCGCCTGATGGCTACCACGGGCCGTGGTGCCGGCCAGCAGCACAACAGCACCGGCCGAGAGATAGGGCTGACACGAATCCAGGGCGTGCCTGAGGGCTTCGTACGTGGGCGCCCCGGCAAGGTGAAGGACATCGACGGAGCCGAGGTCGAGTTGACGGATCACAGCCCTGGCCCCGCCATGCAACACCTGGGAGAACTCGCTGTAATGCTGCTGATTGAAGGTGAGGATATCGGCCAGAGCGTTGCCAACGCCGCCATCCGAGGGCAGTGAGCCGGGTTCATCGGCAATGCCAAAGCAGCGCGTGAGCAAACCATGGCGAGCGACGGCTTCGCAAAAAGCTGCATATGACACGCCATCGTGCAAGCCCAACTCGACCAGGCACCTTGGCTGACAGGCCTGCACCAACCACGCGGCAAAGGGGACATGCCCCCACCAGGAACTGGGCACTCCCAGGCGCTGAGGCACAGCGAACGGACCCGTCCAGTCGTCGGCCAGCAACGGGGCCAGAGACCGCGGCGCGACCGAAGCAGCGGGCGGCGCCGGTGGCTGGGCGGTCGGGGACGCGGCTGCGTGCAGCGTGCCGGAGCCCACGGCAGGCAGGTCAAGGCCTCTGGCGGGAGAACGAACCGGCAGCAATGGTGGCGGTTCGGTGCGGGCAGCCACCACCGTGAACAGCGGCACCATCTGCCCGTCGATGTCGCGTCGGTGATGGTGGGTCGTCACGTGCGCACGGGCAAAGCCCAGGACGGCAAGGGCGCTGACGACAAAAGCCGGGGTCAACGCCCACCAGGTATCAATCTGTTTGTGCGCGATGTCAGGGATGAACCGGCATACCGGCAGCGTGCCTAGACTGACGTCGTGCAGGTCGGTGACAATGAGAGTGGACGCCACATGCCGGGCGGTACCTTCAAGGATCGAGAAGGGGCTGCGGCAGTGCAGAAGGACGGAGGCCAGCACACCCACATCGAACATGCCTATCTCGGGCGACAGCAGTTCGGGATCGGCCTCGATCACCCGGGCGGTGGAGCCATGGAGTCGGTGCAGGTACCAGAACGAGTTGCGCACGCGTTCAAGGCCGTCACGGAAAGAACGCCGCCACGCCGGCCCGTCAATTCCAGGCATGGGCACGCAGTCCCACAACCGGGCCATGGACGGTTCCACGGCCGTGACGGTGGCACCGCGCCGCTCCATGTGGAAAGTCAGAAAACCACTGGCAGGCCCGATTTCCAGTACCGTCCTGCCGGCAAAGGCGACCTGTCCCAGGTAGGCGTCTACGGTGGCCCGCAGATCCCATTGGCCGTGGATCGTGTCGCCCGACGGCAACTCGACGGTGTGGTAGAAGTCACACTCGTGCAGCGGCGGGTCTCGCGGCGGCACCTCAACCCAGGTGCTGTCAAGTCGCGCGGACGGCATACGGTCTTCCTTGGGGTTTGCAGCACCGGGCGCCGATGGCGCCTGAGTGGTGGACAGCCCAGACGGCGCAACCAGCGTTCGGCCGCGGCGCCGCGTCGGTTAGCGCTTCGCCGGCCGCGTGCAGGCCCCGACGCCGGCGCCGCAGTTGAGCGGCAGTCAGTCCCTTGTCGGCCACTGGCAAGGCGGCCGGATGGTGGCCTGGCGCCGGTTTTCTGCCGCGCCGGCTGGCGTCGAGTGCCTTGCCGGTCGGTGCGGCGACGACGGCCGGCTACCGGCGATGCCGGCCGTGCCCGCGCGGTGGGCGACGCCGCAGTCCCGGGCCCGCTGGCTGCCTGTCTTCCCTCGTGCGCCGGGAATGACCGCGCCAACACGCCGCTGACGCGGCCGGCCAGCCGATGGCAGCGCCCCAGCAGCCTCTACGGCTCAGAGGGGCAATCGGACGACGAATTCGACACCGTCGCCCGGCCGGTTGTCTATCTCGATGGTGCCCTGGTGCCGCTCCACAATACCACGAACGATAGATAGGCCGATGCCAGTCCCCTTACCCGCGGGTTTGGTCGTGAAGAAGGGGTCGAAAACGCGACCCACGGCCGCCTCGGGTATGCCCCCGCCATTGTCGCCGATGGAAAGCTGGACGGTACCGGCTGCATGCGTAGTACGGACGGCGATTCGGGGTCGCCATCCGGCCGGTACGCTCGGGTCCTGGTCCCGCTGTTGCTGCAGCCGGCCATCCAGGGCGTCTCTGGCATTGCTCAGCAGGTTGATGACGACCTGCTCGATCTCGTTCTGCGAACCAGGGCGGACGGGCAGATCGCGCGCCAGTTGCTGTTCGACGGCGATGCCATGGACGCGCATTTGGGCACCCATGAGCTTCATGGCGCCGTCGACCGACTCGTTGACGTTCAGGTCGCTCTGCAGGGTCCCCTCGGGCCCGCGGGCGAAGACGCGCATGTGATCGATGATGACCACCATGCGGTCAACCTGAGCGATGATGTCATGGTAGGTCTGCAGCGTCTCCGCCGGGGTGGTCGCCCAGCCCCGTTCGATGGCGATTGCGGCACTCTCGGCAAAAGTCCGAATGCCATTGAGGGGTTGGTTCAGTTCGTGAGCAACGCCGCTGGCCATCTCGCCCAAGGCATGCAGGCGGTCGGCCTCGAAGGCTCGCAGGCGCTGCTCGGTCAGTTCATTCTCAGCTCGCTGCCGCGAGTGAATCTCCTCCGCCAGTTCGCCGTGCAGTCGGGCATTGTGCAGTGCCGCGCCCGCTTGGTTGGCAAAGGTCCAAAGCAGGGACTCGTCTTCGGGGTGGAACGGCCCGACGCTGTCCCGCGCCTCGTGGTCGGCAACGGCCAAGACCCCGATGGTGCCCTGGCGCGAAACGAGCGGCACGATGCACAGGCAATCCCCGACCGGCGGCGACGTGGCGACTTGCTGTGCCTGTGCCGGGATGCCCGCTTGGGACACGATCGTCCGCAGGCGCGTCAGCGCAGCCTCCGAGAACCCCGCAGTGGCCACCTGGGCCAAGCTCCCATCTACCCCGCGCACCCACAGCGCGCCGGCGCGCGCATCGACCATTACCAGAGCGCGTTGGAGTATCTCCTCGGCCACCTGTACCGGATCGAGAGAGCTCTGGAGGGCCAGGCCTGCCTCGCAGAGCATCTCAATCTGCAGCAGTCGCCGACGCAGATCGAAGTCGCCGCTCCCGGTCGTCAACGCGTCCATCGCCTCCCGTGCCAGGCCCTTGTCTTCAGCGGCATACCGAAGGAAATCGAACAGGCCACGCGCACAACCTGAGGTGGGCCTCGGTCGGCGCGCCACCGGGGTGTGGTTGCGGCTGCGCGCCAGCGACCACTGACCTGCGTGGGCCTGCCGGAAGCCCTGGGCGCCCACCGGCGTTGCTCGATGGTAGCGAAGGGCCGGTCTTGGAGCAAGCCCCCGCTGACGGCCTGTTCGACCACCCGCGAATCGGCCAGGGGATGGATACCCCTTTGCCGAGACGAGAGGCGGGAAGGGCTTGCCTTGCGGCCGGAGCCCAGCAGGACAGATGGGCCAACGCTATCATCGGGGGCTGCCTTCGCTGCAACCGGGCGCGATGATCCCGCCAGGGCTGGCCGCACGGGACTGGGAGGAAGGAGGGCCGAAGCCAGGCGGGCGGGCACGTGGAGATCAAACGCGCGCCCGAGTCCAGGCGTCGGGCAACGGGCCAGCCCTTGATGGCATTGGATGGGGGCCGGTACCGCACTGTATCAGCGGAGCGGATCAAGGACCACGGCAGATCGGCGCGCTGATCGGCCCGGGCGCTCAGACGCCCGCGGTACCGGACCGCAGCGCCAACGGCCCGCGGGGGCGCTGGCGCGTTCACGGCAGGGCGGGCCGCGCCAGGGCCGAATCGAGGCGGAAACCCTGCTGGCGCAACTGGTCCTGCAGGCGGCCGATGTGCAGGTTGCGGACGTCACCGCCGGTGTCACGCACGGCCAGCGCCGCGCCGGTGCCGGCCGCCGCGCCGGTCAGGGCGCAGGTGGGAATGGCGCGCGTGGCGTCCCAGATGGTGCGGTCGGCCGACAGGCAACGACCGGCAACCAGCAGATTGGTGTGTTCGACAGCGCACAGGGCGCGCCACGGGACCGCGTACACGGGGCCCGCCTGGCGCCAGTCACCGGTCAGGCCCACGGCGTCATCGAACCATTGGTGCACGTGGGCAGCGCCCAGCGAGAACGAAGCCACCAGGCGCCGCGTCATGCGCAGGCAGGCGACCGCCGGCAGGGCCACAGGCTGCACGTCGGCATCGGGCTGTTGGGCCCTCAGTTCGGCCAGGCGCTCCCGCATCAACGCGTGGGTCCCGATGGTGTGCGCGGTGACGCTGGCCGCATCGTCGCCACGGAAGAAGGGACCCGGCACATCGTCGGTCAACGCCTGGGGGCTGTACGGCCGGGACAGCGGACACAGATGTAATCCATCGCCCACCAGATAGTAGAACCATCCGGCCAGGACATTGCTGGCCAGTGACTCGGTCGGTTCCCCGGCCAGAAAGCACACATCGGCGTCGCCGGTCGCGTCGACCACGGCCCGACAGGCCAGGGCCGACCGGCCGCTCTTGCTCTCGACAATGACGTGGGTAAGCTGCTTCGCCTGGCCACGCACGGCGGCGACGCGCGTGTCATAGGCGAGCGAGACTCCACAGCTGAGCGCCAGTTCCTCCAGCGCCAGCATGTACGACGCCGGGTTGAACTCAGCCAGGTACCGGTGACGGCACCGTTCAGCCAGGTCGCCACCCGGACGCCAACAGGCGGGCGGACCGATGAAACGCGCGGCTGCATTGTCGACCCGCAGGTCTGCCACGGACAACAGCAGCAGTTCCTCGGGCAGGCCGCCAATGACTTGGCGGCCCCGACCGTCGCACAGGGGCAGCCAGACAACGACATTGCCCAGGGTAGCCAGGCCTCCCAGAGCGAAGCCGCGCTCCAGCAGGCAGACGGAGGCCCCGTTGCGGGCCGCGGCCACGGCCGCTGCCACACCCGCGATACCGCCGCCGGCAACCACCACGTCGTAGTCCCCGATTACCGGCACGCGGCGCGCTGGTTCGTGGATGTCCCGCGCTGCTTCTGCCATTACTGCCTCACGCGGATACTGGGTGGGAAGCCAGACCGGGTAGGCCGCGGCGCCTCGCACGACGCCGCGCGGCCGATGTTCATACTCACGCAAAGTAAGATCGCCGGCAAATATGAGGCGATTCCCTCCGGTTAGCCCCGGGCGGGTGCCCGGTGGCCGCCCGTGAGGGCGGCTTCTACCGCGACGCCCTCATTGCCGGAGCCCAGGCGGCACATCCAGACCGCGTCCCCAGGCGACGTCTTGACGTCATGATGTCCAGGTGCTACTCTCACGATATGACTCCGACCGCCAGGAGAAGCACCCTGTATCTCGATCCTGCGTTGCACCGGGCTCTGAGGGTAAAAGCCGCCGAGACGGATCGCTCCATGTCCGATCTGGTGAACGATGCCCTCAGGCTGGCTCTGGCCGAGGATGCCGAGGACCTGACTGCCTTTGACGAGCGCGCGAGCGAACCGAACCTCAGGTTCGAAGATGTCGTGAAGGCGCTCAAGGCCGATGGCAAGATATAGGGTCCTCGTCAAGCCCTCTACCGTCCGCGAGATCGAGGCGATTCCACAGAAGCGACTGCGCCAGCGCATCGTGGCTCGCATCGGAGCGCTGGCCGATGATCCTCGGCCCAGCGGTTGCCGTAAGCTGAGCGGCCAGGACCGGTACCGGGTCCGTCAGGGCACCTACCGGATCCTCTGCACGATCGAGGACGAACAACTGGTCGTGTGCGTCGTGAAGGTCGGACATGGCAACTCGTTGTACAGCTAACCTCGCAACGCGGCCCTCCAGAATCACCCCCCACCGGTTCACCAGCTTGTTCAGGTCAACCAGCACCTTGGCCGCGGCGCCACAGTCGCCGGTCTCCACCCCCAGCGTGCGGTGCATCTCGCGCATCCCCTCCAGGCGGAAGGCCCGGGTGTGGGGCAGGGCCCGGGGCTGGGCCGTCCGAAGCCAGGCCGTGGCCGCCGGGTGGACTCGGTCGGCGTTCTCGTCACGCTCGACGGTGGAGCCGATGCCGGAAAAGAACCCACGCATGCTCGAGACAGGGCAGACCGGAACGAACTCGATGCGGCCGTCATACTCGATGGCCTGCACCGGCTGACCCCGATGCAGGTCGGGACGCTCGCGGATCGCCTTGGGGATGACCACCTGGATCTTAGGCGAGATGGTGACTGTCGTCATCGCCGACCCCTTACCGATACCGCACAACGCTCAGCATATCGACCGCAGTCCGGTACGGCAATGCGATGGGCACAGTGCGACGGTCGCAGGGCTCCCTTCACTGGGATCCCTGGCCGTCGATGGCGATGCCCCCAACGCCTGCACCGACGATGTAATGGACAACGCTCTGGGTGCCAACGCCGCGTGTGCGGCATCACCTGCGGGGCCTGACTGCAGCGATGGCGAACAGCGACGACCTGGCGCTCGTGCTGGCGGCAACGCGGGACGGCCTACGCGAACTGGGTGGCCCCCACCGGCGGCTCTGCGTCAGCCGGCTGGAGCCAGAGACCGCACCCGGTCCGCTGACCGTCACCCTGCTCCATGAAGCTATGAGTGTCGTACGCGCCCCGATCCGGTGGCGATGCGGCCGGTACCGCGCCGGTTCGGAACGCCTAGCCCGCGAAACCCGCCCGGCCGGAGCGCCCTCGCACGCCGCCCGGAAGATGCCGGATCGCAGTTACCATCATCAGGAGGGGGATCGACGATGGCCGAAGTCCTTGGGGGGTGTTTATGCGGCGCCATTCGCTACCGCGTTCGCCAGCACAGGGACGCGGGTCTGTGCTACTGCGACAGCTGCCGCAAGGCGACGGGTGCGCACGTGGTACCGTGGTTGGTGGTGGAGCGGGAGGCCTTCGAGCTAATCAGCGGTGTGCCCCGCCGCTACCAGGCCCCCAACGGCGCCACTTGGTCGTTCTGCGAGCATTGTGGCACGACGCTGTCGTGGGAACGCCCCGATGGACCGTTCACCCTGACCGTCGGCAGTCTGGACGACCCGGCGCCCTTCGCGCCCACTTTCTCCAGTTGGGACGAGGACCGGCTACCCTGGGAGCCAGCCTTCGCCGCGAGGCAGGGCCGGTCGACTAGCTGAACCATTCGGTCCGGCGCGACCGGGAGCCAACCGTCCGGCGCGCTATCGCGGCGCCAACTGGAGCACCCGATGCTCGCGCGGGGTTCGGCGACGTAGCGACAGGACGGGTGGGTCTCCGGTAGCCAGCGGTCGTGCCGAGAGGCAGCCGGCGTCTGGCTGGGCACGACGGCGAAGGGCAACCGCAAAGGGTAATGGTGGAGGCGCGCCAACAGCGTCGTCTGATGTCCCGTCAGGTCGTGCCTGAGCGCGTTTCGCCGAGCGGCGGGCCATGTGCCCAAGACGGAGACGGCGGGTGAGTTCACGAGTCCGGCCACTCGGAGCCGGCCTGCGAGGGCGAGGGGGAGGAGGGCGCCGCTGGGATTGGGCCGGCTCCACCGACCTGCTTCGACCCCACGATCCGGCTTGTGCGGTGCGGGCACCAACACTCGCCGGGGTGGCGTCGTTCCAAAGGGGCCACATGAAGCCGAGAGCGGCCCGGCCTTCCGCGCGATCGCGGCGGCCGCCGGGGGCCCACCCGATACGAGCGCGACACCATGACGCTAACCGACCTGTACGGCCAGCACGAGCAAATCTTGCAGGCCTACGCTGTCCGGTTGACGCGGCCCGGACGAGGCGGCCGATCTGGTGGAGGAAGCTTTTGTGCGCTGCCTCGGGCGCTTGGCGCTGCTCGCCCAGTTGGGTGCACCTCAGCGCCGGGCGTGGTTGTCACAGACGCCCAAGCGCCTGTTCCTGGATCGGCCTGTTCCTGGATCGCCAACTGGCACGACAGCGGGAGCAGGCGGCGTTGGCCCGTTACGCGCTGCTCGCCGGTACCGCTTTCGCCCCCCATATGTCCGCCACCGACCCGTTCGGCCAGGCTTCCGCCGCCGCAGCCGACTTCGGCGACGTCCGCCATCCGTGGCGCTTGCTGCATGGCCACGGCGGGTAGCGCGCGCATCGCTCGGGACACCAGGTCCGGAAGCCCGCCAAGGGTGGCGCCTTTGTCGGCGCTGAACCGGCTGTTCACGTCGCGCTCCATACCGACTGCAGCCCCCGTCGCGTCGCGGCCATCCCACACAAACTCATAGGCGCCAGCTCCTTGGTGCGCCACGCCCGGTTAAAGCACTAGCTGCCCCTAATGCCACCCACACGTCTTGGTCATCGACGAGCTGGGGCACAAGAGCTACCGCGACCAGGCCGCCAACCTACGCTACCGCGTCGTCAACGGCCGGTACCTCAAGGGCCGGCCGATCCCCACCATCACCAACAGACCCTTGGCTGTACTCGGCAACCGGCTTCAGGACGGCGAGTTCGCCGAGGCCATCCCCGATCGCCTCCGGGAGCGCGGTGCCCATCTCCCGATGCGGGCGCCTCCTACCGCACCCACCACCTCAAACAGATGGACCCAGGCACCGGCGGACAGACTTGACGCGACGATGGCTGAGCCACCGTATCTTACCCGGGCGCCGCCGTCCCGCGCCGGCACCAGCCGACGCCCCGACCGGCCCACTCGACTGTCTCGCCGCCCCGGACGCGATTGATTTCAGAGACAAACCGCGAGGTCTCTTGGGGACATCACAACGTTTGGCCCCGGTTCATTGCTGTGGCAGACTGGATCTATCCGTGTAGCTGCTTCCCCTGTAGGAAGGAGGCCTGACCGATGGCTGACGTGACGCTGGTGACCTCGTGCCATTGGGGAGACCTCCACAGCGACCTGGCACAGGCCATTGGGGTTGGCTTCTGGCGCCTGGATCCAGGGGGCAGACTGCGGTACGCGAATGGGTCGTTCGCGGGTATGCTGGGCTATGACCCGGCCGAGCAGCTGCCCTCGGCAGTGACCGATTCCGCCGAGTTGCTCAAGCTGGTGCAGCCGGTTGAGCCCTGGCCGGCAGGTGGGATCGAGATCGAGATGCGAAGGAGCGACGGGCAGGCGGCATGGCTGCTGTGTAACGGTAGGGCGGTTAGGAGCGCGACAGGTGGCTTGACGTGTCACGAGGGCATTGCCATCGATATCACCGAGCGCCGGGACCGTGAGGCGGCGGTGCGTGTCAGCATGATGGCATACCGACAGCTGTTCACTGAGACGCCCGACGGTTGCGCGTTCCATGAGATACAGTGCGACGGAAGTGGCACGCCGGTGGACTACGTCACGCTCGATGTGAACCCCGCCTTCGAGGCCCTGCTGGGCGTTTCGCGCCAAGTGGTGGTGGGACGGAGGGCGAGTGAACTCCTGCCGCCCGACGAATTGAGCCATTGGTTGGCGGTCTTCGGACCCGTGGCGCTGACCGGCCGGTCGACAAGCTACGAGATGTTCTCACGGCACAACGGTAAGTTCTTTCAGGGGCAGGCGTATTCCCCGACAGCGGGCCGGTTCGTCGTGGTGTTCAGCGATGTCACAGAGCGCAAGCGCGCTCAGACCGAGGCCCAGGTCACCGCAGCTCTGACGCAGCTGCGCGCCGAGGCGCTCCGCATGGCCGGGGACGGTGAATGGCCGCGGTTCGTGGCGGCGCTGCACACATGCCTACGCGATCTGGTCCCCCACTTCAGCTGTGGCGTGAACGTCGTCCGTCCGGCCGGCGACTCCATAGCATGCTACACCGCCATCGGCGCCGAGGTCACCAGCCGACTGCGCCCAACCGTCGGCCCGGCTGTCTCCCGGGCCGCCAGCGAGGGTGCACCGATCTACCGTTCGTGCCGGACCGACCCGCTGTTCGACGCCAACCTACCGCCCGAAGTGAATTCCGTGGTGGACGTACCGTTCGACGGCGGGACGCTGACCTTGGGCAGCAGTGCGGCGTCCGGGTTCGACGCCGGCCACCTCGCGGTCATCGGCCGCTTCGCCAGCGTTGCCGGCGAGGCCTGTCAGCGGTTGGGTATCCTTGAGACCGAACGCCGAGCGCATGAAGAGCGGGATCAGGCCCTGACGCTGTTGGCGACCACGCAGCGCGCCGCTAAGGCAGGCGCATGGCAGTGGGACATGATCTCCAACCAGTTGACCTGGTCACCGGAGTTCCGCGAGTTGTTCGGGCTGGACCCGTCCAGCCCGGCTACCTTTGAGGTTTGGCGATCGGTGCTGCACCCGGACGATCTTGAGCTGGCCGAGCGGAACATCGCCGTGGCGATCGAATCGCGCACGCCACTGGAGAACGAGTACCGCATCGTCTTCCCATCTGGGGGGGGAGGCCTGGATTCGCGCGCAAGGGACCGTCGAGTACGACGCCGAGGGGACACCCGTTCGCATGGCCGGCATCTGCCTCGACATTACCGCCCGCAAGACGGCGGAGACGGCCCGCCAAGAGAGCGAGAGTCTGTTCCGCTCCCTTTTCGACAACATGCTGAATGGCTGTGCGTACTGCCGGATGCTCTACGTCGAAGGACAGCCGACCGATTTCATCTACCTTGCCGTCAACGACGCTTTTGGACGACAGACAGGACTGCAGAACGTCACGGGCAAACGCGTTTCGGAGTTGATCCCGGGTTTCCAGGCCACCGAGTCCGGGCTGCTGGAGACGTATGGTCGCGTCGCGTCAACTGGCAAGCCAGAGACGTTCGAGCGGTTCGTCTCCAGCATGGCGCAGTGGTTCTCGGTGGCGGTCTACAGTCCTGGTCCGGAGCACTTCGTGGCCGTGTTTGACGTCGTGACCGAGCGCAAGCGAACCGAGCAGGAGGCGGCCACCAACCTCGCCCTCCAACGGGTCCGCAGCGAGGTCCTCCAGATGGAGCGGGAGGCCGACTGGCAACGCGTCGCCGAACAGCTCCATGGCGAATTGCGCCGAGTGGTGGGATTCGACCAGTGCACCATCAACCTGCTGGACGCCGGGGGTGACGCCGTCACCCACTACGCGATGGGGTCCCCCGATGTTGCGCCCCTCCGGGGTCCCGCAGACGACCCAGTCTTGGTTCAGGTGATAGAGACGGGTCAACCGATGTACCGCCGCAATCCGCTTATGTCTCCCGGCATGTCGCCTGACGTCCGCTCAGTGGTCGATGTGCCGTTCTCTGGCGGCACACTGACGGTCTACAGCACCATAGAGGACGCGTTCACCGACCGCGACCTTGCCACTCTCACCCAGTTTGCGCAGGTGCTCACCGAGGCGCACCAGCGGTTGTCTGAATTCATACGGGTCGAGACGCATCGCCGTCAGTCCCAGCGGCGGCTCGAACTCGACCTGGGGTTGCAGCGCGTCCGCAACGCGGTGTTCCAGATGGAGCGCGAAGATGACTGGGGCGCGCTGGTGGTGCTGTTCGCGCAGGAGTTGGGGAGATTGGTGCGTTTCGGCGACTACTGCATCAACGTCATTGACCTGCCGCATGGATCCGTTCACGCCTACACGGGCCAAGGCAGGCGGGATGACCCGTTGGCTGGCTGGCTGGAGGTTATCTACACCAAGTGCCATGCTACCGGTCGGAGCGTGTACCGTCCGCGGCGGTCGGATCCGTTGTTCAACCCAGACATGCCGGCGGATGTCCACGCCATCGTTGACGCGCCGTTCGCTGGCGGAACGGTAGCCATCAGCAGCCCCTTCGAGGACCCGTTCAGCGACGACGACATCCACGCGCTGGAGCAGATGGCCACGGTCATCTCAGAGGGACACCGGAGGCTGCAGGACATTACCGCCCGCCAGCGTCTCGCGGAAGCAGTGGAGCGGCAACGAACCCAGGCAGCGGAGGCGTCGCGCCTGCAGACGCTAGGGGAGATGGCGGCTGGCGCTGCCCACGAGCTCAATCAGCCGCTTAACGGGATTCGCGCGTTCGCGGAGGGTGCGGCCTATGGCTTACGCCACGGATGGCATGCGACGACGGACGAGCTCTGTGACACCCTCGACGATATCGTTCGGCAAGTGGACCGCATGGCCGGTATCATAGATCACATGCGTGGCTTGGCCCACGACAGCTCTGGCCGCGAGATGGAGCCGGTCAACCTGGCCGACGTGGTCGAGGGCGCGCTGAAGCTGACCCAGGCGCAACTGCGAGTGCACGGCATTGGCGTAACCATCGACGCGCCGGCTGCTCTTCCGCCCGTCACGGGCCACCCCAACCAGCTGGAGCAGGTCGTGCTCAACTTGATCGCTAACGCCCGCGACGCCTTGCAGGCGCGGAAGGCTATCGAGGGATCGGGCGAGGCCTGGACCGCGCATCTGCGGATCACCGCGTCAACCGATCGGTCTGGCCACCGCGTCCGGTTAGCCGTCAGCGACAATGGTGGCGGCATCCCAGACAATGTCGTCGGCCGGGTCTTCGATCCGTTCTTCACCACCAAGGACGTCGGCAAGGGAACGGGGCTCGGTTTGGCGATCGCGCGCGGCATTGTCGAAGAGCACGGCGGTACGCTGGAGCTGACCAATCGCCCCGGCGATAGCGTGACATTCACGATTACGCTACCAGTGGCAGGTTAGGCCGTCGGTGATCGGACATGCTGGCGACCCTCGCCGCAGTGCTGGCCGAGGTGGCCGGTGTCGGCCTGGCTCGCACCTCTTGACGGAGGCGGTCCATGGGAACGCGTGGAGTTTCCCGGCGCGGCTGGTTACTCGCCGGCGCCCTGCTGCTGATGAGTGCCACGCTTGGTTGCGGCCCTACAACGGACGCGTCCCAGCGGGGCAACTCGAGCGCCAGGCCCGCGGAATCGCCGGCGCTATGCGTCTATGGAGCCATCCCGCTGGATGACGCCACCCAGCAGCCGCCCTTGGGCTGGAAGGTGGTGGAGGCGGAGTGGAATGGTCGACACCGTTTCGCGCTGGCGGCGGAGCCGATCGTGTCTGAGCGCGACGTGGTGGCGGTTGCGGCACCGGGTCCCCCGGGGGTCTTGCTCGTGCGGTTGGGCCCGGAGGGTACACACCGATTCTCCGACTACACTGAGACGCCGGAGCACTACAGGAACGGCCGGTTGGCCATGGGCTTCGGCGGGCGCTGGGTCTGCTTCCCGAGCCTTCAGGCCCCCACGCGGGATGGCCAGTTCGCCCTCGTGGGTCTCACAGCCGACGAGGTCAACCTGGCCAAGACGACCTGGCCCGCGCCGTGACATGGGGGTCAAGGGATCGGGGGGCCGGCCTGGCACACTGAGTCGCTCCGCCAAGCCCCCGAGGCACGGTGCCCATCGCCGGCGGCGGCAGTGTCGGCCCGCCGCCGCCAGGCCGCCCTGGCCGCAAGGAATCGCCCCAGGGGAAACGGAGACCGGCTGGGCAAGTACGACCAACCGGGCAGCGGGGGCCCCTTGGGCGTAGTAGGCTTGCGCAGATTGGGCCGGCGGCCAAACCCTAAGATCCCGTCGAGGCCCTCCCTGGTTCCGGAGTCTCCGAGGGGGACGGCGCGGGGCTCCCTGCGGGCTCTCCCGTAGCGTGGCGGCCACCGTAAGTTGGTGCCCTCACACGAAGTGCTTGCCCATCTGACGTCGGAGGCCGGGTATCTGTCCACCCTGCGCCGAGCCGTCGCTGGGGGGGCTCAGGTTGCGACCGCCGAGAGCCCGAGGCACGCGAAGGCCTACGGGCCGATCGGCTCGTTAAGGCCTGTCGGTGAGAGCCATCGCCAGCTGCCACACCACCGGGTATGCGGGTTGCACGATGGCGAGCGAGAGAGTCCTGTCAGCTGGAAGGGCGACCCAGGCTGAATATGGTGCGCACGCAGGGCGGACAGGAGGTCGGAATGACCAGGTACATTGCACACACACTGATGCTGCTCGGCCTGCTGCTGGCGGCTGCCAGTGCTGGTCACGGTATTGAGGTTCAGACCATCACCACCGTCGCGGGCAATGGCGTTGGCGGTTTCTCCGGCGACGGCGGCCCGGCGACCAGAGCCAACGTGGACGAACCTATCGGCGTGGCCGTCGACACCGCGGGGAACATCTTCTTCGTGGACATGGCTAACGCGCGGATCCGCCGGGTAGACGCCGCGACCGGCATCATCACCACGGTGGCGGGCCACGGCGTCGTGGGTGGATACGGCGACGGCGGCCCGGCCCTGGCCGCGGCCATGGACTTCGCCAACGGCATCGCCGTTGACCGGGCGGGCAACGTGAATTTCGGCGAGCGCAACAACCACCGCGTCCGCCAGGTAGATGCGCGGACCGGAGTGATCCGCAGCGTGGCCGGAACCGGGGTGTCCGGTTTTTCCGCCGACGGCGGGCCGGCCGCCGCCGCGCAGCTCTACTGGCCCTATGGAGTAGCCGTCGACAACGCCGACAACCTGTTGATTGCCGATGGCGGCAACCATCGCATCCGGCGGGTGGACGCCCGGACCCGGGTGATTACCACGGTGGCCGGCAATGGTGCCGAGAGCTACTCCGGCGACGGCCGCCCAGCCACCCTGGCCGCCATTGCCTACCCCACTGGAGTGGCGTCAGACCGCGGCGGGAACCTGTTCATCGCTGACTACGGCAACCAGCGGCTCCGTCGCGTGGACGCGGCAAGTGGCGCGATCACCACCATTGCTGGAACTGGCGGCGGCGGTTTCTCGGGCGACGGCGGCCCCGCCACGGCCGCCAAGATGGCCAATCCCTTTGGTGTGGCGGTGGACAGCACCGGCAATGTCTATTTCGGCGACAGCCTCAACAACCGCGTTCGCCGTGTGGACATGGCGACCGGGGTGATCACCACGGTGGTCGGGAACGGCGCCGCCGCCTATGCCGGCGACGGCGGCAGGGCGCTGCGAGCCAGCCTGACATGGCCCGATGGCGTCGCCTTTGATCGGCAGGGCAATTTGCTGATCTCTGACAACGGCAACAACGCCATCCGTCGCGTGAGTCCTGTCGCGGTCGCCGACCCCACACCGTTCGCCGACGCCGGGCCAGACCAGGTTGTCCCGGTCGAGACGGTGGTGCAGTTGGACGGCAGTGGCAGCGGCCCCGACGGGGTGGCGTTGACCTACCGCTGGACGGCTCCGCCCGGACTGTCGCTGAGCGATCCCTCAGCAGTCGGTCCGACCTTCACGGCGGGCTCGATCCCCGGCGTGGCCCTGCTCGTGCTGGTCGCCAACGACGGCACCGTCGACAGCGAGCCGGACACGATGAGGGTCACGACGGTCGCGCGCACCGCCGTGCTCGAACCCGCAGGTCCGATCACGCCGCAGCGGACGCGGTTGCGCGGCAGCTACCCCAATCCGTTCAATGCCACGACGGCACTCGTGTATGACCTGGCTGAGGATGGTCAGGTCCGCCTGCAGGTGTGCGACGTGACCGGACAGGTGGTGCGTCGTTTGGTGGAGGGGCGCGCCGCCGCCGGCAGGTACCAGGTCGCATGGGATGGTCGCGACAACGCCGGAGTCGTGGTGGGCAGCGGCGTTTACTTGGCGGAGTTGTTGGCCCGAGGGTACCGCACCGCGTGGCGCATGGCACTGCTGAGATAGCCCGGGACAGGGGCTGTGTGCCGGCAGCAGCGGAACCCCTGCGCGCGTTGCCGCCGGAGCCGCCTCAGGCCCTTGCCGGGCCCGAATGTTGCCGATGCACCTCGTGCAGGGACCAAGGTGGACCCGCGGCTGAGGGCGGGCGCTCGCCGGACTCTTGGTCGTTGTCTAGATCGGGTATACCCCAACTGGACGTCAGGCAGAGTTCCTTGATGGCGTCAGAGTAGACTCGGTATTCGCAATTCTTGACAGTAGCCCGGCAAAGTCTTAAATTTAACTCTGACACTTTGCCGGAGAGCCCGCCATGCACGGCCAGCGCATCGGCTATATCCGCGTCAGTACCCTAGACCAGCACCCCGAACGACAGCTGGAGAACGTCCCCCTCGACCGCGTCTTCACCGACAAGGCGTCCGGCAAAGA
>CAITNQ010000408.1 GCA_903893785.1 uncultured Gemmatimonadota bacterium
CGACCCCCTGGTCGGCCAGCCCCTGCGCCAGTGCCGCCGCCGCCTGCGCCGTCTGCCCGTCGCGGTTGCGGCTCCCACAAATCACTAGCGCCTGCATAACTCACCTCCAGGTTGCGGGTCCTGATGCACGCGTATCTGTGGACACGTGCCTGGCAGAACGGTACTATCCATGCGGACACCGCCGCCAGTGCCCAGGCAACCGGCAAGCGCAGGCATGGGCCGCGGCACGATTGCGACGCCCGGACCGGGGAACGAAGCCATGATGACGGACGCGCTCGAGGCCCTGGCCGACGCTATACGCCAGTGGCGCGGTCCGGGCGTGCTGGCCATCCTCGCCTACGGGTCCTGCCTGCGCGAAAACCGCACCGACGGCATCATCGACCTCTACGCGCTCACCGACAGCCACCGCGCCGTCAGCCCCAGCCGGGTCTCGTGCCTGTGCGCGTGGGCCCTGCCGCCCAATGTCTACTACCTCGAGACGGGCGGCAACCCGCCATGGCGCGCCAAGGTAGCCGTGCTGCCCCTCACACGTTTCGCCCGTCTGGCCGCCCTGCGAACGACGAGCCCCTACATCTGGGCCCGGTTCGGCCAGCCATCGCGAATCGTCTGGGCACGCGGCGAAGACGCCCGCGCCGAGGTAGAGCACGCCTTGGCCACGGCCTGCGCGACCCTGTGGCGCCATGTCGCCCTGGTCAGCCATGCCGGCGATGACGCCCTTGAGGCTTTGGCGCGGCTGCTCGCGATGACCTATGGCACGGAGCTTCGCCCGGAGAGCACCGGGCGTGCGCGCCTGCTCGTGGAGGCCGATCGTGGTTTCTTCCTGGCCGCGGCCGAGCGGCACCTGGGCCCGGATTGGCGGTCCAACAACGCAACCCCGCATCGCTGGCGGTTACGACGGTGGGCCGGCAAGTGCCTGGCCGCCGGTCGTCTCCTCAAGGGCGCGTGGACTTTTCAGGGCGGCGCCGACTACATGGCCGGCAAAGTCGCGCGTCATTCCGACCGCGTGCTGCGGGTCAGCCCCTGGCAGCGCCGACACCGCGTCCTGGGAGCACTGGCCCTGCTGCCGCAGATATGGCGCACCCGGGCACTGCACTAGGAAACGCAGGACAGGGCCACAGGACGCGGGCAGCGGTGCATCGTCCAGGCAGCGCCGACAACATGGCCGGCAAAGTCGCGCGTCATTCCGACCGCGTGCTGCGGGTCAGCCCCTGGCAGCGCCGACACCGGGTTCTGGGAGCACTGGCCCTGCTGCGGCAGATATGGCGCACCCGGGCGCTGCACTAGAAAACCAGGCCAGGGCCACAGGACGCGGGCAGCGGTGCACGGGCATGGCCCCACCCCGGCACACGCCCGCCACCGGATCTGTTCGGGCGGCGACAGCGCGCGGGAGCAGGTGCCGACGCGCCCATGGCGCCAACCGCCCGGCTGGGGTCCGCGCCACCCCGCCAACCGAAAAAACCGGCAGACCGTGGTTCGGGCCACCGGCCGCTTAACAGTAGGGTTTGACCAGATGCGTCGGGTTCTGTTGGCTGTGTGTCGTCGCCGCAGACGCGGTCAGGAAGTACGTCTGGCACGTCTCACACACAAACATGCCCGTGCCATCGCTGGGGAAGACACCGCCCGTAACGCTCGCCAGTTCGCTGTCGCCGACGGGGGCCGGTTGCGGGGCCCTTTTCGGGGTGCCCATGGGGTCTCCTATCGCTGCTCCGGGCCACTGGCCCGGGTCTGTCACGGTATGGTCTTCGTACCCATGAAGGTTCGCCGCGGAGGCTGTCCGGGCATCCTGACGAAGCCCATAGTACTGCGCCTGACGCGACATGAAGCTACCATCCCCAGGGCCGCCTGGCAAGCCGAATCGTGCGTGTCCACCGTCGCCGCCCCGTCCTCGCCGCAGCGAGCGCCCCCCTTCACGGCGGGACCGACCTCCCCGCTCCGCCGTCGCCATGGACATCCCCTGAGGCATAGCGCCAGTGCCGCAGGCTTCCGCGCACCTGGCAGGGCCTGCTCACCCGCCCTGCGCGCGCGGCTGTTGGGGGTTCACTCCGTCATCCACACCTGCTGTGGTATATGACGTATGGGAATGGCACTGCATAACGCCTGGATGGCCCCGGCCCTCCTCGGCATGCCCCGCTCCGCGGCCCTCTTGACCTGGCCGAGGTGCGCCCCA
>CAITNQ010000409.1 GCA_903893785.1 uncultured Gemmatimonadota bacterium
GCCGGGCGCCAGGCGGCCAGCCGACGACTCCTGGCGGCCGGGTGGGTGGAAACCAGGGATTTCCTCTGCGTGGCTTGAGTCCGGCGCGCGGCCCGGCGCGGGATGCGGGGGAGGTGCCCAGGGTGCGCCGCGTGGCCTGAGCGGCACCTCATCGGCCGCCAAAGGCACGGTTCTGGTGGTCGTCAGCTTCGGCCGCGACAGCGACCCGGGCAGACGGTCCGGCCGCGGCCTCAACACGGGCCCTGGCGCGCCAGGGATCCACGTCGTGCGGCGAGGCGCTCACAGCCGCTGCACCCGGAAACGGATGGCCATGGAGACGCACCGGAGACGCCTCAAATACCTGCTGCTGTGGTTGGCACCCGCGGCCATCGCCATCGGGGCCGCTGCGGGCGGCGCCCAGACCGACGGCGCGACGCGCCCCGCTCTGGCCGTGGGTGGCGGCCTCAGTGCCGGCTGGTTCTACGCCTCCGGGCAGGGGCCTGACGGGACTCCCCATCAACCGGCGTTGACCAACGTGCTGGTGACCCTGGCCACCGCCGAGACCAGAGCGCCGCTGGGTTTTGCTCTCGGCCTGGGGGCAGTCGCGGCCCCGTCGCTGGCCGCCAACCTGGGTGGACCCGCCGACCTCGGCGCCGAATACGCCTTGGTGACGTGGCGCTTCAGTCGGAGCATGGGCGTGGCCGCGGGGCTGCTGCAGCCGAGTTCGGGCTACGAAGATACTTACACTTTCAACAACGCCAACTTGGCCACCGGTCTGGTCGCCTCGCAGCAGCCGTACAATGCCTACGGCGGGGCGCTGCAATGGGAGCACGGTCCGCTCCGGGCCCTGGCCGCCGTGTACGGCGACCGCCTGGCTGCCGAGGAGTACGCTGTCGGCAGCCGCCTGGCGGATCGCGCCTGGGAAGCCGACTTCGGCATCGAGACCAGCGCCGGCGCCGGCCATCTCTACCACTACCACGTGCCGCGCCTGCGAGCGTTGACGGGAGCTGCCTGGCAGTGCGAGGTGCGCACGGTCGATCTGGCGATCAACGCCGACTGGTGGCGCTGGACCGGCGCCGCAGGTCCCGTCGGGGCGCGCCATGCCGTCGGCGTGGCGATCTATGTACAGCGTGACTGGCCGGTGCTGTCGCTGCCGTTGCGGTTGGAGGCGGTGCGCCAGGGCCGCAGCCAGGTCTACCTGGACAACCCGGGCGTCGACGCGCTGGCCGCCGTGACCATGACCCCCACCTGGCATCCGGCGGAGACCGGCTATGTGCGGCTGGAAACCTCCTGGGTGGCGGCCCGACGCGCCTTCACGGATGCGCGGGGCCGCGCTCGCGACGGCCGGCTGGCCGGCGCGATGGAGCTGGGTTACCGCTTCTGATGGCGGCGCCAAGGGTGTTCGAAGTTGTCGTTGCGGGCGATATTTGGCCGCGCGGCGGGGCCATCCGTGCGCGGGTCGGCGCGCCGCACCTGCTCGCACCCCGCCTGCTTACGGGAGGGCCATGAAGGCGACTACTGCGGAGTCGCTGGTCGAGCTACGGCTTCGCCAGCGCCATGCATCACGAGCCCCGGGGCGCCCCATCACCCTGGGCATTGCCGGTGGCTCGGCGGCCGGCAAGAGCACCCTGTCGCGCGCCCTGGCCGAGCAGCTGGCCCCGTGCCATGTTGAGATCGTCGGCCAGGACCGTTTCTTCAGGCCGCGCGACGAGTTGCCGCGCTGGACCCGCACCCAGCGCCCCGAGCCCTGGCCTGACTATAATCAGCCTGACTCGGTCCGCTTCGAGGCCTTGGTTGAGCACGTGGCCGCGCTGGCCGACTGTGACGTGGCCATCGTCGAAGGCATCCTGGTGCTTCACCCGCCGGAACTGCGGCAGTGGTTGGACCTGCGCTGCTACGTCACCGCGGCTGCGGACGAGCGCATCGTGCGCCGCATCCGTCGGAACGTGGCAGCGGGGCTCAGCTTGGACGACGTGGCCGACTATTACCTGGATTCGGTGCGATTCCAGCACGAACGCTACAACGCGCCCACGTCCGCCCATGCTGACCTGCTGGTCCCCGGAGGCGCTGCGGACCAACCCCAGCGCGAAGCGTTGATCGCGGCGATTTGCGCCGGTGTGCGAGCGTATCTGGCCAACCGCGGCTGAGAGCCGCTGCCGCGCCGCCTCAAGGGCGTCGGCGGCAGGTTCAGACGTCGGCGCCGGGCCCGGTCCTGGGGCGTGGCCACCGGTGCCGGTCGCCGCGGCCGGGAGGCCCCGATCGGCACCGGCGGATGGGCCTGCGCCTGCCACCGGAGGTTGAGGGGGGTACCCCGCGGTCTCGATGGGCTAGGTGACAGGGCCTGGCGCGGGTGTGCGAGCGCCCCTGGCCGACCGCGGCTGAGGGCCGTCAGGACTGTCAGATACCCAGGATCTCCCGCGTCTGCTTGGGCAGGATGCGCCAGTCGTCCAGCAGGTAACGGTTGCCGTCCACGTCTTCCACCAGGGCGCGGTGACCGGAAAGCAGCCGCACGTTCTCGCGCCAGCCGCGTATCTCCAGCGTCCGCACCCCGCTGGTGGTTTCGATCTCGCCGCGCAGCACGCCGTGCTCTTCCGTAATGTGGCAGAAACGGACAATCTTGGGCCGGAAATACACCTTGGCCAGTTCCACTTCCAGCGCGACTCGACTGTCGACGTCGAGTTCCTGCGGATTCTCCAGCAGGCCGATCTCGCTGCCATCGGCGCGGAAGAAGCCGATGTAACGGTCCGCTGCCTCAAGCGGGAAGGCCCGTCGGACGGTGAAGTCACGGAACTCCTCGTCGCCCACGTGCAGCACCAGCATGCCTCGACTCGAGCGGCTGCAGCGGAGGCGGGCCGGATCCAGACGTCGCTCCGCGTAACCGGGGTTGCGTTCCTGCTCCATCAGACTGCCCTCATTTTGGCCATCTCTGTCTGCATGTCCACCAGGCGCCGGTACACGCCTTCAGGTTTGGCCAGTAGTTCCTCATGCGTCCCCACTTCCACGATGCGGCCCTTGTCGAGGACTAGCAGGCGGTCCGCGTTTTTCAGTGTCGACAGGCGGTGGGCGATGGCAAAGGTAGTCCGTCCGGCCACCAGCCGCGCCAACGCTTCCTGGATCTCGTACTCCGTCTCCGTGTCCACAGAGCTGGTGGCTTCGTCCAAGATCAGGATGCGGGGATTACCGATCAGCGCCCGGGCTATCGAGACCCGTTGGCGCTCGCCGCCCGACAATCGGCCACCCCGCTCACCCACCAGGGTGTCGTACCCGTCCGGCAGATTCATCACAAAGCGATGGGCATTGGCAGCCATGGCCGCGGCAATCACCTCCTGGCGGGTCGCCGTCGGATGGCCATAGGCGATGTTTTCGGCCACGCTGTCCTGAAACAGCAGAGGTTCCTGCAGCACCACGCCGATCTGCGCCCGCAGCTGGCGCTGCTTCATGCGGTTGACCGGCACACCGTCGATCAAGATCTCGCCGTCGGTGGCGTCATAGAAACGCGAGATGAGGTTCACCAGGGTTGACTTGCCGGCGCCGCTGGGGCCGACGATGCCGATCACCTCGCCCGGGCGAGCCTTGAAGCTTACATGGTCGAGAATGCGCGCGTAGCCATCGTAGGTGAAGCTGACATCGCGGAACTCGACCTCGCCCTGCAGCGGCCCGATATCCAAGGCGTCCGGTGGGTCCTCGACCTCGGCTTCGGTATCGAGGATTTCGAACACCCGTTCGGCGGTGGTCGCGGCGCTCTCGAGCTGCTCGGACAGATTGCACAGGTTCTGCACCGGCGTGTAGAACATCATCATGTACGAGATGAACGCCTGCAGCTCACCCAGCGTCATCACATTCCCCAGGACGCGGTGGCCGCCGAACCACCACAGGATGATCGACCCGGTCGAGGTCACAAAGGCGATGGAGGGCAGGAAGTACGCGCGCATGCGCACCGATGTCATGTGCGACTCGCGCAGGTCCACATTCCGCCGGTCAAAGCGCTCCAGCTCGCGGTCTTCTTGGGCAAAGGCCTTGACTACCTTGACGCCGGGAATGGTGTCGGCCAGCATGGCGTTGAGCCCGGAAATGCGGCGCCAGATGCGGTGGAAGACCCAGTGGATCCGCGTCCGGTACACCTGAGTCCCGATGATCATCAACGGAATCGGCAGCAAGGCCAACAGCGCCAGTTGCCAGTTCATCAGGAACAGCCAGACGCTGATGCCCACCAGCGTCAGCAGGTCGATGACCATTTCCTGGAAGCCGGTGGTGATGAACCCCTGCATGCGCTGCGTGTCGTTGGTCACCCGGGTCATGATGCGACCCGTGCTCATCTGGTTATAGAAACTCAGCGACAGCAGCTGCAGATGGCGGAACACGCCCAGCTGCAGATCATAGATGATGCGCTGCCCCAACCAGCCCAGAGTGTAGGCACGCACCGCGCTGACCAGAGCGCGCAGGATGTACAGCCCCAGCAGGCCACCCACCACCCAGGCCAGCAGGCGCACGGCCGATGCCGGTGGCGTGTACGGACTCTCCGGCGTCAGCACCTGATGCCGGGTCCCGGTGCTGTCGGTCTGGATGTACACCGAGGTGACCGGCACGATCACCTGGTCGATCAGCACCTGGTTGAGCCGGGGCGGCACCAGGTTGATGATGGTCAACAGGATGGTGAGCACAAAACCGCCCAGGGCGACCCACCTGTACGGCCGGATGTAGGAGAACAGCCGCCAGAACGTCTCGCCCTTCTGCACGCAGTGCTCGCAGACGCGGGTGCCCGGCTTGTAGGCGCGACCGCACCGCGCACAGTGCTCCACCGCGGGCGCCGGTCGGTCGAGAGACGCGGCTTCCTCCGCTTCCTCGCCGGCCGGGTTGATGCCTACCGCCTGCAGCATCTGTGGCACGTTGGAAAACTTGTACCCGGCGCTCTGGGAGAAACGAACCAGCTCGATACTATCGTCGCCTACGTCAACCACCAGGGCGCCGCTGCCGACGTAGTTGCGCGTCTGGACCCGGACAATGTCGCTCAGGGCGATCGATTCGAGGCTGGGCGGGCCGCCCACCCCTGGACGCAGGACCAGCAACCGCTCGTCGGTCAGGACCAGCCATGAACTGCCAAAGCTGCCGTCGAGTTGGATATCGGCGGCCAACAACACCAGCAGCAGCTCACCGGCATGCAGTTCGCCGCGCAGATGGGGAACCAAGTCCTCAGGCAGGGGCTCTACCAGATTCAACCCAAACCCTCCGTTGTCCGTGCCGCGGTGTGGGCGCATGCACCCCGCGGGATCCTGCTCCTGATCGGTGGCGGCGCCGACGGGAGGTGCTGCGCGGGTTTGCGAGCAGGCGCCTCCGAAAACTGATTAACTATTTGCCCTGCAAAGCGATGCTGGCATGATAACAGGGCTTGCCGGGGCAGAAGTTAAACCCCCAAGTGCACCCCGGCAACCAAGCCGGCCCGGGCGCCTTGCCCGACGCGGGCAGCGGCCCTACTCTAGCCACAGCCGATCCGCGCTGTCATGAAGGGCGGCCCGGGGCGGTTCTGCCTTCGCCCCCGGGCGGTCGCAGGCCCCTCCTGCGACGCGTGGGTCGAGGTCGGCACCGAGTTACCAAGGAGCCTGGCATGGAGCGACGACCCTACGGCAATACCGGCGAGAACCTCTCGATCATCGGTTTCGGTGGCATCGTGGTGATGCAGGCAGACCCGAGCAGCGCGGCGCGGTGGGTCGCGGAGGCCGTCGATCGCGGGGTCAACTACTTCGATGTGGCGCCCACCTACGGCAACGCCGAGGAACGCCTCGGGCCGGCCTTGGCGCCGCACCGCCAGGGCGTTTTCCTCGCCTGCAAGACGACCCAGCGTCTGGCCGCCGGGGTTCGCGACGAACTGCACACGTCGCTGGCGCGCCTGCACACGGACCACTTCGATCTCTACCAACTCCACGCCGTCAACACCGCGGCCGAGATGCAGCAGGTCACCGGCCCCGGCGGGGCCCTGGAAGCGGTGGCCCAGGCCCGTGAGCAGGGCAAGATCCGCTACGTCGGGTTCTCCAGTCACTCGGTCGAGACAGCTCTGGCGCTGCTGGATCACGGCGGTTTCGACTCCGTGCTCTTCCCGGTCAACTGGGGGTTGTACCTCAAGGCGGATTTCGGTCCGCAGGTAGTGGCCCGGGCCCGGGAATTGGGCGTGGCGCGCCTGGCGTTGAAGGCCATGGCCGCCGGCAAGCTGGCGGAAGGGGCCGCCAAGCGGTGGACCAAGTGCTGGTACCAACCACTGGACGACGTGGACCGGGTGGCCCTGGCCCTGCGTTTCGCCCTCTCGCAGCCGATCACCGCGGCTCTGCCCCCGGGCGAAGCCGAGTTGTTCCGGCTGGCGCTGGAGGTGGCCGAACGGTTCACGCCCGTGACCGCCGACGAGGTGGCCGAACTGCGTCAACAGGCAGCTGCCACGGACCCGCTCTTCAGCCTGGCCGCTTCCTGAGGTTCGCCGTGGGTGGCGGCCCGTGGGGCCTCGGTTGCCGGACCGGGCCTTCGGTTATGTCGACCGGAAGGCGTGGCGCGCCGGCCTGCAACGGCCCCGCCGCGCCGCCGGTCGCGAATCCATGGCCCGTCGCGCCACGCCCGCCGCTGGCTGGCGCTGTGCAAGCGTCCACGTGAATTCTGGCAAAGGGGAAACAGGTGATGAAACTGGAGGGTAAGGTTGCGCTGGTGACCGGCGGGGCCCGCGGGTTGGGGCGGGCCTATGTCCTGCGTCTGGCGAAGCTGGGTGCCGACGTGGTGGTTAATGACATTGACCTGCAGGGGGCCCGGCAGTACAACGAGGCCCTCGGCGCGCCTTCGGTGCCGGCCGAGGTTGAGGCCATGGGGCGGCGGTCCCTGGGTATCGAGGCCGATGTGACCGACCAGGCGGCTGTTGACCGCATGGTTCAGCAGGTGCTGGACACCTTTGGCCGCTTGGATATCCTGGTCACCAATGCCGGTGGCAACCTACGCTCGCATGAAGACCAGATGGCCTCTACCGCGACCGAAGCGCACTTCCGCTACATCATGGACATCAACCTGACCGGCACCATTCTGTGTTGTCAGGCGGCCAGTCGGCCGATGAAGGCGCAGCGCTCCGGCCGCATCGTCACGGTAGCTTCGCAGATTGGCCTGTGGAGTGGCCGGGACGGCGGCGGCATGCCCTACAAAGTTGCCAAGGCCGCGGTGGTCCATTACACCCGAGTGCTGGCCGCCGAACTGGGGCCCTTTGGCGTCAACGTCAACAGCATTGCGCCCGGCTTGATCCTGTCCTCGCGCGCCATCGCCGAGGGCCGCAACGAACCGGCCGCGCGCCAGGCGCTCGAGCCCCAGATACCGTTGCGGCGACTGGGTTGGCCCGAAGACTGCGCCAAGGTGGTGGAGTTCCTGGTCACGGACCTGTCCGACTACGTCACCGGCCAGGTGCTGCCGGTGTGCGGCGGGTACGTAGC
Source organism: uncultured Gemmatimonadota bacterium (assembly GCA_903893785.1). Lineage (GTDB taxonomy): Bacteria > Latescibacterota > UBA2968 > UBA8231 > UBA8231 > CAITNQ01. Next base: position 7,428 of record CAITNQ010000409.1, read on the forward strand.
CTTCTGACGTGATCCGGCCTTGGCGCCGCGGTCCCGGCCCCAAGCTGCGGCCGCCTCCGCGGGCGCCCTGGCCGGCTAACCGGGACGGCGGTCCCGGCCCTGGTGCCACCCAAGGGCCGGGTCGAACTGGGCCGCTGTGTCGCGCCCTGGGGCCCCCCAGCGCCGGGCCACGCACTCACGCTCCGCCGGGCATGGACGCGCGAGGTGCTGACGCACGAAGGCCGCCGGGCCCGGCCCAGCCGACGTCGGCCAATCGGCGTCAGACGACCAGGTCCAGTTGCTGTACCGTGCCGGCGCTGCCGTCCTCGCGCAGATACACCCCCGATGCCCGCACCTGCGCCTGTTCCTGATTGGCGCTGTCGCGGACCGAGAACGGCGTCGTCACGTGGCCCAGGTATATGGCGCCGACGCCGCGCTGGCCCAGGGCCACCAGCTGATCGTTCCCGGCGCTGTCCCGTGACCATATACGCAGGCGGTCGTACACCGGGTCGGCTGCGTCGATCCATTGATTCTGGTCCGCATCATGGGCTGCTAACTCGGCGAAGCCATCGCCCGCTGTGGGACCGAACAACTCACTGCCGTTGTCCACTTGGCCATTGCCATTCGTATCAAGGGCCAGGTAACCGCTGTTCGGTCCGGTCCAGCGCAGCTGCTCCGACTGGCCGTCGTTGTCCAGGTCAAAGTCATAGCGGGTGTCTGACAACTCAGCTGCTGTCCCCGAGAAGTTCACCACCAGCGGGTCCTGAACCGCGGCGCCCAGCCGCACCTCGGCTGTCTGCTGACTGACGAATTGGCGGCCCATGGTCAGGCTGACATCGACGGCAATCTGCTGGCCGTCGGCCGTCTGCACGGTCCCCTGGGCGGCAAAGGTGGTGGTCTCGGCCTCGTACCGGGTCTCCTCGTACCGATACTGCAAACCCCAGGCCGGTGCCGGTCTGGCCTCCGGGGCTGCGGCTGGCGTGGCTCCGGCCGGCGTGGCCCCGGCGTACGCCGACTGCACCGCTGCCATGGCCTCGCCATCGGTTGCTGCGGTCGCCGCCGTCGGACTGCCGCCACCCAGGCCCAATTCATCGGGCGAAAAGACCTTGAGCTTCTTGCCCGTGAAGCGTTCGATGGTGGCAATCAAGATCCAGATCTTGGCCCGGTCGCCGGTACCGGGTGCCTCGTCCAGGGCGGCTGTGCCCTCCACGGTGGCCGCCGGGCCGGCCGCGGCCGCGCGCCGCACCAGGGACTCCAGGTCATCCAGCTGTGCTGAGGTCAACCACGGGGCGCCGGTCTGGGCCCGGGCCTGGCCCTGCTGCGCCAACTCGGCCAGGGAGAGCTGGCCGCGCCGCCGGTCCAGCAGGGATTCGGGGGCGGCGGTGGCCGGGGCGGTGCTTTGCTGCGCCAGCGTGACCGCGTCGCGCATGGCATCCGGTTCCCAGTTCCCGTCGCGGCTGACCCCCTCGGTCAGGCTCTCGCGCCGATCGACACGGTCGACGAGCGTCTGCTGGGCGGACATGGTGATATGAGACGCGGTAACCCTCATGGTCCACTCCTCGGCTGAACGGCCCTGGGCTGCCGGGTACGCGGCCCCTGCTTCCTATATCGGCAGCCGTGCGCCGCTGCCGGGGACCAACCTTCGGGGGGCCGCAGACAGCCGAAAAGGCACCGGATCCGGTCAGTCAGTGCAGGCGGGTCGGGGCAGGGCGCAGGGCGTCGTTTGCCGGCCGGTGATCGGCGGGTTCGCTGGGGCCCGACCCGGGCGGCAACGCTGCGTGCGCCCTGGAGTCGATCTGGTCCCGCGAACCCCGCGTGGTGGCCGGTGATCGGCGGGTTCGCTGGAGCCCGACCCGGGCGGCACCGCTGCGTGCACCCCGGCGTCGATCTGGTCCCGCGAACCCCGCGTGGTGGCCGGTGATCGGCGGGCCCGTTGGAGCCCGACCCGGGCGGCACCGCTGCGTGCACCCTGGAGTCGAGCCGGCTCCCGTGGCTCTCGGACCGTGGCCGTCGGCGCCGGCATCACCCGTGGCTGGCAGCGGACCCCGGCCCGGGCTTGGGTGTCGTGGGAGAATGTTACTGGGTGGTGTCGCCTACCGTGGCGTACAGCCGCATGGCAGCGACGCGCAA
>CAITNQ010000410.1 GCA_903893785.1 uncultured Gemmatimonadota bacterium
CGTGCTGGCGTAGGGCTGGTACAGGCATCGGCCGTTGGCCGGGAACCACGCCCCGACGTAGGCGTCCCACACCAGCAGTTGCCGGTTCAGGTCGCTGTACCACAGTTGCCCGTGGCTGCCGCTCTTGGTGACCAATCCCGGCGGGCCGGCGAGGTCGATTCCGTCGCGGGAAATGCGGGTCATGCTCTGTTGAGCCATCGTGAAAACTCCTTCTGTCAAAAGTGGTGGGCAAAGTCGCCCGGTTGGTAAACTGAGGGTGTTAACTTGACGCGATCAGCGCGTCGTCGATCAGGGTCCAGTCCACGAGGTAGGCGTAGGTGGCGTTTGCCGGCGGGCTGGCAATGGTGGCGGTGGTGGCGGTGTTGTCGGTCACGTCGTACCAGTTGGTGGTTCCCAGGCGAATCTGCCGCCCAATCAAGGCCCCTGGCACCCAGTTGGGGCTGGACGTGGGCGTCAGCACTCCGGTGTTCAGCACGCCGTCGGCACCGCTGGTCTTGCCCACGAAGGTCGGCAGCAGCAGCCCCCGCTGGGCCATGCCGAAGCAGCGATCAAACCACATCTGGAAGTCGCCGGCACGGTCGTTGCCGACGGCCATCGTCCAGAAATCGGCCTCGGCGGCGGTCGCGCCGCCGAAGGCCGCCACGAAGGGGCCGCCGGCGTATAGCTCGGTGCCGTAGGCCAGGGCCACGGCGTCGATGTACAGGTTGTTGCCTCCGCTCATCGAGGCGACGTCCAGCTTCAAGTAGACCGGCTGGGCGCTGGCCAGGGGCAGGCGGAAGTCGAGGCTGAGGCTTTCGCTGCTGCCCGCTCCGATGGCCGAGATGGCTTTCGTGGCCTTGCATTCTCGGCCGACCGAGTCGCGGATTACGCTGCCGCCGATGCCGTCCACAATGGCCAGTGTCAGCGTGCCGCCGTTGCCGTTGGCGTCGTCCATGCGGATCAGGGTATGCAGCATGTAAACCTGCTGCTCGACGAGCGTCAGAGCGTGGTACAGGGTGCAGTCGCCGCTGAGGATCAGGCTGTGGCCGCTCAGGCTGTCTGGGTCTCCGGCTTGGGTTTTCGTGCAGGTGATGGTCGGCGTGCCGCCCGTCAGGTGGCTGATGTAACCCAGGGTGGCCGGGTCGCCGGGTACGTTGGTAAAGGTGACGGTGTGCGTGTAGTTGGGGGTGGTGCCGGTGGTGGCGACCGTCACGTCCTCCAGGCCGGGAATGGCCCGCAGGGCGTCCTGCACCGCACTGGCATCGGCGTTGTAGGCCAGGGCTGCGGTGGCGTGTGTCTCGCCCGCGGCGTTGGCCCAGGTGATCTGGTAAAAGCCCCCGGTGGGCGTGCCGCCAATCACCACGGTCTGTTCGGCTGGCTCGGAGAGGCTGACCACGCTGCCGAGCGCACCGCTGGCCACAGTCCAGTCGTCGGGGACATTGGCGTAGGTGGCCGTGGCAAAGTCGCCGTTGCTCAGCAGGCTGGCGGCGGGGTCGGTGGCGGTGATGGTCGCGGAGATGCCGCTGCCCATCGGCCAGTCGTGTCCCAGGGGTCCGCTGGCTGGGTTCTCGCCGGTGATTTCCAGAACGGGGGCCGAGGGTGTCGTGCCGTCAATCAGCGTCAAGACGATGCTTTCGTCGTAGCAGTTCTGCTGCTCCTGGCCGTCTCCGCGACGGGTAGTGGAGCAAATCGCGGTATCACTGGTGTTGTTGGCGTCGGCGGTGATCGCTGCCGAGATTGCCGGCGGGGTGACGTAGTAGCCCGTGTCGATCATCTGCCCGATCAAATACAGCAGGCAGGCCCCCAGGCTTTCCGGCAAAAGGGCGCTGTCGGCAGTGGCGTATCGCACTAAGAGGCGAGCGCAGGCGTCGGCGATGGTGGAGGCGGTGGCGTCTCCGGCATCCTGCCAGTTCGGCAAGGAGGGGGCGACCGCGGACACGGCGTCCTGCCACTCGGGTAGGTGACTGGCCGTGTTGCCTTCGATCCGCTCCAGGAAGAAAAGCACTGCGGCGCTGGTGTCGCCTGCGTCTTCGCGGGCCGCGTCAAGCACCTGGATCGCGGAAAAGCCCGCCCCCAGTAGATCAAACAGCCCATCGTTGGTGACGGCGTCGTGGAGTTCAATGGCCATCGTCTTAGCCCTTCATGTAGGCGTAGTAGTTCAAAGGCGGAATCGTGTTGGCTTCGGCCCGCAGGCTGTCGCCGATCTCGTTGGGGTCGTCCACGGGCGGCGGGGCGGCCTTCTGTTCGCCCTGGTTGGCGCTGCCGGCCGGCGCTGCCGGCGGCGGGGCGGCGGACCCGCTGCTGCTGCTGCCCGGCTTGTCCACGCTGACTTCCGCCGAGTGCAGGTCGCTCTGCTTCACGGCCAGTTGCTGGGCGTCGTACTTGGTGGCCGGTAGGCGTCCAAGGTAGATCTCCTCCTCGGGCTTCAGGGGCCGCGACAGGGCGTACAGGTAGAACGCCCCCACGCGGTACACCGCTCCGGTGCTGCCGGGCAGCGGGTTGGGCGGCTGGATCCGCAGCCATGTCTTCAGCAGGGTGGCCTCGACCTGCCCGATCTTGAAGGTGTCCTTCGGCTCTGGCACGTTGGGCATGCCGCCCACTCGCTCGTGGTCCAGAACGATCTCCAACCGTCCCTGCGGCTCGCAAAGCTGGGCCACAAAGCAGGTCTTGCCCTCGTTGTCCTGGGGGTCTTTGCTGGCCAGGGGCAGTTGCAGGCGTCCGCCGACCGTGTAGTATTTCCGCTCCTCGGTGCAGTAGTTGTACGGGGCGGAGGCGTGCCCGCTGGTCAGCGAGGTGCCGGGGCTTTCCGGCAGGTTGGCCGAGTCGCTTTTCTGGCCGGAGATGTCTTTCGGGTAGCGGGGATCGTTGCCGTTGCTGCCGCTGCCCGGCGTCGGCGTACCGCTTCCGCCCCCGCTGCCGCCGATACTGTGGCTGCCGGCACAGGGGCTTTGCAGGTAGCAGGCTAGAAGAAAGCTGGCGGCTGGCGTCTTGGTGTGCTGGTAGTTTTCCGAGACGCGGTCGCCCCAGGCCGGCGGCGTCATGGAATGGTTCGGGTTCCAGGCCGTCAGCCCGGTGGCGGCCGGCAGGGGGTCCAGCTTGCCGATGCTGGCGAGGTTCAGGCTCTGGTAGACCTCCTTGGTCATCCCCTTCGCGTCGAGTTTGGGGACGCTCCGCAGCGAGATGGCGATGTCCACGCAGTTCGTCTCGCCGATGGTCTCGCTAATCTGGAGGTTGTTGAGGATCCGCAGAATGCCGTC
>CAITNQ010000411.1 GCA_903893785.1 uncultured Gemmatimonadota bacterium
ACGGCCGCCGTCGTCGGCGCGGCGGCGCGCGCTTCGCGCAGCTCACGCAGTTCCCGAGCCCGGTCCCCCGTGGGCTCGAGCAGCCCGCGAGCCCGGTTGACGACACCGCCGGCGATGGTCTTGTCAGCGATGATATGGACGCACTGCTGCATTAACCCGCTGAAGTAGCTGCTCGCTTTGCGGTAGTCGTCTTCGCCGGAGGTCAACTGGTAGATCCGGAAGGCGATCTCGGCGAGTAGCTGCCGCAACCGCAACTCGTCTTCCAGGCGGGCCTCCCGAAGCGTCTCATAGTTGCGTTCGAAGAAGGCACGGCTGAGGCGCAGCGCGACCACCTCGTCAAGCGCCAGTTGCGGCCGCACGGGGTATTCGGCGTATTCCGGCAGATCTTTCTGCCAGCGGCGCTCCAGTGGCGCGAGGCGGCCGGCCACGGCCGCGACGGTTTCTTCCGGGTACAGCTGGGGCTGGTCGCGGTACAGCCAGGCAATGCGCAGGTAGTAACGCGCCAGCGAACCGGGCAACGGTCGGCACCGCATCCCGTGCGAGAAGATTCCCAGGTGGAAGCTGGCGACGGCGGTCAGCAGACGCGCTTCGGGCCGCAGCAGTTGCCCGAGCGACTGCGCCAGGCCCTTGCCTGAGGTGGCCGCGTCCATCATCGCCTGCAACGCCTCGGGGCGGAAATCGCGGCGGAAGGTCTCGCCCAGCTTGTCCGACTGCCGGAATTCCGCGCTGTCCAGCTCGCCGGCAAAACGGCAACGGCTGCAGATGCCCCAGAAGAACTGCTTCGGGTCGAGGCGATCGAATCCGGGCCGGGACCACTGGTACCCAACCGGATGCCCGTCACCGTCGGTGCGCGTGGGGCGCACGATGTCCGGTTTGAGCCTCAGGTAGCTGTTGAGGACCCCACAGACCGGACACGGCAGCGAGTACCGGCGGCACACCTGCAGGAGGTCGTCGTCACTGGGCGCAGTCGCGGCCATGGGTAACTTTTCGTGCCGGGATACCGGCCCCACAGTCAACAGCAGCACACCCTCGGATCGCAGCATGCGCTGACCCGAGGACCCGGGGGCGGCGCGCCGATCAGCCGGCGTTGCCGGTGGTATCCGTCGCTGCCGACGGTTGGGAGGCGGCCTGTATCGAGGCCAGCAGAGCCCGAACCCGCTTGCGTATCTTGCGGATACGCGCGTCCACTTCGTCCATGGAACGCAGCAGGTCTTCCTCTGCCAACTCTTCAGCCATGGTCGCCTCCCGCAAGGTGGGGCAGCCCCGGTGGAGTGGACTCGGGGTCTGCGCCGGAAAGCCCCCGGCGGGCCTGGCGCGCCCAGTCGCCCGATCCTGACCCGCCGCGCGAGGCAGCCAGGCCACCACGTCCATCGGGGTCGGTCAATGGCTGGATTCTGCGGGCCTGCACCGTCGAGGGGGGCTCCACGCCGACCACGGCGCGAAGCGCACCCACAAAGATCTACACTGTGCAGTAGGCGCGCAACTGGTCCGACCGGCGCGGCTGGCGGAGCCGATGGAGGGCTTTCTCCTTGATCTGGCGCACCCGCTCTCGGGTGAGCCCGAAGCGCGAGCCGATTTGGTCCAGGGTCATCGGCTCCTCGCCGTCCAGGCCGTAATACAGGCGCAGGATCTCGGCCTCGCGGTCCACCAACCCGCTCAGCGCGGAGTCGATCTGCAGGCGCATGCAGCGCCGCATCACCTGCTTGTCGGGCGCCTCCTGGCGTTCGTCGGCGAGCACATCGAGCAGGCTGTGGTCCTCGTCGGCATCAAAGGCGGCATCCAGCGAGCGGACAGCCCGGCCGCACAGCAGGGTTTCCTTGACCTCGCTGACCGGCACGTCGAGTTGGGCGGCGATGTCTTCGGGAGCCGGGTCGTCGGCCCGCTGCTGGCGTAACGCCCGGGACGCCTTCGAGATACGGTACAGCAGCCCGATCTTGTTCAGCGGCAACCGCACCGTGCGCGACTGCTCGGCCAGGGTCTGCAGGATGGCCTGCCGCACCCACCAGACAGCGTACGAGATGAACTTGAAGCCCTTGGCTTCATCGAAGCGCTCGGCAGCGGTGATCAGGCCGACATTGCCGGCGCTGACCAGGTCAGCCAGCGGGACGCCGCGGTTCTGGTAGTCCTTGGCTACACTGACGACAAACCGCAGGTTCGCCTCGACCAACTCATTGCGAGCGGCTTCGTCTCCGCTCCGGATCCGGCGGGCCAGCGTCACCTCGTCGGCCGTGGACAACGGGCGGGATTGGGCGATCTCGGCCAGGTAACTGGCCAGAGAGTCCTCCATGTCCCAGTACACAGCGGTCATCGGTTCGCCCATGGTTCAATCCTTTGGCTGCGTACCGCGGGGTGGGTCCAAAGGGCTGATCCTGTGAGCGGGAGAAATTAGGCCCTCCCATGGGGACTGTCAAGGTTTTTCGCCGTGAAGCGTTATTCATTTCCAGACAATGTCTTGCAGGGTTTGCAGCTGCGCTCGACGCAGGCTCTCCAGGCCCTGCCCGGCCAAATCGAGCAAAGTACCCAGCTCAGCCCGGGAGAATGGCTGCCCCTCGGCCGTACCCTGAACCTCGACCAGACCGTCCGCATCGCCGGCCACGACGTTGAGGTCGGTCGCTGCCCGCGCGTCTTCCTCATAGCACAGGTCAAGCAGGGGTACCCCGTCCACCAACCCGACGCTCACCGCCGCCACACTGCGGATCAACGGACTGACCGACCATCGCCCCTGCGCCATGAGGTTCGCGGTGGCCTCGGCCAAAGCTACGAAGGCCCCCGTAATCGCAGCCGTACGCGTGCCGCCGTCCGCCCGGATGACATCGCAGTCGACCCACAGCGTCCGCTCGCCGAGGCGGTCCAGGTCCACCGCAGCCCGCAGCGACCGGCCGATCAGGCGCTGGATCTCCCGCGTGCGGCCGTTGACTTTGCCGGTGCTCGATTCGCGCGCCACACGCTGGGGTGAGCAGCCGGGCAACATGCCGTACTCGGCCGTCAACCAACCCTTGCCGGTGCCCACCAGGAACGGCGGCACGCGGTCCTCCACCGCCACGGTGCACAACACCTGGGTCCGCCCCACGGTGATCAGGGCAGCGCCGGGTACCGTGTCCAAGTAACTGCGCTGGATGCGCACCGGGCGGAGTTCGTCGGGTTGGCGGCCGTCGCCACGGGTCATGTGCATCGGGGTCTCCATGCCGCGGGCGGTCGCCCGGCGGCGGGTTCAGGGGGTCAGGTGCTGGCGGTAGTCAATGCCCTGCATTTCCACCAGGCGACACATTTCCACCAGGCGCGAATAGATACGACCGCCGTAGAGCTCGCGGATAGCGTCCAGCGGTTGGTTGGTCGTGACCAGAGTGAGGCGTTGCTCCGCGTAACGGGCGTCCACCAGGTTGTACAGCATCTCCATCTCCCACTCGGTGCCGCGCTGGGTCCCGAAGTCGTCGAGCAGCAGGAACGGCAGTTGCGTCAACTCCTCAATGATCGGCCACGTCTGCCCGTAGTGGGCGCTGTCCTGCGAATAGGTGTCGCGCAGACGCTCGAAATAGCGCCGCGAAAGGTTGAGGAAACGGCCCGCGCGGCACCAACGCAGGAGCAACTCGTTGAGCATGATGCAGCCGAGCAGGGTCTTGCCCGTACCGGGCGGGCCGTGGAGCAAAACCCCCCGAACCGGGCAGCGTGCCTCCCCCACCAGGCCGGCCGCCTCGACAAGCACGCGGTCGGCATGAGCAATGGCAGCGCCGTCGGGCGCCACACGGTGGAAGTCGTCGAGGAAGCGCCAGCGGTACCGTTCGGGCACTTCGGCCTGGCGGAACAGGACGCCAGTCTGCGTCAGCCGTTGGCGGTAGCGCCGGCATGGGCACCACTCGCGTCGTGAGTCAGCGCCCCAGAACTGGTATGGGGGCTCACCGCGGCACTGGCAGTGCTGCTGCACGCAGGCACACAGCCGCACCTGGCCATAGCGCCCCTGCTGGACCTGCGGATCGTAAAACACCCCGATACCGTTGCAGCGACCGCACTTGGCGGCCAACCCACCTCCCCCGTCCTCACTCAAACCCTCACCTTGTCCTGTCCTTGAGCGCGCGCTCCACATCGCGCTGAGCCTGCCGGGTGGCCAGGTCCTGGCGTTTGTCGTACTGCTTCTTGCCGCGCACCATGGCCAGTTCCACCTTGACCATGCCGTGGCGGAAGTACAGGCGGAGCGGCACGAGGGTCAAGCCCTGCTGCTCGACGCGGCCGGCCAAGCGGCGGATCTGCGCCCGGTGCAGCAGCAGCTTGCGTGGCCTTTCGGGATCATGGTTGTAGCGGTTCGCCGCCTCGTACGGGCTGATATGCAGGTGATGCACAACCACCTCTCCGGCTTGCACCACGGCATAGCTGTCTTTGAGATTGGCACGGCCATCGCGCAGCGACTTGACCTCGGAGCCGAGCAGGGCGATGCCCGCTTCCCAGTGTTCGATGACCTCGTAGTCGTGCCGAGCCCGGCGGTTCTGGGCGATCAACCGAACCCCCTCGTCCTCTTCTGGCGCCACTGCGATTCCCACCTTTCCCGGCTGGCGAGCGCCGGCGATGCAGAAAACCCTTGACGGCCCCCGGGTCCTCCGTTAGCTTTTCCCCCCGCGGTAGCCGAAGTGGCGAAATTGGTAGACGCGCTGCGTTCAGGGCGCAGTGGGGGCAACCCCGTGGAGGTTCGAGTCCTCTCTTCGGCACCACCTATCTGAAACCAAAATAACGGTTTACGGAGACCCGGGCAAATTCCCGCCCGGGTCTTTCCGTTTGCCCCCAAAGGTAGAGCTGACCACTGGTGGGCCCTTCTGACGCCCCCCCTCCCAACCCAGGCCCGCCTGTTTTCCACCCGATCATCCAGGCCTGGTTCGAGCGCCGTTACCGTGTGCCCACCGATATCCAGGTGGCCGCATGGCGCCACATTGCCGCTGGCGAGCACCTGCTGATCACGGCGCCCACCGGTTCGGGCAAGACCATGGCGGCCTTCCTCTGGGCGCTGCACCAGTTGGCCACCGGGGCCTGGCCGGTCGACCGCACCAGTGTGCTGTACATCTCGCCTCTGCGTGCCCTCAACCACGATATCGAACGCAACCTGCTGGGGCCGCTCGGGGAGTTGCGCACCGCCTTCGCCGACGCCGGGTCAGCCTGGCCCGAGATCCGCGTGGCGACGCGCAGTGGCGATACCGAGCCGGCCGCCCGCCAGCGCCTGCTGCGCCGGCCACCGAGCATTCTGATCACCACCCCCGAGAGCCTGAACCTGCTGCTGGCCAGCCCGCGCGGCCGGGATGCCTTGCGCCACCTGAGCACGGTCATTCTGGACGAGATCCACGCGGTGGCCGGCACGCGACGGGGCGTCCATCTGATGACGGCGGTCGAGAGGCTGGCGCTGGCCCAGGGCGAGTTCCAGCGTCTGGCGCTGTCAGCCACGGTAAAACCGGCTGCGGAGGTGGCCGCCTTTGTCGGGGGGCGTCAGTGGTTACCCGCCGGGACATACGTGGCCCGCAGCGTGCGGGTCCTGACCTCGTCCCAGCCCCGGCCCCTGCAACTGCGCGTTGCCCTGCCCGAAGCGCCGCCGGGCGCCTTGACGCTGGCCGACCGTCTCACGCCGGCCTTGCGCCGCATCGTAGAGCTCAACCGGTCGACGCTAGTCTTCGTCAACAGCCGCCGCCTGAGTGAGTCGCTCACCGCGGCCTTGAACGCCGGCGCGGACGAGCCGTGCGCCTATGCGCACCACGGCTCGCTGTCGCGCGAGGTGCGGCTGGCGGTCGAGTCGCGCCTGAAGGCCGGACGGCTGCGGAGCATCGTGGCAACCTCATCGCTGGAACTGGGCATCGATATCGGCGCTCTGGACGAGGCCGTACTGGTGCAGGCTCCGCCTTCGGTGGCGGCCACGGTGCAGCGCATCGGCCGGGCCGGACATCAGGTGGGACAGACCAGCCGCGGAACCCTGCTGGCGGTCCACCCCCACGACCTGCTGGAACTGGCCGCTCTGGTGCGGGCCCTGCGGGCCGGCGAGTTGGAACCCACCCGGCCGCTGGCAGGTCCGTTGGATGTGCTGGCGCAGGTGATCGTCGGCAGCGTGGCCACCCAGGACCAACGGCCAGAGGAGGTGTACGACCAGGTGCGCTGTGCCTGGGCGTACCGGGAGCTGTCGCGATCCCATTTCGATCTGGTGGTGCAGATGCTGTGCGGCCGGTATGCCGGTACGCGACGGCGGGAACTGCAGCCGCGTCTGTCGCTGGACCCGCTGACCGGTTGTCTGCGCGCCAACAGCGGCGGGCTGCAGGCGCTGCGACGCGCCGGCGGGACCATCCCCGACCGCGGCTATTACCCCATGCGCCACCTCGAGTCACGGGCCCGGTTGGGCGAGTTGGACGAGGAATTCGTCTGGGAAAACGGCCCTGGCAGCCGCTTCGTACTCGGCAACCGGGCCTGGCGCGTCGAGCAGGTCACCCCCAACGAGGTCTTGGTGCTGCCCACGGGTGGTGCGGCCGGGATCCCGTTCTGGCGCGCCGAGGAGCCCAGCCGGAGCTTCCACCTGGCCGCCCGCATCGGCCTGCTGCTGGCCGCCTGCGACGAACGTCTGGACGACCCGAGCCTGGGCGAATGGCTGCAGACCGAGGGAGCCCTGGAGCCGGACGCCGCCCGTGAGCTGGTGGCGTACCTGGGGCGACAACGGGCGGCGACCAACCGGCCACTGCCGCACCGCCACCATGTTCTGGTGGAATACATCGAGGGAGGTCCGTTGGAGGCCGTGGGGCACCAGATCTACGTTCACGCCGGCTGGGGACGGGCCGTCACCCGCCCTTGGGCCCTGGCGCTGACCGCGGCCTGGACCGATAGGTTTGGGGGCGCCCCCGAGATATACGCCAACAACGACGGTCTGTGCCTTGTCCTGCCCGCTGAAATCACGCCCGAGGACCTGGCGTCACTGGTGACCGCCGACAACATCGACGAACTGCTGCGACGGACGCTGGAAACCTCGCCGTTTTTCGGGGCACGTTTCCGCGAAGCCGCCGGTCGAGCGCTGCTGCTGGCCCGCGGCCCGGTGGGCCGCCGTACCCCCCTGTGGCTCAGCCGATTGGGGGCGCAGGAAGTGCTTGACGCCACGGCCGGACTGCCGGATTTCCCCATCCTGCTGGAGGCCTGGCGCAGCTGCTGCCAGGACGACTTCGACCTGCCCGCCCTGGGCCAGGTATTGACTGAGTTGGCGACCGGCCGCACGGCCCTGTCGGCCGTTCGCGGGGCGATTGCCAGCCCGTTCGCCCGTCGCGACAGCTGGCGACAGGTCAACGACTACATGTACGCCGAGGAACCCAGTTCCCGCCGCCCATCGCAACTGCGGTCCGACCTGGTCAAGTCCGTGGTCATGCAGCCGGACCTGCGCCCCCAGGTGGCACCCGAGACCGTGGCCGCACTGCAGGCCAAGCTGCTGCGCGCAGCCCCGGGGTACGGGCCTCAGTCAGCCCGCGAACTGGTGGACTGGGTGAGCGAACGCCTGCTCATCCCCTGGGATGAATGGCAGGCAGGATGGCGCCGGCTGCCCTTCGACCCGGACCTGGAGGCCGAGGTGTCGCCGCGCCTGTACCGGCTCGAACCCGTGCTGGCGTCCTTGCCGTTGGTGTGTGCGCGCCACCAGTGGCCGGCGCTGTCGGCGGGCCTGCTGGCCGGGCACACGGTCACCGCCTTCGAGTGGAACGGCGACGAGGTGGAGGCGGCGGCTGAGCCCCGGGAACCCGCCTCGGCGGTCGAGCAGCTGGCCTGGTGGCTGTCGTTCTATGGTCCTGTAAGTCCGGCCTGGATCGCCGCCCGCTTGGGCCTGACCGCGGCCCGCGTCGAGGCCCTGTTGGGGCCCTTGGTGGAGCAGGCCCGGCTGGTGGCCGGCCCGTTGGTCGCCGATGTCGACGAGGCCACGGTGTGCGATCGCCGCAATCTGGAGACGCTGATCCGCATGGCCCGGGCGCAGGCGGTCGTCACCGGGCCAGCCGCGCCAACCACGTGCCTGGCGTGGCTGGTGGCCAGCCAGCAGGGCCTGACAGAGCGAACCCACGGCCCGGCCGCGGTGGCCACTGCGCTGACGACCCTCGCCTATCTGCCGGTCCCGGCCGCTGCCTGGGAAGAGGAGATCTTGCCGGCACGAGTGGCCGGGTATCAACCGGGGTGGCTCGACCCGCTGCTGGCCGACAGCGGCTTGACTTGGCAGGGCTGCCCCCCGCAGCGCGTGGCCTTCACCCCGGCCGGCGATCCCCTGGGCGCCGGCCAGGGGCCAAACGAACCGGCGGCGTCGGAGTGGGTTCCGGCCACGGGGGGGCGTTACCCGTTCCGTGAACTGCAGGCAAGGGCGGGCGTCGAAGCCCCCGAGCTGCTGCGAGCGCTGTGGGCGGAGGTTTGGCAGGAGCGGGTCGCCAACGACAGCTTCGCGGCCCTGCGGGCAGCGCTGGCCTGTCGGTTCCAGTTCCCTGAGCTAGCGCCGCTGATACGGACCCACCGCCGTGCCTGGCACTACCAGACGCCGACCTGCTTCCAGGGCAACTGGTACGCCCGCGGCCCGGCCGCCGAAGCCGGTGACGCGGTCGATCGCCTGGAAACCGAACGCGAGCGCGTCCGCCTGGTGCTGGGGCGCTATGGCCTGCTCTGTCGAGCTCTCCTGGAAGGCGAACAGCCGGCCCTGCGCTGGTCGACCCTGTTCCGTCCCATACGCCTGATGGAGCTTTCGGGCGAGTTGGTCGCCGGCACTTTCGTCGCCGACCTCGAGGGGCTGCAGTTCACCAGTCCTGCCCTGGCGCGGCGCTTCGCCGCCGCCGCGCCCCGAACGGTCTTCTGGCTCAACGCTGCCGATCCAGCCTCCCTCTGCGGGCTCGACCTGCCGCTGCCGGAACGCTTGCCGCCCCGCCGGGTCACCACGCACCTGGTCTACCGCGGTACTGACCTGGCGCTCATTTCGTGGCGGCAAGGTCGGGCCCTGGAGTTCCGGCTGCCGCCCGACCACCCGGATCTGCCCGCCTGCTGCGGCCTCCTCACCCATCTCCTGGCCCGCCCGGTGCGGCCCCTGCGGCGCCTCTGCATCGCCACCATCAACGACCAGCCCGCGGCCGCGAGCCCGTACCTCGTGCCGCTGCGGCAGCTTTTCGACGCCTGGGTCGAGGTGAACGAAGTGGTGCTCCACCGCCGCCGCCCCGACTCGCCGGCCCCGGCCACCGAGGGAACAGCGGCAGCGCCAGCCCCGGACCGGCCACCTCCCTGAACCTCGCCCGTCCCCCGCGCGCCGGAGGTACCGGACGCGGCTGTACCTGCCGGCCTGTCCGGCGCCCTCCGAACGGACCCGCAAAGGAGCTACCGATGAGCAGTTTCCTTCACACCCGCATCCGGGTCAGCGACCTGGAACGTTCCGTCGCCTGGTACACGCAGCACCTGGGATTTCAGGTACTGCACCGCAGCGATCGCTCGCCGGCTGGCAACCACATTGCCCTGCTCGGATTCCCTGGCGACGCCCACACGCTGGAGTTGACCTGGTCAGCAGACTACCAGTTGCGGGTGCCGAGCGACCTGATGCACCTGGCCGTGGGGGTCAGCGATTTGACCGCGTTCTGCGCCGGGCTCGAGCAGGCGGGCATCGCCATCTGGCCCGACGGCTGGCGGGAGAAGTTCGCGGCCGGCCACAAAATGGCGTTCATCGACGACCCCGATGGGTACGAGGTCGAGTTGCTTGAGCGCTAGAGCCCGGGTCACGGCCGCGATCACCGCCTCAAGCTCGCCGTTCGCCTTCCGATATACATAGTAACACTTGACACCATGTGATATCACCAACTCAAGACAAGGAGGTCTTGGATATGGCATCGCGGAGAGCGAAACTGATCGGTATTGAGGAGGCGGCGCAGCTGTTCGGCAAGTCAATTCATCAGATGCGCCAGTACAAGTCCAAGGGGCTGCTCAAGGTAGCCGACTGCGTCGGCAACAAGGACCTGTTCAACATGGCCGAGGTGATCCTGCTCAAGCACCTCATCCATGACCTGCGGGTCAGCGAGGGCCTCTCGCTCGACCAGATCTCGCGGCGCCTGGACCAGATGATGGGTCGAGCCGCCTGAAATCTGACCACCCGGTCGGCCGGCAGGCGCACGCCCGCCTGCCCGGCCGTCGGGCGGTCGGCGGTCATTCACTGGCAGCCCGGTCGCACGCTTCGTTCACGACCCCCAGCACCTCGTCGCACAGCCGCCGCACCCAGCCTGGCAGACCGGTGGCCCTGTCCGGGTGGAAGACCGCCGCGAACCGGCGCCGGATCCGACCCAACTGGTCCGCTGCCACGGGCTCGCGCAGCCCCAGGACCTGGGCCGGGGGCAGGCGCCGCAGGGCCGCCACCGTAACACGGAGTTCGGTCGGCCCGGGCGGCGTGGCCGCCTGCTGCGCGGTGGCCAGGCGGGCTGCCATGCGCTGCAGACGCTGCTCCAGACGAGTGTAGTCAGCCTGCAGTCGCGCCAAGTCGCGGTGCGATTGCGTCGACTGGCGCAGGCTCTCGATACGGGTGCGCCGCTCCTCGCGCCAGCGCTCCTCATTCTGCCGGGCCTCACGCAGTTCTTGGCGTGCCTGGCGCAGTTCCGGCTCCAGTCGCCGCAGCCGACGATGGGCCCGTTCGGCCCGGTCCTCGGCGAACTCCAGCTCGCGGCGAAGCTCCACGGCCTCGGCCTGGCGCTGCCGCAACTCGTCCTGCAGCCCCTCGGCTTCGCCGCGCGGCGGACTGCCGAGCGTGGCACTGAGCGGCTCGGGCAGCGGCTCGGCAGTGGACAGGGCGCCCAGGAAACGCTGCAGCAGGGCGTCGCAACCCGAATCCACCAGGGTCGCCGCTTCGTCCAAGCTGGCCGCCCGTGCCTCGACCCAGTCCCCGTGCTGGCTGTAGCGGGAGGTCAGGAGCTGGTACAGGCCGGCCCGCACGCCCAGAGGATAACGGTCTGAGAGGACCTGGCGGTAGAGCAGCAGGCGGTCCACCGGGCCGGTGACAATCGCCGCCAGCGGGCTGCTCAGGTGCAACTCCGGCCACAGGCCGGCCAGCCGCTCCAACACGGCGATTTCGAAAGCCGCCGCCCGCTCCTCCAGGCTGTAGGCAGCGCCGTCATCGAGGAGGATGCGGCCGACCCACTGGTACAACTCGGCCAGCCCCTGCTGGCGACGTACCCGGCGGCCGTACTCCAGTTGTCGCCGCAGATGGCGCACGCTCTGGTTCTCGACCAGGCGACGGAAGGCGGGCAGATCGTCGGGATGCAGAATCGTGGTTCCCCCCTGCGGACCGGCGGGTCACTCCAATCGCCAACGGTCCTGGCCGTCGCTGATAACATAGCGCTTCCGGCCGCGGTTGACATACGGAACGACGCCTCCGGTGGCGGCATCGCGGCGAGCCAGCACAAAGCGGAGAGGATCATCCGGGTCAGGCATGACCAGGGCTTCGCGGTAGTGCGGTTGTGCGGCGGTGCCCGCCGCTACCTGAGTCAGCACGACGCCGGCGTTGCGCTCGGTTTCGCTCAACACCAGGTCGGCCAACGGGCGCGCGTCGCCGGCCACCGGCGCGTCAGCCGGTCGCCGCCCGGCTACCGCCGCAGGACGGGCCATAGCGCCGCGCCCCCGGCCAGCGACCTCGGTCTCAACCGCGGCAATCCACCCCGCACGGCGAGCCCGGACCGCCGCCAACTCGTCTTCGGTGACGTCTCTGAAAAGCACGGGCAGGCCGCGGGACAACAGCTGTTCGGCCTGCCGTCGCGCCTGCAGGGTCGGTACGCCCGTCCGGTACAGACCCCGGAGCGCGGCTTGGACGCAGGCCGCGCGCAACTCGAGCCTGAACGGCGTGGCTTGAGCAATGTGATCGAGCAGCGAGATGAGGCAGATGACGCTGCCCGTGGTCCGCCGGCGCGCCGCCGGTTCCGCGGCGTGCAGCAGGTCGGCGAACTGCGCTGCCGTCGCGCCACGCAGTACGGCCAGGAACCCCGATTCGACATCCATCTCGGCAGGCTTCTCCAACCCGGGACTGACCAGCCACAGGTACGGGGGTTGGCGCAGCTCGAGCATGCGTACCTCGGGGTCCCGCTGCTCCATCAGATCGAGGAGGCTCTGCCGCAGCGCGTCGTCGGCCTCCATCTCGGCCAGGGCGACGGCCAGCCGTGGCGGATCGGGGGTAGGCGCCAGCACCAGATCGCGGTGCCGGATCAGAAACGCCAACGCGGGGTCCGCGCCGGGTCCCACGGCTCGCAGCGCCGCGAAAACCTGTATGTAGCGGACGAGACCGTCGACGGCGTCGCGGACCTTGCGCTGGATAGCTTCCCGCAGCGCCGGACCCAGGCATGCCTGGCGCAGCTGCTCCGCCTCCCCGGCGTCGATCCGGCCGGCCCGCAGACGCCGGTCGATCTGGTTCAGCTGGCGCAGGCTGGCGGCCTCGTCGGGCGTCAGGGTTCCCTGCGCCACCAGGGCCGGCAGTCGGCGCGGCACGCGGCGCAACTCGGCGGCCCGCAGCTGCTGGCGGCGTCGCTCCTGGCCGGCCAGGCGCTGGCGGATCGCCGCACTGCCCAGTTCGGCTCGGGCTCGCTGCGCCAGGCTCTCGGTCAGCGAGGCGGCCGTTAGGGAAGCGCCTGCCGGCGCGGCGCCAGGCGGTTCGAGCGCCGCCGAGGCCAGGCGGTCGACCGAATGCTGCACGCAGGCCACGGCATCGACCTGCTCGGCGGCCACGTTCACCTCTTCGAGAAGCTCGCGGACGGCGTCCCGGCGGCAGAAACGGTCGATCGAGCGCGAACCGAGCAACTCGATGGTCGTGGCGTCCCAACCCAGACCGGCCACGGCCCGGTTGAAAGCCCGGCGGACGCCATTGCGCACCCCCTGCCCCACATATGTGGCCGGATAGCGTGTGTTCACCGACTCAGCCATGGCGTGCAAGGCCTGACGCTCGTCGCTGCCGGGAGCGCGACCGCGCAGCCGACGGTACTCCCGGGCGAGCGCCCCAGAATACTGCTCAAGGGTAATCAGCGGTTCGCCCTGGTCCAGACGACGGCGGACGGCCGCCCACAGGGCAGCCACCAGAGGGGCGTCGAGCCCGCCGGTCAGCGGGGCCGCAGACGCCGATGGGGCCAGCGATGGCATCGGCCTGAGGTCAACTGCAGGAGTCGGTGCTCACGCGACCACCTCGTCGCGCAGTACCTCGCCGCGGGTACTGACCACGATCACCCGCAGGGGGACGCGCCGGGCGGAAGCCCCGATCGCAGCTCGCGCCAGGCGCAGCAGGCCGCCACAACAGGGTACCTCCATGATCGCGACGGTGAGCGACCGAATGCCGGCGTCGTCGACCATGAGCCGCAGTTTCTCCCGGTATACCTCCTGGCCCTCGTCCAGTTTCGGGCAGGCGATGGCCAATGCTCTGCCAGACATCCAGCGGCTGTGGAAATCACCGGCGGCGTATGCCACGCAGTCGGCCGCCAGCAGCACGTCAGCATCGCGATAGGCCGGTGCGGTGGGCGACACGAGGTGCAGCTGCACCGGCCAGTGGGTCAAGGCCGAACCGGCGGTGGCCGCAGGCGCTACCTCGATGGGCACCAACTGCCGCGCGCGCGCGCCGGGGCAACCGGTGGGTGGCGCCGCCTGGAATGCCGGCGGCACAGACACCCCGTGGGCCCCCAACCACTGCAGTGCCTGCGACAGGTAGTCGGTCTGGCCATGGCTGGCAAGATGCTCCAGATGGGCCTGGACCGTGTTGGCGCCCTGGGCGGCGATGGTCGCAATAACCACCGTCTCGTCATAGGCAGCCGCTTCCCGGCGCTCCACGCGGATCGCCCCCTGCGGGCAGTGGCCCAGGCAGGCTCCCAAGCCATCGCAGGCCAGATCGCTGACCAGCCGCGCCTTGCCGTCGATCAGCTGCAGGGCGCCTTCCGGGCAATTCGGCAGGCACTCGCCGCACCCGTTGCAGCGGCTCTCGTCAATGGTGATAATCGGGCGTATCATCAGGCTCCTTGTGGTCGGAGGCGCACCCTCGACAGGCCCCGGGCGACGCCCTCGAGCGCCCCGGGACGGACCGGCTGCGACAGGCGTTCGGCAACTCAGCGCGGCGTCAGGGCCCGCCCGTTGCCGGTCCGATCCCAGACGCCGACATAGCCCTGGCCGTAGTCGTCGGCGTAGGCCTGTACCACGTCGTCGCCGCGCTCATTCCAGATGTTGAGCCAGCCGCCATTGGCGCTGGCCGCCAGACGCACCTGCTCCTGGCCCCCAGGGCCGAAAACGCCCAGACGGCCGCCGCCATCCCGATCGGCGCCCAGCACCAACAGGTCTTTGGCCTGGCGCGAATACAGGCGCAGCTGGCCGTTGCCGGCGGTGTCGATACGCGCCACCACCAGCTCCTTGCCAGCGCGCGTGTAGACCTGCAGCATGCCGTTGCCCAGGTCATCGGTGCCCAGTGCAGCGGCGATCTCGCCTGCCGCATTGCGGGCGAAGATCCCCTTGGCGATGACCATGTCGGCTTCGATGACTTTGTCGTCCGAAGCGGTAGCCCCAATCAGAATGATCGCGCACATCCCGAGCACCAGCGCTGCCAGGGCCAGCCGGTAGCGATCGATCCGGCGCTCGAGCTGCTCGACCCGCTCCTCAATGGTCACTTCGCCCTCCTCGGGGTGTGGAGTCTGCGCCCGATGCCACCCGGGCGTCCGCTGGCCCGCCACGGTCCGGGCGCGGCCACGACGAACGGTAACCCGTCGGCAACGCCGCCGCCAGGAGAGTCGGGCCGATCCCCTACATCACCAGCGACAGGCCACCGTCCACGTTGAAACGGGTGGCCGTGATCTGGGTCGCGTCGTCGGAAGCCAGCAGCAAGCACACATGCGCCGTGTCCTCAGGCGTCTGGAGCCGGCCGGACGGCACCGCCGTCCGCCCTTGCTCCTCAAGCCACGCCAGCGACTCACCCCGTTCCTGCCGGTGCGCCACCTCGCCTTCGCTAGCGACCCACCCGGGGTTGATGTAGTTGACGCGGATCCGCTGCCTGGCAAAGGTGCGGGCCAGGTTACGGGTCATGGTCCACAGGCCGCCTTTGGCGGCCGCGTACCCCAAGACATCAGCGCCGCCAGTGTAACCGTGTACAGAACCGATGAAGATGATGCTGCCGCCGCCTCGCCGCAGCATGGCCGGCACCACGTTCCTGACGCACAGGTAGTGGCCTTTGAGGTTGACGTCGATCGTCAGGTCCCACACCTCCTCTGACAGATCGGCCAGTTCCCGGCGCGGGTACACGCCCGCGTTCGAAACCAGAACGTCGATACCCCCCCAAGCGGCGCAAGCCCGTGCTACCATGGCCTCGACCTGCGCCGCCACCGTGACGTCTGTCGGCACCGCCAGGGCCGCGCCGCCGGCAGCGGCAATGGCCGCGGCCGTGGCGGTCAACGGGCCCGGTCGACGCCCGGCCAGCACCACCCGGGCCCCGTGACGGGCAAGCATCTCGGACACGCCGCGGCCAATGCCCGTGCCGCCGCCGGTGACCACCGCAACCTTGCCGGCCAGGCGTCCCTGCGCGCCTGCGGTGGCGGCTTCGGCGGACCATCCCACCGCTCGATCAGCGTCCATCGACCAACTCCACCGTCAGGAGGCAATCGCCATCGGGCAGGCGCACCGAACGACGTCGGCCGTCGAAGGCCGTCCACGGGCGCCCGTTCAACTGCACCCGCGCCAGCGCTATGTCGGGGTCCTCGACGGGGCACACGTACAGGTCGCCGGGCGCCCGCTCCGCACCCACGTGGAAGTGCAGCGTCGCCGGCTGGCGCTGCACGAACAGGCTGAGGTAAAGGTAGTTGAGCAGGGCATGCTCCATCGTGTGGTAGCTGCCTTTCGAGGAGTTTGCTTTGGTGCCGTCCAACAGGCGCCCCACCCGGTCGACGCTGATGTAGTCGCCGCCATAGACGGGGTCGAGCAGATACTGGTTCCAGAAGACCGCCGTTCGCCGGAAGTAATCGAGCCAGGCCGGGTCACGGGTTAAGCGGTACGCATACAGGGCCATGAAATTGCCGTATGCCTGGATGAACCAGACTTTCGCCGTGCCGTGCACCTCGGGAGCGATGCGGGCGAATCCGGGATACCAACCGCCGTACGTCCCGTCCCAGGCCCAACGCTGCATGGCCGCGGCCAGTTCCAGCGCCGTCTGCCGGTACGACTCGCGTCCCGTCAAGCCGTAAAGGCGCATCAGGACCCAGGCCGTCTCGATGTTGCCGCCGGCGCTGAGGAACTCGGTCCCCTCCTGTTGCCGCGGCAAGCAGACCCAATCGCGAGCGAAGTCGTCGCGGACCAGGCCTTGTTCGGGCGTGCGCATGTGGTCGAGCGCCAGGTCCATATCGCGCTGCATCTGCGCCAGATGGGCCGGCGTGGGGTCGCTCAGGTAATGGTACAGCATGTAACTGCTGAGCAGGCCGATCTGCGGGTTGAAGCTCTTCTGGTCCCGGCGCACGGACAGGTCGCGGTTCAGTTCGACGTAATACCCCCCGTGGAGACTGTCCCAGGCCTGGTCCTGCATTATCCGGTGGGCCGCCTCCAGGCATTGCCAGGCGCGCGGGTCGCGGGTGACCAGGCAATACAGGGCCAACCCGGTAGTGGCGTACATCTGCGTGAAGGCGTCTTTGACCGTATCGACGGGAACTCCGGTGACCGATACCGAACGGTACCAACCGCCGTACCGCGCATCCCAACCATAGCGCATCAACCAGTCAGCTGTCTGGCGCGCCAGCTCGAGATAGGGCTCGCCGCCACCGAGCAGGTACGCGGCCGACAGGCTGTAGAGATGCCGACCCACCATCGTCGGATACCGGTCGCTGGAACCCGTCGGCTGCCACTCACGCGTTAGGCCGGTGTGGAAACCGCCGTGCTCGCGGTCACGCCCGTGTTCCAGCCATGGCGGCATAACCTGCTGCAGGGCCTGCTGGCGCCACGATGCCGGCGCCATCACCTGCCGGTCCTGCCCGGTGGTGTCATCGGCCATCGTTGGCATCCCCCCCAGCAGCAGGCCGCCCACCAGCGCCCAACGCAAAACGCCCGGTGCCGACCTCGACCACGGCCTTTTCATGTTCATTCCCCCCAGCTCTCGCCCCCCCCGAGCGGGGCCCAGGGCGACGGTGCACTCCCCTTCCGCGGCGGCGACCGGTAGGAGCGCCCTGAAGGCGACGCCTTCGCGCGGTTGGCTGTCGGCCTCGAGGACGCCGCCGTGTTCCGGCACAATGGCACGGGAAACCGATAGCCCCAAAACAGACCACCGGCCGGTGGGTTTGGTGGTGAAGAAGGGGTCGAACGCGACCGGCAGCACTTCAGGGCGAACGCCCCCGCCGTCGTCACGCACGCTCCGGCACACCCACCGCCCGGCAGCCTCGAGGCGGGCCCCCAGCGTCGTCGCCGGTTGCCACTGGCTGCCCTGCTCGGTTGGGTGGGCGTTCTGGTCGAGGGTCACCAGATCACACGAGTCCGTGGCCGCGGGTTCCAGCGGGCTGACCTGGCAGGCCACGAAAGGCACCAGGTGGCACGGCTCGCAGCGCCGGGCATCCACCAGGACCGGCCAGTTACCTTCGGTCTGCGTCTGCAGCACCAGGTTGCACAGGCGCTGCAGGGCCAAAGGCACGCGGACTGCCGTGCCTTCCCGTCGTCGCTCGCTGATGTCGTGGCTGATCCCCTCGACGCCGACAGGTTGGCCGGCATCATCGACCAGCGCCGCCAGGCCGCTGCGGTGCCGGCGTCTACCGCCGTCGGCGTGGCGCCGGCGGGTCCGGGCCGATACCGGGTCGAGTTGGGGGCCATCGCTGAATTCGCGCAACGAGCGGCCGGTGAGGCCGCCGCGGGGCAGGCCGAAGAGGGCGTCCGCGGCCCCCTTGGCGCAGGCAGAATCCCCGCCCGGGCTGACCCTGGCGATGCCCTCACCCAACGCTTTCACCCGCCGGCGATGGCGCTCCGCACTGCCACGAGCGGCGGCCAGCTGCCGGCGCAGAACCGCGACCTGGCCCGGCCCTTCCGGGCCACTGGGGCACGAATCGCTCGGGTCAGCTCCCGGCACCATGGCCTGCCGCGTCAGACGGTGGGTGGACGTGGGGGGGAGCCCGGGCAGCCCCCCTGCGGTTGGGGCGCGCCCGGGCTAACAAGCGGTCGGTGGTGCATCTCGTCAAGGGACCCTCACCGGCCTTGGCCGGGGCCCCCGGCCCACCCCAGGCCCCGAGCGGCCGGTTCAGTTGTGCTGCAGGTACCGGTCCTGGTACGCTTTCTTCATGGCCTCGATCTCTGCCGGGGTCATACCCTTCTTCCATTCGTGCCCAGGACCCTGCAGCAGGTGGTCGACGGCCTGCTGGTATTTGGCGCCCATTGCCGGCGAACGAGCGCCGGCCGCCTGGACTACCTCGGGCAGGAACTCGGTGTAGAAGTTCTTGGCAACCTCGTACATCCCGTGCCAGTGAGTGTAGTCCGGCCCCATCATGGCGGCGCCGTGGCGGGCCCGGCGTCCCTGGTGGTGCCACAGCTCGTAGTAGGTCCAGCCTAGGGTCTCGCCGAAGGGCGACTTGGCGTCCAGCACGCCGTCTTGCTGCAGCTGGGTCATCAGGTCCTGAGCCGGCTTGGCAAACTTGTCGTTGTAGAGCGTGACCAGGCCATCGAACTGGCCGTAGAAATTGTCCACGTGGCTGGTGGCGTGGCAGCTGGCGCATACCCCCCGCATGTCGGCGCGGCGCTCCTGCCAGGAACGTACACGGGCCACCGTGCGAGGCACCTGGCGGGTCGCAAGTCGCCCGTCGGCCACGTACCGCTCAGCCACGGTCACCGTCTGCCCCGCCGTCGGCAGGGCGCGGCCTTCGGGGTAGTCTTCACGCGCGCCATCCGCAAAAACCACCTGGTTCAGTTGGGTCGACACTACCGGACGCAGGGTCCACGACAGGCGTTCGCCCACATCGTGGCTGTTGCCGCGCACGGTGCCGTCGGGGCCCACATAACTGCCCATGTGGCAGGTCACGCAGGTGGGCGCCGCCGAGTAATCGCGGCCCAGGACCCAGTCGCCTGGCTTGTCCAGAGCCATGCGCTCGCGGTTGGCGGCAAAGGCAATGCCGTGCTTCGATTCCTGGTAGATTTCCATCTGCGGGTGGTCCGGCCCAAGATGGCACTTACCGCAGTTCTCCGGGCTGCGCGCCAGGCCGGCGTCAAAGTCGTGGCGCGAGTGGCAGGCGTTGCACGAACCCTTGGAGCCGTCCGGGTTCAGCCGCCCCATACCTGAGTTCGGCCAGGTGTCCGGATCGAGGCGCGGCATGCCCTCCGCGTTCCGCGCCACAGCGCCGTCAGACTGGCGCGCAAAGGCGACGATGGACCCGTGGCACTGCCAACACCCGTTGACGGCGTCGGCGACGTTGTTGGGCAGGCCACAGATGCGCTCGGCGATGACATTGTCGAGGCTCTGGATGATCTCGCCTGCGCGGGCATGGTGACTGGCCGTGAACTGGCTGGTCTCGTCGGCGTGGCAGGCGCCGCAGTCTTTGGGCGTCACCAGGGTCGCTACCCAGACCCCGTGGTGCTGCCACGCGTCCGGCTCGTCGCTGGCAGCTTGGTGGCAGTCGTAGCAGCCCACGCCATTGGCCGCGTGACGCGAATGCTGCCATTCCATCACCAGGGCGGCTGACTGCCGGGTGTGGCAGTCCACGCACGGCGCCGAGGGGTCACTGGCCCCCGGCAGCCCCGCCCAGGAGGCCGAGGCCGCCAGCCCCAGCCACACCCCAGTCCATCGCCACCATTTTGCCTTCATCGCGCTCCTCCCCAACTGGTAATCTGTCGTCAGCTGGCCGCTGCCAGCCCGCCCGGCCGGTCCCGATAATCGCGGTTCCGGGCAGTGGCAGTGCCGCCCCGACAGGTGCAACTACATGGATCGCCCGGGCCTATTGAGGATGTTAGGCTCCTCTTACCCGTTTATGCTAATATGACGCCGAAACCACCGCCGGCGCAACGGCTGTCAAGCCGCCCGCGACCGTCGCCGAACAGCGGCCGCCATCGATGGTGGCCCGGTATGTCCGCGCTCCACCCCGGCCGCGCTGTGGCGCCCGCCACTACCGCGCGGCCGGGGAGCAGCGCCGCACTGGGTCGCCGCCACCAGGGGGGCCAGCGGGCCCGCCTGGCCAGGCGCCGTTACCGCGTCGGTGGCGAGCCGGTGGCCACGGACCGCCAAAGGCGTACCTTCGTATGTCCGTGTACCGCCGCCGCCGATCCCCGTCGCCTCGGTCTAGCGCGAGTCCGTTTCGGCGCGGCGGGAGGACCGTGGCGCCATTCCTCGTACGCACGGTCCAGCAACCGGGTGCTCGCCTGCCTCCCGGGCGTGGCCGCGCACCGCCACCACGCAGCCAGCGAGGCGATGCCCAGGGAAGCCAATGAAGACAGACGCGACAGCGCCCGGGCGCCCGGGCGCGACCTGCCGCGGCGCGTGGCGTCGCTGGGGCTACCTGTTGGCGGGCGGCAGCCTCGCGGCCCTGGCCGGGGCCTGGCAGGCGTGGGCGCCGCGCCCCGTGCACACCATCGCCATGCGCCCTGGCTCCTATGCCGAGCGCGTGGTGGCGTCGGGCCGCGTGTTGGCCGCCGCCGAGGTGCATCTGGGGGCGCTGCGTCTGGGCCAGGTTGCCCGGGTGACCGCTGAACTCGGCCAACCCGTGAAGGCCGGTGACATACTGGTGGAACTGGAGGCCGGCGAGGCCACCGCCAGCGTGCGCCAGGCCGAGGCAGCCCTGGCCGAGGCCGAGGCGGCGCTGGCCCAGGTGCACCAGGTCAAGGAGGCGGTAGCCGTCAGCCGCCGCGAGGCGGCCGAGGCCCATTACGGTACCGCCCAGCGCGAGCTCGAACGGGCGCAGCAGCTGGTGGCCGCTGGCGCCGCCACCCAAGCCGACCTGGAACAGGCCGGGCGCGGGTTGGCGACAGCACGCGCCGATCGCGATGCCGCCCGGGCGCAGGCGCTGGCCGCGGCGGCAGGCGGTAGCGAGACGCGGGCGGCGGCCGCTGCCCTGGCCCAGGCTCGGGCTCGCCTGGATGTGGCCCAAGCCCAGCGCGAGCAGTTGCGCGTCCGTGCCCCCTCGGCCGGCGTGGTGCTGGCGCGCCAGGTGGAGGTCGGCGATGTGGTCACGCCCGGTCAGTTGCTGCTGGTCCTGGCCGCCAGCGGCCCGACCCGGGTGGCGGTGCAGATCGACGAAAACCAGGTGGGCCGGCTGGCACCGGGCCAGACCGCACGGGTTTCTGCCGAGGCCTACCCGGAGCAGCAGTTCGCGGCGCACCTGGTCACCGTGTCGCCGGGAGTCGACCTGGGCCGCGGCACGGTTGAGGCTCGGCTGCTGGTGCCCGACCCCCCGGCGTACCTGCGGCCCAACATGACCGTCTCCGTCAACCTGGAAATCTGCGACCTCGACAGTGCGGTGGTCATCCCGGCGGCCGCGCTGCGCGATGGCGACGCCGCCGCGCCGTGGGTACTGGTGGTTGCCGACGGCACAGCCCGACGCCGCTCGGTGCAGTTAGGCCCGCGGGCAGGCGATGTGGTGCGGGTCCGACAGGGGCTGGCAACGGGCGACCTGGTGATCGTCGACGCCGCCGCCAGCGAAGGAATGCGCGTCCGTCCGGAACCACTGAAGATCCCGTAGCGCCACCGCAGTTGGCCGACGCCCGAGCCCCAGCTGGGCCGACGCCGGCCGTTGCCCACCGAGTCGCCGACGGAAAGCCGAAGCATGCCATTCGCCCTGTTTGTGGGCATCCGTTTCCTGCGTGAAGGACGGATGCAGACCGTCCTGATCTGGGTCGGCGTGGCCGTGGGCGTGGGGGTCATGGTGTTCCTTTCGGCCCTCATCAACGGCCTGCAGGCCAGCCTCGTGCGGCAGACCCTGGCGGCTCAGCCGCACGTCGTCGTCCGCCCAGCGGCAGACCAGGCGCGGCGCCTGCCGGCGCCCGGGGCCAATGAGGTCGGCTGGATTCCCATCCGCTCGCTGGAGCGGCCCCGCACCATCGACCCGTTTCGACAGGCGTTGGCCCAGATATGCGGGGTCCCGGGCGTAACGGCCGCAGCCGCGACCGTCGCCGGTTCGGCCCTGGCCCAGAAGGGCAGCGCCAGTCGCTCCGTGGCGCTGCGCGGCATTGAACCAGAGGGGTACCGCCGGATCATCCCGCTGGACGAACGACTGGCGGCGGGCCGGCTGCGGCTGGTCGGCGACGATGCCTTGGTCGGCACCGAACTGGCGCACGACCTCGGGCTGCAGGTGGGCGATCGCGTGCGGCTGTCCGTAGATGCGCAGACGACGCGCACGTTCACCGTTGCCGGGATCTTCGACCTGGGTAACAAGGACATCAATCAGCGCTGGGTGTTCGTGCCGCTGCAGGCCGCCCAGGCCATGCTGGCGATGCCGGGCGCGGTGTCAACGATCGAGGTTCGCATCGATCGTCCGTGGGACGCCGAGCAGGCGGCCGCAGCCATTGCCAGCCAGACCGGCCTGACTGCCGACAGCTGGATGGAACTCAATCGGCAATTGCTGGTCGCTCTGCGTTCTCAGTCGAGTTCCTCGTACATGATCCAGTTCTTCGTCATGCTTGCTGTCGCCCTGGGTATCGCCAGCGTGCTGGTGGTGTCGGTGGTGCAGAAGTCGCGCGAGATCGGCATCATGAAGGCGACCGGCACCGGCACCGGGCGCATCATCCGCATCTTCCTGTTCCAGGGCGGCGCCGTCGGTCTGACCGGGGCCGTGGGCGGCTGCGCCCTGGGTACCGGTCTCGCGCTGTTGTTCGCTTCACTGGCCCAGAACCCGGACGGCTCGCCCACCTTCCCGGTGGACCTGAATGCCGGGCTGTATCTGCGGTCAGTGGCGATCGCCACCGTCATTGGCATTCTGGCGGCGGTGGTCCCGGCTCGCCGCGCCGCCGGCCTGGACCCGGCCACGGTCATCCGCTATGGTTGACGCTCTCGCCGGCCCCTCGGCGCCACCCGTTCTGCGCCTGTCGCGGGTCACCAAGGCCTATGGCGACCACGTGGTCACCGAGGTGCTCCACGGCATTGACCTCGAGATTGCGCCCGGTGAACTCACCGCTCTGATCGGCCCGTCGGGATCCGGCAAGAGCACCCTGCTCCATCTGATGGGCCTCCTCGACCGCCCCACGAGCGGCCAGGTTGAGGTGGAAGGCGTGCCCACCACCGCGCTGGACGACCACGGTCTGACGGCCGTTCGCGGCCGAACCCTGGGTTTCGTGTTCCAGTTCCATCACCTGCTGCCCGCTTTCACCGCCTGCGAGAACGTGCTGCTGCCCGCCTACGCAGCCCAGGGCCGGACCACTCCGGCGATGCGCCTGCGGGCCCTGGAGTTGCTCGAGCAGATGGGTCTGGAGGCGTACGCCCACCGGCTGGCCACCGACCTGTCGGGCGGCCAGCAGCAGCGGGTCGCCATCGCCCGGGCGCTGATGCGCGCCCCGCGGCTGGTCCTGGCCGACGAGCCGACCGGTAATCTGGACACGGCCACGGCAGACCAGGTGTTCGCGCTGCTGACGCGCTGCAACCGCGAGTTGGGCACTGCCATGCTCGTGGTTACCCACGACCCGCGCGTGGCGGCGCGCTGCAGTCGCGTGATCGAGTTGGTCGACGGCCGGATCTGCGCGGATCGGCGCCAAGGTGTTTCCTCGGCCTGATCGGCGCGGGTCGCCTCCCGCCCGCGACCGGCCGCACTGAACGCGCGGTCGACGCTCGGTTCAGCGCGCCAGGCGCAGCCAACGCGACAGGCCCGCCCGGGCCCGGCGCTCAACCCTCGCCCGCGCGGGCGCGCTCCGTTCGGGTTGGTGTGGCCACTCCTGGTGCACGGCCGGGGCCAGTTGGTTGGCGATGGCCTGGGCGGCAGCGCCGCTCCAGGTGACCCAGGACGGGCCGTCAAGGAGAGCGCCAGCGGTCCCAGCGGCTGCCACCGCCGGGCCCAGGTCCGCTACCATCGCCGCCGCGGCCGCGTGGCTCCAGGCCGTCCAGGCGACCCCGTCCATGACCACGGGCTCGGACTCGGACAAGCCGGGCGTCGCGGCCGTGGGCGACAAGGTCGCGGCCGACGCGACCGCGGCGCCGGACAGCAGCAGCAGGGCGGCGGCGGCCAGGCAGACACGGTAGCGGCAGGTCGTCAGGTCAGTCATGTCGGTGCTCCCGGCAACTGGGGGAATGTTGGCTGCCGCGAGCCATGCAAGGGGCGTGCCACCGCCGCCAAACCGCGCCGATGGCCCTGCAGGATAACTCGTATCTATTTGTTTATAATAAGCTTGAGCATGTATCAAAGGAAGCCATTGCCGACGTGATGGCAGCGCCCGAGCCGTCGCACCTGACGGTGCTGCGGCCATTGAGTTGGCAGCGCCGCCAAGCAGCTTGGCAGCTGAACACACCGCGCCAGGCGGCCGGCCCGCAGGGAGGCGCCAGACCGGCCATGGCCCGGTCTCAGGACGCCGGGCTGGCGGTCACGATCACCTCGCTGGACGTTATCGGCCGGCTGCCGCTCAGGAAACCCCAAGCCTTGTGGGCCATGTCGAGCAGAGCGGCCGCCGCGAGCAAACCCATGGCGCTGACCAGCACGGCGTCAAGCTGCAGATTGAAGGCATCCGTGGCGTTGGCCGCGTGCGCCGCCTTGGCGCGGAACAGCGCGACCAGCTGCCACGCGGCCGTGAAGGTAGTCGCGTACATGAACAGCATGGGCACCAGCGTCACCCAGACATAACGCACACGCCCGGATTTCACGATGAGGATAGTGCCGATCCCCAGCGCGATCGCCGCGAGCAGTTGGTTGGCAACGCCGAACATGGGCCAGATGGTCGAGACACTGCCGGTGTAGACCAGGTGCCCCCAGGCCGCCACCACCGCCAGGCTGGTCAGAATGGCCCCGGGGACCCAGCGGGTCTGGCCCAAGGGGCGGTACACAACGCCGCCCATCTCCTGCAACAGGAAGCGAGCCACCCGCGTGCCTGCATCCACCGTGGTCAGGATGAAGAGGGCCTCGAACATGAGGGCGAAGTTGTACCAGTATGGCATGAGCCCGCGCATGCCCGGGATACCGGAGAGGATCGAGGCCATACCGACGGCCAGCGAGACAGCGCCGCCAGGTCGGCCAGCGACATCCACCCCCACCAGAGCGGACAACTCAGCGATGCGTTGCACCGGAAAGCCCATTGCCGCCAGCTTGTCGGCCGACAGCTTGGTACCGATGGCGAAGTAGTCCCCGGGCACCAGGATGCAGGCTGCCACCAGGGCCATCATGGCGACGAAGCCCTCGGTCAACATGGCGCCAAAACCGATAACGCGCACATGCTGCTCGGAGGTGATCATCTTCGGTGTGGTACCCGAGGCGATCAGCGAATGGAAACCCGAGATGGCGCCGCAGGCAATGGTGATGAACATGAACGGAAAGAGCTGGCCCGGAATGATCGGGCCACCGCCAGCAGCGAAGGCCGTCACCGGAGGCATCTGCAGCACCGGGGCCAGCGCCACAACGCCCACGGCCAGGAGGCTGATCGTGCCGATTTTCATGTACGTTGACAGGTAGTCACGGGGGCACAGCAGCATCCAGACCGGCAGTACCGAGGCCACGAATCCGTAACCCACCAGCAACAGCACCACCTGCCGTTCGGGCCAGTCGAACCAGGGACCCAGGAATGACCCGGGCACCCAGTGCCCGAAACCTACGGCACTGGCCAGCAGCACCACCCCAATGGCGCTGACTTCGCCAACACGGCCCGGACGCCAGTAGCGCAGGTACAGCCCCATGAGCAGGGCGATGGGAATGGTCAACCCGATGGTGAAGGCCGACCAGGGGCTGTTCTTCATTGCGTTCACCACCGCCAGACCGAGGCCGGCCAGGGCCACAATGATGATGAACACGATGGCGATCGAGGTAGCCAGGCCGCCGATCGGGCCGACCTCGTCTTTGGCGATCTGGGCTAGCGACTTGCCGTTCCGGCGCACCGAGGCGGCCAGAATAACCATGTCATGCACGGCTCCGGCCAAGACCGAACCGACCAGGATCCAGAGGAACCCGGGCACATAGCCGAACTGCGCCGCCAGCATCGGACCAATCAGGGGCCCGGCACCGGCGATGGCGGCGAAGTGATGCCCGAAGAGCACCCACTTGTTGGTCGGGTCGTAGTCCACGCCGTCCTTCAACCGGACGGCCGGGGTGACGTGGCTGGCATCGAGGCTTAGAACGCGCGTGCTCAGAAAGGCACCGTAGAAACGGTAGGCGATGACGTAGATGCAGGCCGCCGCCACCACCAACCAGAGGGCATTGACGTTCTCGGCCGGGTGGACCACGCCGACGACTACGGCTGAGGCCAGCGCGGCCACGAGAGACATCGCGCCCCAGCCGACGCGTTTCATTGTGCTCATGTGCACCTCCGCAGGACACCACGGCGGATGGCCGCGAACCGTTGGCCGGATGCCCGGCCCCAGACCGGCTCCCC
Organism: uncultured Gemmatimonadota bacterium; assembly: GCA_903893785.1. Classification (GTDB taxonomy): domain Bacteria; phylum Latescibacterota; class UBA2968; order UBA8231; family UBA8231; genus CAITNQ01. Next base: position 26,434 of record CAITNQ010000411.1, read on the forward strand.
GGCGGGCGGCACCCGGGGAAGCAATTAACGCCGTTGCCCGGTGCGGGCAACCCATCACCGGAGCCGTCGCAGAAGGCCGCGGCGGCCCGGCCCCTATTGACATCGATCGATCTGATGCGCTTGCTAAAGCTCGGGGCCCCTCGCAGGGCCCGGGCGGGCGCACCCCACCGCCTGTTGCTGGCCGGCCTGCGCCGCCGGTCCGGGCGCCGCCCCACCATCCGGATCACTCCTTGAGGCACGTGAACGCGCCGACACGGCGGACGCTGAAGTTCCGGGTCTTGACCGCGCGAGCACGCGATCTCCCCCTGGCGATCAAGCAGGGACTGGGCTTTGGCCTGGTTATCGCGGCCATGGGTGCGGTGAGCCTGTGGCTGTTTGTGCAGCTGGCATCGCTGCGGCAGGACATGGACGAGTTGGCGGGCCACCACCTGCCCGGTGTCCTGGCGACACTGGAGCTGGCCCATCTGTTCGCCGACCTGCGGGCAGCCCAGTTGCCGGGAACGTCGGGTGCCGACCCGACCACCGCGGCCACGCCCTACGCGTCGATCGATGCCCTGGTGCAGTCGGTCGACGCCGCCCTGGTGCGCTACCGCGCCGTTGGCCTGGCCAGCGATGTCCCCCGGCCGCAGGCGGAGGCGTACCAGGCGCTGGTCGCGGCCTGGACGCCCTACCGACGCCTCTCGCTGGCCAGCCTGCCCGCCGCCAGGACCGGTCTGTTGCCACCGGCGCTGGTCGGGCCCGCCGGTCGTCACTTGTACGACGAGTGCCGTCACCAGTTGGCCCGCCTGGCCGATTCCGAGGTGCGTGGCGCCGCCGTCGCCACGGCTCGAGCCGAGTCCGCCTACAGCACCACGCGCCGGCTGCTGCTGGCAGCATTGCTCGTTGCCGGGGTGGTCTCGGCGGTTATCAGCGCTGTATTGGTGGGCTCGGTATCGCGTCCCCTGGCGGCCCTTGCCCGGGGTGCAACTGCGGTCGCCCACGGGAACCTGGACGTGCATTTGGACAGCGGTGGCCGCGACGAAATCGGGCGCCTGGCGGCGGCGTTCAACGAGATGACGGCAGCCCTGCGCCAAAACCAGGTTCAGGCACGCACGCAGACTGCCGCCCTCACCCACGCCCATCACGAGCTGCAGGAGCAATTCCGGCAGAACCAGGCGCTATCGGCCCATCACCTGGCCCAGGAGCGCCAGTTGCGGCAAGAAGCCGAACGCGAACTGGAAGCCGCCAGGCGGCTGCAGGTCAGCTTGATGCCGGACGCCGACCCCCGTGTGGAGGGTTACGATATTGCCGGCAAGTGCCTGCCCGCCAGCCATGTGGGCGGCGACTTCTTCCAGTATTTCCCGCTCAGCGGCAGACGCCTGGCGCTGGGGTTGGCCGACGTGACCGGCCACGGCATGGAGGCCGCGATTCCGGTGGTGCTGTTCAGCGGCATGCTCGAGAGCGAGGTCAGCCGATCGACGGACTTGGGGGCCCTGCTGGGGCAGCTCAACCGCACCCTCTACCGCGTCTTGGACCGCCGGGCCTTCGTGTGTTTCGCCATGGGCGAATTGCTGCTGGAAGACCGCGCCATCACTGTGACCAACAGCGGTTGCCCGTACCCACTCCACTACCGCGCGGTCCACGCCGGCCTCCGCGAGGTACAGCTCGATGCCTATCCCTTGGGCATCCGGGCCGAAGCCCAATACCGGGTCGAGCGTCTCCATCTGCAGCCCGGCGACCGGGTCGTGTTTCTGTCGGACGGCATTGTAGAGGCACTCAACGAACAGGGCGAAATGCTCGGTTACGAACGCACCCTGGCCGTCATCGACGATGCCTGTCGCCAGGCCCCGACCTCACAGGAAGTGATCGACCGCGTCCTGGCCCGCGTCAAGGCGCACATGGGCAGCGCTCCCCCTTCCGACGACCAGACGATCCTGGTAGTCGGCGTGGACTGACCCCAAAGCGGCACGCCTAGCGGCCCAGCTGCCGCCCGCGCTCGACAAAGTAACGCATGGTTTCGTAGTCCACTTCGGGCGGTTCAGAGTGGTCCGAATGGAGGATATACCCACCGCCGCCGCGTACCACAGGCAGTATCTTGGCGTCCATTTCCGCATCGAGGCGCTGCCGGTCATTGCTTATCAGGCAGCGAACGTCAACGCCGCCGTAGAACGCAATGCGGTCGCCGTAACGGGCAAACAGCTGCGGCAGGTCCATGCCAGCTTTCACCTCCATGGCCTGGAGGCAGTCCATTCCCGCTTCGATCAGGCCCGGGACGAGGGGCTCGACGAAACCGCACGAATGGACGATGACCGGGCAGCCATGGGCGTGGGCAAAGGCAAACAGTCGCTGGTGGCCGGGCTGGATGATCTCGCGGTACATGGCCGGCGACATGAAGGGCCGTTGCTTGAACCCCATGTCTTCGTAGAAGAACATGCCGTCCGGCAGCCCTTCCTCGGCAAACAGCAACTCCAGGTGCGCCAAGGTCAGGTCGGTGTACGTCTGCACCATGTCGCGGACCCAGTCCGGGTCCAGAGCCATGCCGGCCAGCATGTGCTCGTGGCCGCATACAGGATGCATCTGCTCGAACGGAGCCACCCCGGCCCAACAGAAGAAACGCTGTTTCTCGGCGGCAAAACGCCGCGCCTCGCGGTACCCCTCGAAGGGGATGCGGCGTCGGTCGATGCCCACCAGGTGAGGTTTGGCGAAAGCTTCCCAGGAGCGCCGGTCAGTCACCGTGAAACCCACGTGCTCAGGGGTGCTGTCGTGCAGTTTGTGCCGCCGCAGGCGCGCGCCGTTGGCGTCCAGTTGCAGGATCGTCTCCTCGGTCTCCTCCAGGGTAACCGCCTGGAACTCCAGGTCGACTACCGAATTCAGCCAGCCGCCAGAGCGCAGGTCCTGACCGAAGTGCTCGGCCACGTCCTCTTCCGGGCCCAGGTGGCCTTCCTGCCGCCACCGAGCCACCGTGGCGCCCCAAGGGCTGACGGCGATAGGCAACTGATCAACCGGGCGGCGCGCCAAGGCCGCCTGCATGCGTTCAACGCTGGTCATGACCATATGAAGCTCCTGGGTTCTGCGGGCGGTTCGCCGGCCGGTGGCAGGACAGCGGGATGGGGGCGCACAAATCAGGGCGCGGCCGCCGCCGAACCGCGACGCCACCGGGAAAGCTTCTCCCAAGCGCGTTCGGCGGCGCGCAGCAGGTCGCTGATACTGGCGGGTTTGGTGAAGTAATCTTCGAAACCGGCGTCGCGACACTCGGAGAGCTGGAAAAGCGAGGCGTACCCGGTCACCGCGTAGGCGATTGCCATGGGCCAGTTGCTCCGCACCTGGCGACACAGCTCGAGGCCGTTCATGCCGGGCAGATTCAGGTCCAGGAACATGACCCACGAGGGGCGCTCGTTGAGCATGGCCAGGGCTTCCTCAGCACTCCGCGCGGTACGCACCACATAGCCGGCGCCGCCGAAGATATCACCATACAGCTCAAGGATCATGGGTTCGTCGTCGACCACCAGGATCTCTCTTGGCTCCACATTGCCTCCCTGCCGCGAACCGCCACGGCACGCAGTTCATTGCCGATTCCCCGCTGACCCACGCCGGGGTGTCGCGAGGCGAGACCGCCCGATAGCGCCGGTGGTCGGCCAGCGGCCCACAAGAAACGCCACGCCACCCGCGGGCGCAACGCCGCATCAGGGCACGCAGGCGGGCCCGGCCATGGGTCGGGCGGCTCCCTCCCGAGCCGCGGCCCGGGCCTGGTCCAGGGCCGTGGACACGGCCACCGACCAGGCCCCGGGAAACCGGCCCGGCGCGGTCAGCCACTGCGTCAGGCTGTCGATGGCCCCCGGGCAGCCGTTCAACTCGTCCGCCACCGCACAGGCCAGCAGCTGGCCCATCTCCGGGCCGCAGGCATCGGCCTGGTCACCCAACCGGGCGCGGAAGTCACGGTCCACAGCCAGCAGGTCCGCGTCCGTCAGTCGCTGCCGACGGACCTCGGCCAGCGCGGCGGCAGCCCCACGCAGACGCTCGGCGGCGGCGGATTCCTCCGGCACCACCGCCGCCAGTTCGTCGGCTAGTCGCTCCAGCTGGTCCTGGAGCAGCAGCGTCGGCATGCCCCGGGCGGCCAGCAGGCGCCCGAGCCAGCGGACCTGCTGCTGCACCTGGACAGCATCATACTGACCCAGAGTGGCCAGCCAGGCCGCGTCGCTGCGGGCGAAACGCTGGCCCCGCTCGCCGTAACGATGGGCGAAGTAGGGATAGCGCGACCAGCAGGCATCGGCGGCGCGAAGCGCGGCTTCCATTTGGCGCGGGTCGGTCGGTACCGGATGGCGGCCCGCCTCGGGGTTGATGGTGGTGGCCACGTGCCCGAGCGACTCCGGCTGGACCGGGTACAGGGCGCTGAAGATGTCGCGCACCAGACCGAACAGCGTGGCGGCGGCCTCCGCCACCAACCGACGCTCGTGCTCGCTCAGTGGCTGAGCGTCCAGGCGCTGGCGGAACTCGGTCCATCGTGGCTGCACCGCGGCCGGATCCTGGGTCAGGTACGCCAAGCCACCATCGTCGGCCAGCAGGAACGCCCGTGCATACAGGCGCCGGAGCGTTGCCGCCCCGAGATTCGAACCCTCGATCACGTACAGATAGCCCAGCAGGGCCACCGGTTGTGCGGCGGCCGTGCGGCGAATGGCTTCCGTGGCTCGCACCGCTGCCGCCGCCGCGCCGGTGATGTCCAGCACCCCTCGCGGGGCGAAATACGCCAGGTCGAGCAGCAGCCGGGGCAGCCGGCGCAGGTCATCGCGCCACACCGCCGCAACACGCGGCTCGGCGCTCTCGCCCAGCGCCTGTTCCAGAACCCCGTGCACCACCGCCAGACCCCGTAACTGGCCGACGTAGGACTCCAGCGGCAACTGGCAACGGGCCAGGGCGCCGAAAAACGGTTCGGCCTGCAACCCCGCGTGCGCGGCGAAGGTCTCGGCCCGCAGTTCCTCGCTGAGGCTCAGTTGCTGGCCCAAGATACCGGTCGTCATAGGACGTCAACACCAAGTCATGAGAATGATAGGTACAGCGCCTCGTCGGGCCCGTTGGCAAGCCAGTCGCCGGGAGCGCCACGACCCGGCACGGGGGCCGACTGACGCTGAAGAAGATAAGCCCGCAGGCGGTCGCCGGCAGGCCGCCACGGCGGGCGCGGTTGACTCCCGGTCGATGGCGCCACACCTTTGCCCGGTCGGCGGCGGCGCAGCCGCCGCACCGGGTTCCGGGGAGGCCCTATGGATGCGGATTGGTTGTTGCCGGGGCGTCTGCTGTTGGCCAGCCGCCCGGCCTACCCGGGCTACCCCGGGACGCCCGACTACCTGCAACGGTACCGCCAGGAACTGGCGCAACTGGCCGGTTTCGGCGTCGGCGTCGTCTGGACGTTCCTCTCCGATCCGGACCTGCAGCGCTATGGCCTGGAACCATGGGCCGCGGACCTGGCCGATCTGGGCATCGTCCTGCGACGCAGCCCGATCGCCGATTTCGGCACCCCTACCCCGGCCCAGGTGATCGCGTTCACAGCCCAATTGCCACGCGACCTGGAGACCGGGCCGGTGGCCCTCAGCTGCTCTGCGGGTCGTGGCCGTACGGGCACCATGGCGGCGTGTTTTCTCGTGGGGCAGGGATGGTCTGACCGCGACGCCATCGCCGAGGTCCGCCGCTGCCGGCCAGGCGCCGTCGAGACCGACGCCCAGGAGGCCGTGGTGGCTGGGTACGCCCAGAGCCTCCGGACCCCGGCCACCGCCCCATCGCCACCGCCAGACGCCGCTGCCGGCAACGGCCGCGCGCCCGCCTGAACCCGTCGCTCAACCGGCGGCGCCGCGCACCGGTAGGGCGACGCGGAACACGGCCCCGCCCTCAGCGGGTGATGTCAACTGGATCACGCCCCCGTGGCGTTCCACGATGCTGCGCGCAGTTGCCAGCCCCAAACCGGTCCCCTTGCCGACCTCCTTGGTGGTGAAGAAGGGGTCGAAGATGCGCGCCCTCACCGGTTCCGGCACGCCGTCGCCATTGTCCATCACGGTCAGCACCAGGTTGCCGCCGTCGACCGCCACGCGCACCAGAATCTGCGGTACCCACTCGCCAGGCCCGGCCTGTCGACGCTGCTGCCGCTCGACCACCGCATCGCGGGCATTGTCGAGCAGGATCAGGACCACCTGCTCGATGGCTCCCGGCCAACCGCACGCGAGGGGCAACTCGCCGGTCGCTTGACAGTCGACGGCAATCCCGGCAGCGTGCATCTGACCCCGCGCCAGTGCCACGGCCCGGTTGACCACCGGCGCCAGCGCGAACGGCACCGGTGGCTGGTCATCGCGGTCAGCGGCCAGGGCGCGGACGTGGTCGATCGTACCGCTGGCTCGATCCACCAGTCTGACGATGTCCCGCAGGGCTTCGGTCAATTCGGTCTCGACGACCGGCCACCCCCGCCGCAGACCGACCAGCAGGCCTTCGGCGAACACGCGGATGCCGTTCAGCGGCTGGTTGATCTCGTGCGCCATACCGGTCGCCATCTCGCCCAGTGTCCGCATGCGATCGGCATGGAAGGACCGGGCGCGCTGGTCGGTAATCCGCGCCTCAATGGCGAGGCGGTCGATGATCTCGCGCAGCCGGGCCATCAGCAGTTGCACGCCGTCGGCGTCGGTGCGGGAGAACGGCGCCGGGGCATCGGCCAGCCCGATCACCGCGACGGGGCACGCCCGGTCGCCCGCGGCCACGGCCAGCAGACGCTGGCTGGGAGGCCCGACCTCGGGCCACAGAGCCGGGCTGCCACTGCCGTCAGGGTCGTCGCTCCACACCGGCTGGCCGTCTCGAATGGCCTGCAGCCAGATCCCCGACAGGCCAGCGGCGACGGTGGCCGCCAGGCCCTTCCCGGCGGGTGCGGTGCGCTGCCAGGCGGACATTGAGGGCGCCCGACCGGCCCCGTCCAACAGGTGCAGCACGCCGCTGCGGCTGCCGGTGACCTTGAGGCTCTCGGCCAACGCCGACTGCCCCGCCTCGATGGCGGTGGCGAAGGAACGAGTGCTGAAATCGAGCAATGACCGCAGCTGCCGGGTGTGCGCGCGGGTCGCCGTTTCCGCCTGGCGCTCGGCGGTAACGTCCAACACGACAACCAACAGCGCTTCGCGGTCAGCGGCCGCGGCGTGCTCGATCCGCCGCGACGCGGCGACCAGGCGTCCCAGGAACGGCTCGCCGGCGGCCCGGGCGAACCACAGCTCGAGACTGCGGTCGCCGGGTCGCCGGTAAAAGGCGCCGTACCGCGCGCGGAACTCGTCGCCACTGGAGCCCACCATATGGCGGTCCAGGGCCACGCCGCGCACCGCGTTGCCGGGGGGGCCCAGCAGTCGTTCGAAGGTGTCGTTGGCCTCCAGAACCAGGCCCAGGCTGTCGAGGACCACATAGCCGACCGGGGCTGCCTGGAACAGCTGCAACAGGTACTCGCGCGCGCCGGCCAACTGTCCCTGGGCTTGCCGCAACTCCTCGTTCTGGGCCTCGAGTTCCGCCTGGTGCACACGCAGCTCGTGCACCAGGCGCTGCACGTGTGGCGTGTTCTCGGACTCCTCAGGCCGGTCTGCCGGCGTTGGTCCGGGTGTCGTCAGGCCGGGCAGCGGGCAGCCAGTTGGCGGGTCGGCGGGCGACGGCGGGACAGGGCTCATACGTGTCCGGGCACCCCGGTGCCGGCCGCGCCGCGCGTGCGGCCCTGGCCGCGCCGCACCGTCAGCCGGATGGGCCGCGGCCTCCCGGCATCATCCACGATCGTCATCTCCCCGGCCCCCGGCGACGCCGACCGCCTCGGTCGTGGCCTCGGCAAAGGTGGTGTAGACCTGAGTCGGCGCAGTACCGCCGGCGGTGTACAGCGGCGTCGCATTGACGCGCAGCCAGCGCGTCTGGCCGGTGAATGGATGGCAGATCCCCATCACCACGCCATTGACCGGCCGGCCGGTTCGCAGCGCTACCATGGACGGGTGCTCGACACCGGGGAAATCCGCGCCGTCGGGCCGGATCGCCCGCCATCGCGGATCTACCGAGGTCCGTCCCAGCAGCTGGTCGACGCTCAGCCCCAGCAGCGTCTCCGCCGCGGGGTTGGCATCGGTGATGGCGCCGTCGGCGCCCTGGAAGACGACCCCTTCGGACATGGTCTGGAAAAGCAGGCGGAACCGCGCCTGGCTCTCCTGGGCCTGCAGCGCCGCCTCCTCATTGGGCGACAGGTCGAGCACGGTGAAGGTGAGTTCGCCATCGATATGGCTGTCGGCCAACGGCGTGACGCTCAACAGGACCGGAACCAGGCTGCCGTCGCGCCGGCGCCAGGCCGTCTCGACCGTGCCGATTCCCCGGCGGGTGACCTGGTCCGCCAGCACGCGACACACCCGTCGGTGCTCGTCCGGGGTAGCGTACAGGCGGAGGGCGCTCTGGTTGACCAGGTCAGCGCGATCATAACCGGTCATGGTGCAGACGCGGTCCGACACCTCTGCCACCACCTGACCGATCAGCAGACCAATGCCCACCGGCGCGACGCGGAACAGGCTGGCCAGGCGCTGTTCGGTGTCGGACAGCGCCCGTTCCGTGGCCTTGGCGCTGCTGATATCTACCAAGACCACGACCACCCCGGAAACCGCCCCGGAGCGGACCCGGTACGGCAGCACGCGCAGCAGATACCAGCCGCCGTCGGCCCCCTGCACCTCGCGCTCAACGCTGTGGTCGCCGCGGACCACATCGCGCGCCAACAGGAACAGGTCGATACCCACCAGGGAATGACGCAGGTGGTGCACCGGTCGCCCCAGGTCGGCCTCGAACACGGACAGGACCCGCTGGATCTCCGGCGTGAAACGGCGCACCTCCAGGTTCTCGTCCAGAAACAGGGTGCCGATCCGCGTGCTGCCGAGCAGGTTGTCCAGGTCGTTGGTCAGTTCGGTAAGCTCAATAATCTTGCGCTGGTGCTCGGCATTGACCGTGTGGAGTTCCTCGTTTACCGAATGCAGTTCCTCGTTGGTGCTCTGCAGTTCCTCGTTGCTCGCCAGCAGTTCCTCGTTGCTGGCCTGCAACTCCTCGTTGGTCGTCTCCAGTTCTTCGATGGTCGCCTGCAGGTTTTCGCGGGTGAACTGCAGCTCCTGTTCCAGGTCCTGCAGGCGCTGCTGGGTCTCGGCCCCAACATCGTACACGCCCACCTCTTCGGCGCGTACCGCGGCCGCGGGGGCCATGCCCTCGACAATGACCGCCGCCAGAGCTTCCTGGCCCCGACGGGAAGGCAGCGCCCGGATCCGCACGCGGACCGTCGCCTGGTCCTCCCCCACCCCCGCCACGTGGATATGGGTGTAGCAGACCTCGGTCCCGGACGCAAACACCCGCTGCAGGCCGGTGGTCAGCGGCATCGCCAACTCGGGAACGGCCATGCGGACCACATCGTTGAGGGCTTTGCCCGAGGCCAACCGGAAGTAAGGGGCCGGATCGCCGGCGATGTGCACCACCTCCATCTGCGGGTTGACCACCACCACCACCGGGACATAGTCCGGCGACAGGGCCTGGAGCAGCCGGTCCAGGGTCCGCTCCTCCTCGCTGGGGCGCAAGGGGCGGCCGACCGCCGCTCGCCGCAACCGCTGCTGCCAGCCGCGCGGTTCAGCCGGCGTCCCCAGGTTAGCGCCATCGGGCCCGGGCCGGCGCCGACCTTTGGAGCGGAACAGCTTGTAGCGATGGTGGATCACCTCGTACGCATCGGCCAGGTCGCCAACCGTCTCGCTGCTGCCCAGCAGCAGGACGCCCCCGGGGTTGAGCGAGAAACTGAACAGCTCGAGCACGCGCTGCTGCAGCACGGGTTGCAGGTAGATCAGCAGGTTGCGGCAGCTGACCAGGTCGATATTGGTGAACGGCGGATCGGTAACCAGGTTGTGCTGCGCGAAGACGACCATCTCGCGAATCGAGCGGTCGATCTGGTAGTAGTCGTCGCGGCGTCGGAAATAGGTGCTCAGCAGCCGCGCCGACAGGTCGCCGGCGACGCTCTCGGGAAAGAGCCCGGCCCCGGCCTGGGCGACGGCGTCGCGGTCGATATCGGTAGCGAAGATGCGCACGTCCAGGTTGGCGCCCAAACTCTCCAGCGTCTCGCGCACGATGATCGCCAGGGAGTAAGCCTCCTCGCCGGTGGAGCAGCCCGCCACCCACAGGCGCAGCTCACGGTCCTCGCGGCCGGCTAGCAGCGCCGGCAGGACGACGCGCTCCAACTCGTCGAACACCTCGCGGTCACGGAAGAAACTAGTGACGCCGATCAGCAGTTCGCGGTAGAGCGCGCTCACCTCACCAGCGTGGTCCTGCATGTAGCGCACATAGTCGCGCAGATCGTGGATCTGGTTGACCGCCATGCGGCGCTCGATGCGCCGGACCACGGTGGTGGGCTTGTAGAGGGTGAAGTCCACGCGGCTGCGCTCGCGCAGCAGCGCGAAGAGACGCGCCATGCCGTCCTCGTCGGACAACAGGGCAGGCGGCCCCTCGACCAGGACGGCGCCGCGCCGCTGACAGAACGCCACCAGGCGGGCGGGCATCTCGTCGGGGGGCAGGACGAAATCGGCGAAGCCTGTGGCCGCGGCGGCGCGCGGCATACCGTCGAAACGGGCCGAGGCGGGGTCTTGGACCATCACCATGCCGCCGGCTTCCTTGACCGCCCGCACCCCGCGGACGCCGTCGCTGCCCGTGCCAGAGAGAATCACGGCAATGGCGCGCTCTCCCTGGTCGTCGGCCAGGGAACGCAGGAAAATGTCGATCGGCAGGTTGACGCCGCGCGCCGGATCGGTGTCGGTCAGGACCAGCCGCCCATGGAAAATCGTCAGGTTCTTGCGCGGGGTGATCACATACACGTGGTCCGGCTCCACCTGCATGCCGTCTTCGGCCCGCAGCACCTTCATGGCCGTCCGCTTGGATAGCAGTTCGACCATCATGCTCTTGTAGTCTGGCGACAGGTGCTGGATGACCACAAAGGCCATGCCGCTGTCGGCCGGCAAACTGGCGAAGAACGACTCCAGCGCCTCCAGACCGCCGGCAGAGGCACCGACGCCCACGCAGTAACCCAAGCCGGAGGTATCGGTTTCGGGCTGCCCCGGTTCCGCGGTCAACGCCATCGGTACCTCAAGTCCAGGAGAAGATCCCGTGCATGGGAAATGCAGCCCGATCCAGACCGTCAATGCAGTGTATCCGAAGGAAGGTAAAGACCCGTGTCGCGCTTCACAAACGGTTTCCCGGGCCCCTGTCGGCCCGCGCGCTGCCGGATTACCTTCATAGGCCGGCGCTGGCGCGCGGCGTGGCCCTGCCGGCCGCCCCGTGACGCCGCGGCGAACCGCCGCGGCAGACCCAGCCTGGCCGAGAGCCAACGGAGATGACGCATGACCGTAGTTACCCGTTTCGCCCCGAGTCCCACCGGGAAACTGCACATTGGTAACGCGCGGACCGCGCTGTTCAACTGGCTGCTGGCGCGCCACCACGGCGGCCGCTTCATCCTGCGGATCGAAGACACCGACCACGAGCGCTCCAGCCGCGAGAATGTCCAGGTAATCCTCGACGGTCTGGCGTATCTGGGCCTCGATTTCGACGCGGGCCCTTTCTACCAGAGCCAGCGAACCGCTCTGTACCACAGCGCCATCGACCAGCTTCTGGCCGAGGGCAAAGCCTACCGCTGCCGCTGCCCGCAGGAAGCCCTCGAGGCCCGGCGCGAGGCCGCCGAAGCGGCCAAAGAGACGTACCTGTACGACCGCTCCTGTCGCGACGCGGGCCATGGCCCTGAACAGCCCCACGTGGTACGGCTGAAGATGCCGCTGGCGGGCGTGTCGTCATTCGACGATCGCATCATGGGGCCAGTGGAGTCCGCGTACGGCGAACTGGACGACTGGATCATTGCGCGCACGGACGGCACGCCGACCTACAACTTCTGCGTCGTCGTGGACGACGCCGACATGGGCGTCACCCTGGTCGTGCGCGGCGCCGACCACCTGATCAACACCCACAAGCAGTTGCCCGTGTACGCCGCGCTGGGGCTCACGCCGCCCCGTTTCGCCCACATGCCTCTGACGCTGGGCAAGGACCGGGCCAAGCTGTCCAAGCGTCACGGGGCCACCAGTCTGGTCGAATACCGGGACATGGGTTATCTGCCGGAGGCGATGCGGAACTTCCTCGCCCGCCTGGGCTGGGCCCACGGCGACCAAGAGCTGTTCACCGACGCCGAGTTGATTGCGGCGTTCGATCTGGACGGGGCGGGCAAGGCCAATAGTATCTTCGACACTGAGAAGCTGGACTGGATCAATTCGATCAAGATCCGCGAACGGGCCCCGGAGGCCCTGGTCGGCGACCTGGTCCCCTTCCTGGCCCGGCGTGGGTGGTCCGCAACGCACGATCCTCGCTTGCCGGCCATCATTGCGCAGCTCCAGGAACGCTCGCGGACGCTAGTGGACATGGCGGAACAGGCGGGGATCTTCTACCAGGCTCCGGACCAATACGACCCCAAAGCCGTCAAGAAGTGGTGGCAGGCCGAGTCGCCCGAGGTGCTGCGGAAGATGCGCGAGTGGTTGGCGCAGGCTGAACCCCTGCGCCAGGAAGACGTGATGCCGCAGGTTGAACGGCTCGCTGGCGAGTTGGGCCTGAGCCTGGGCAAGGTGGCGCAACCGCTGCGCCTGGCCCTAACCGGGTCGTCGGCCAGCCCGCCGTTGGACGCCACCATCTGTCTGATCGGTCGTGACGAGGCGGCGGCACGCTTGGCGCGGGCCCTGGTCGTGCTGGGCTGACCGCGCCCCGGGCAACGCAGACGCAAGCCACCCGGCTGGCGCCGGGCCGCTCCGGTTTCCGGGGGCGCGGCCACAGGCGGGCAGCCGGGTCATTGAGGTGGCGCATGGAAAAGGATTTCGCGGGAGCGACCATCATGGTCGTGGACGACTCCACGGCCAACCTGATGCTGCTGACCGAGCTGCTGGAAAGCCAGGGCATGGCCGTGCAGGCGTTCGTCGATGGCCCGAGCGCCCTGGCGGCGGCGGTGGCGCGTGCGCCCGACCTGATCCTGCTTGACATCACCATGCCCGAGATGGACGGGTACGAAGTCTGTCAGCAATTGAAGGCCGACCCCGGCCTGGCCGAGATACCCGTGCTCTTTCTCTCGGGCCTGGCTGAAACCAGTGACAAGGTCAAGGCTTTCGCCACCGGTGCCGTCGACTATGTCACCAAACCGTTCCAGCTGGCCGAGATCCTGGCGCGCATACGCACCCACCTGAGCCTACGGCGCCTGCGCCTGGAGCTGAGTCGACAGAACCTGCGCCTCGAGGAGTTGGTGCGCGAGAAGGTGGCTGAGATCACCGACTCCCAGCTGGCCACCATCGTGGCCCTGGCCGGGCTGGCCGAATCGCGCGATGACGACACGGGTGATCACATTGAGCGTACCCGGGGTTTCTGCCGGGCGCTGGCCGAGCAGTTGCGCCGCAGCTCACCCTACGCGGCGGAAATCAGCGACACCTTCATCGACGCCATCGATTACTCGTCGGCTCTGCACGACGTCGGCAAGGTCGGCATCCCTGACGCCATCTTACTCAAACCAGGCAGACTCACGCCGGAGGAGTTCGGCGTGATGAAAACCCACACGACCATCGGCGCCCACGCGCTGCGCTCGGCCCACACCCGCTACCAGCGCAATGTGCTCCTCAGCATGGGCATCGAAATCGCCCGGTCGCACCACGAGAAATGGGACGGCAGCGGGTACCCTCACGGGCTGGCAGGCCAGCAGATCCCCTTGGCGGCGCGCATTGTCGCGATCGCCGACGTGTACGATGCGTTGCGCTCGCGCCGCGTGTACAAACCGGCCCTGGACCACGATGCCAGCGCCCACATCATCCTCGAGGGCAGCGGCAGCCACTTCGATCCGGTGGTCGTGGACGCCTTTCGGGTCGTGGCCGAGGTATTCGCCACCATTCGCGACCAAAGCGGCACCGACTGCCCGCCCCGCACCTGAGCCTCCTGCGTGGGGCGGCGACCGCCGTGCGCGTACCCTTTGGGCCGGGCCCCAGTGACCACCCGCCAGCGGCCCGCAAGCGCGCCGATCGGGGCCAGAGAGTTGACGCGGAAGCCCCTTCCCGCGGTTTTTTCTCCTGTCGAAGCTAGTTTCCTCGCATTCAGGCGCGGTTGCCACCGGCAGCGGCGCGCCGCAGCCATCAGGGGGTGGGCACGTGGCCGAGAGGAGCCCGAGAACCGAAAAGCAGGTCCTGCGGGTGGCTTACCTGCGGGCACAGGGCGCCACCTACGGCGCGATCAGCGACCAACTCGGGATCTCTATCGCCACTGTGGCGCGCATGGTGGACAAAGCCGAAACGGCCGGGTGGCTGCACCTGACGTTCACGCCGCCCCCCAACTACCGCAACGCCATCTGGGAGCTGGTGCAGGTCAAGGAACTGGGCGACCGCATTCTGGCAGCGTTCCAAGCCCCCGGCAGTGTGCTGCATTCGGTCTCCGTGTATCCGTCCGGCGCCAGCCAGGAGCGTACCCACGGATACATGGCGTCGCACCTGTCGTTCTACCTCGAGCAGACGCTGCCGCGCCAAGGCCTGGTGGGCTGCAATTGGGGGCCATCGCTGTGCCGCATCGTCGAGGCGCTCACGCCACGCGACCGCCGGCCCGAGCTGGAGTTCGTCCCCCTGTTCGGCCGGCTGGGGATACCGCGGCACGCCCCCAACCACGCCGACTCAGTCCGTTGGGATGCCAGCCGCATTGCCAAGGAATTCGCCACCCGCTTCGGCAGCCGGGTACCGCCAATGACGCTGTCCTTCCGGGCCTTTATCCCCGAGCGCTTCGGCGTCGGCGACCACGCCGCGGTCATTACCGACTACGTCCAGGACGACCAGAGCTATCAGGACGTGTTTGGCCCTCAGGGCTCGGTCCACCTGCTGTCCACGATCATCACGGGGCTGGGGTCGCGCCAGGGGGCTTGGCGGCGCTTTCGCGCCTGGATCGGTGACGAGAAGATCGAGCTGCCCGACGCCATCGTGGGCGACCTGGCGCAGCACTTCGTCACCGCCGCCGGCGTCGCCGGCGAGGTGACACCCGCGGTGGAGTCGCTTAACCAGCGGGTGGTCGGTTTCGCGCCCCACCATCTGATCCGCCTGGCCGCGCGCTCGACCAACCGCCCGGGACTGGGTGTGATCGCCGTGGCCGAAGGGCGACTCAAGGCGGGCATCGCGGCAGCCGCGATCCGCTCCGGGGCCGTGAACCACCTTTTCGTTGACGAGGAATTGGCGCACGCCCTGCTCGAGTGCACCTCCAGCGACACCTGAACTCGCCCCGCCGGCGCCCGGGGCGGCGGCCGCGGGGGTGTGGCCGCGGCAGCATCACCGGCGGGGCGGCCGGGGTTTCAGGGCGGTGGCGCGGGCGGCTGGGGCACGCGGCCGCGCGGATGCGGGAGCGGCAGGACCACGGGTGAGGTAGCCGCAGGCGTGCCACGGCGCAGCGTGGCCGAGGCATAGGCGGTGGTCGTCAGGGTGAACGCGACTGAATCGGTCCCGGAGCCACTGCCAGCCACCCACGCCATGGAGTGGTATGAACCCGGACTGCTCACCATTACCAGAGTGTCGCCTCTACTGACATAGACCCCGTCGAAAACCGTCGGCTGCGCCCCTGCCAGTTGCCATCGCCGGGGTCCATCCCGGCGCAGGGACACGCCCAGCAGCCGCTGGCGTGCCGTGGTGATGGTCCACTGGCCGGCCAGATCCAGGTCTGGCCCCCCGCCGACCGGCTGGCCGCTGGTATGAACCCCGACGGATGCCGTCTGGGCGGTACCCTCGCGCGACGGAACATCCTGGCGCGTCAGAAACAGCACCGCGAAGCCCGCAGCCACGGCCACCGCACCCACTCCCGCCCAGCGCCTGGCGTTCCCTTCCCTCATGCCCACAGCTCCTTGGCGTCGTTGGCCCCCCCAGGCCGCTGCTGGCGGCCTGCCCTTGGGCCCTGCCGGGTTCATGCCCGTCGGGGCCCGCAGGGCCCCCCGGAACCGCGCCGGTGACAGTCGCCGGTCGCCGGGCCGGCAGGCGCGGCGCGGTTTCACCCGCCCGGCGCCCGCGCTCTGGGACGAGGCATTGACAGACGGCGCCTGGCCGATTCGATCTAGGTCACCAGCTTGATTGGCGCGTCCCCCGGCAGGCGCAGCCTGTCGCACCCGTGGCCCTGGAGTGCCCCATGCGCGTTCGTGCCCTGCATCGTGCGCCGGCTTGGCGAGCCAGCCTGGCGGCCCTGCTTTTCGGCGTCAGTGTCGTCAGCGCCACCGGAGAGCCGACACTCCCAACCCTAGCCCTGGCAGCGGACACCACCATGGCAACCTGCATCTACGACTTCAGCGCCAATCGTCTCGACGGCAAGGAACAGAGCCTGGCCGATTACCGCGGCAAGGTGCTGCTGGTGGTCAACACGGCCAGTCGCTGCGGCCTCACGCCGCAGTACCAGGGGCTGCAGCAACTCTACGACGACTTCCGCGAGCGCGGCCTGGTGGTCCTGGGTTTCCCCTGCAACCAGTTCGCCGGCCAGGAACCTGGCACCGCAGAGGACATCGCCAGCTTCTGCCGGATCAACTACGGGGTCACTTTCCCCATGTTCGCCAAGATCGACGTCAATGGCGACGCCGCCCACCCGCTGTACCAGTGGCTCAAGAGCGAACGCCCCGGCCTGCTCGCCTCGGAGGCGATCAAGTGGAACTTCACCAAGTTCCTGGTCAACCGACAGGGACAGCCGGTGCACCGCTACGCCCCTCAGACACCACCCGCCGACCTGCGGGCGGATATCGAGGCCCTGCTCGCGGCCGCCCCCTGATTCGGCCCGGCGGCAAGGCCCCAATGGCGGCAGGCGCAGTGCCGGCAGCGCGGGCCGGTTCGTCGCCCAGGGGTCTCACCCAATGGTCCCAAGGGGCTCACCGAGCCATTCCCGCGTGCCTGCCAACAGCTCAGCCAGAACCGCACGCGCCGCTTCAGGCGAGCCCAGCAGCGGGTCCGAACTCAGTGCGGCCAGGGCTAGTTCGCGGTTGCCGGTCAGTGCTGCTTCGACCACCATCTCTTCGCGCAGGGAGTGCGGTCGGACCACGGCCTCCAGGGCCCGTGGCATGGGGCTGACCAGCGGATGACAGCCCGCCGCGTCGAGTACGCCGCGGGTCTCGACGATGGCCCCGGAGGGCAGTTGGGGTACCTGCCCGTCGTTGGGCGCATTGACGTTGTCCTCCACCACCGCGGCGCCGGCCAGGGCCGCCACCCAACCGGCGACATCATCGCTGCCTGACACCGGGATCGTGTCGTCCGCCGCCGCCAATTGCTCCTCCAGGCGAAGGCGCGCCTGCTGCCGACCGGCCTGGCGGTCGGCCATGGTGGTGCGTTTGAGGCCGTGGGCGGCGATGCGGTCAGGGCTGTCAAGGTAGCCCGGGAAGAACTCGACCAGATGGCGGTCGCCGATGGCCGGCAGGGCCCCTAACTGCAGACCGAGGGCCAGGCCGCAGCGCAGGGTGAAGAGCGACCCGAAACGGCCATCGGCGCGCGCCGCCTCGGGAGGCAGACGCAGCCAGGATTCCAGGCCCTGCTCGAGCAACAGGTCGACAGCCTGACGGCCGTCGATGCGGAAGTCGGTGAACCAGGCACAGTGGTCAATCCCGGTGTTCACCCAAGCGCATTGATCCAGCGTGACCCCGAAAAAACCGGCCAACTGACGCGCCACGCCGCGCACTCCGTGGCATAACCCCAGCGCCCGGATCGAGGTGGCCCGGTTGACGGCCCGCGTCAAAGCGCACAGCGGGTTGGAGGCGTTCAGCATCCAGGCCCCGGGGCAGTGCTTCTCCATGGCCCGGGCTAGGCCGACGAAAACGGGCACATTACGCAGCGCCCGGCTGAGGCCGCCGGGGCCCACGGTGTCGCCTACTGTCTGGTACACCCCATGCCGTTCCGGCACCTCCAGGTCAATGGCCATGGCGCGCAGACCGCCGGTGGCGATGGTCACGATCACGGCGTCGGCGCCGTCGAGGGCCGCCGCCAGATCAGTGGTCTGCTCAAGACGCACCGACGAACCCGAGCGCTCCCGCCACCGCTCGCCCAGACGCCACACCAGGCCCAGCGGTTCGGGGTCCAGGTCGTGCAGGACCAGTTGCCAACCGCCCAGCTGCGGGTGCTGCAGCACGCGCCCGGTTACGGCCGGGCCCCAACCATAGCTGCCGCCGCCAACGAGCACCACCTTGCCTGCCATGCCGCCTCCTTGCCCCGGGGGCCGGACCCCGGTATTCGCGTCAATGCGAGCCACAACCGCCGCGCGCGGCGACGGATGCCCCTCGCCGCCTCAAGGCCACCAACGCGGATGGTCGGCGCCGCCCGGTCCGCTGCCCGGGGTCAGCGCGCGCGCCTGGCTGCCGTCGGCCGCCATCACCCACAGCGACGGCACGCCGCCCGTAACGGCCCGGCAGAAGGCCACGCTGCGGCCGTCCGGTGCCGCGGTGCTGCGGAAATCCCAGACCCCTTCGGCGACGCCTGTCAAGGCCACCTCCTGTCCGGTAGCCGGGTCAAGGCGGCAGATGTGCGTTCCCCCGGAAGCCCGTTCAGGATGCCAGTCGCGATTAAAGTGATCGGTATCCGGACGCCCTGGTTGGTATTCCCATGGCACGCGGGACCCAGGCAGGCGCCGCGGGAACAGCAGCGTCCCGTCAGCCGACCAGGCGACGCAGTTCGACCCGCCGCCGCGAGCCGCAGGACTCCCGTACGTAGCCCCGAACCACATGGTCTGTCCTTCGGTCATTGGCCGGTGCTCGCTGCCGTCGGGGCGGCTCAGGCGGATGTCTGACCAATCGTGTCCCGGGTCGGTCCGGTGATGGCAGTCTTGGTATGCCAGCCACTGGCCGTCGGGCGACCACGCCGGGGCGAAATATAGGTGGTCCGAGTGTCCGGCCACGCACACCCGCTGGCCGCCGAAGGTGTCACTGGTCCAGATCTGGTACCCGCTCGGACTAGCCAGGTGGAAAGCCACGCGCAAGCCGTCGGGACTAAGGTTGAACCCGTAGGGAAGCCCCTCGCCGGCGGCGGTAAAGGGCTGCGCGTCACTGCCGTCCAACGCCATGTTGTACACCTGGCCGGCCCCGGGTCGACACACCTGGACCAACAGGCGCTCGCCCGGCAGCACCAGTTGCGGGGTGTAGAAGACGGCCAGGCGGTTGCGGACCGTCAGCTCCGTCAGCGCGCCGGTGGCGGTGTCATGGGCCCAGATGTGCGTTGGCGTCAGCGTGTAATACTCGTCGAACGGGCGTCCGGGACCGTCGCGCCGCGGCTCCATGCTCAACATCAGCACGCGTCCATCGGCGAGGAAGCCACATGGCTGCCAGGTGGCCTGCCCGGGAACATGGAAGTCAAAGGCCTGGGGCTCGCCGCCGGCCGCGGCGATCCACCACGTTCTGCCGGCCGAGGTGAAGAACAGGCGACCGCCAGGCGCGGGCGTGGCGGCGGCGGGATCACAGTGCGCGACCATAGGTATCTCCTGGCGGTCGGTGGCAGCAACCGGAGAGCCCGGCGCAGCCAATGTAGGCGCCGATCAACGGGCCGACAACCTCCGAACCCGGGCGTACTGCGCCGGCCGCGGCCGCCTCACCGAGGCCCCGGCGGCATGCCCATTCGCGCCCGCAGCCGCCGGAACTCGTCCGGGCGAAGGCCCGCAGCATCGCGCAGCAAGAGCGGCGGCCCCTCGGCGGCCTCGGTACCGGCGCCCGGTCGCCGGCGAAAACTGGCCAGGACCAGCAACGGGACCACCTGGGGCCGGCTCAACACCGGGCGCAGATGGACCAGTTCCAAGCCGGCTCGCTCGCCGGCGCGGCGCAGGCGCAGGCACTGCCAACCGTCGAAGACGGTGCAGAACAGCCCGGCTTCCGCCAACCGCGCCGCCGCCGCGCGGCAGTACGCCTCGACGCCACCCCGACACTCGAAGCGACACGGACCCCGCTGTGGGGCGGTGCTGAGACTGCCGTCAGCAGGCCGCCAATAGGGTGGGCTGGCGGTGATCAGGTCGAACTGGCCCCAGGGCCGCAGATCACGGCGCAGGTCCCGGTGGAGCCAGGTGGCGCGCGACCCGACGCCGTTGTAACGGGCGCTGCGTCGGGCCAGGGCGAGACTGTCCGCCTGGGCCTCGACGCCCACCACGGTCAGCTCAGGCAGCGCCCACAACAGGAACAGGGCCACCGACCCGATGCCCGTGCCCAGGTCCAGGGCGCGACGCGGCGCCAGCCCCACCTGCTCGACGCGCTCCACGGCATACCAGGCGACCAGCAGATCGTCGGTGGAGTAGCGGTGGCCCCGCTGCAGCTGAAAAATGCGCCAGTGACCGGCAAAGGCGTCGAGGGTCTCGCCAGGACCGGGGCGCAGGTCGGCCAGGCCCAGGTCACCGGGCGGCCAGGGCCCGGGCGGCTCCCAGGCCGCGCGGGCGCGCGCCTGCCGCAACCGGCGTTTCGTGTCACCCCACCCGACCGGGCGCTCGTCGCCGGCGTTCATGGTCGCCTTGCGAACGCCCTTGGGCGTGACCCGGGCCCCGCCTCTGAGCGCGGGGGCGGCCCGGCTCCCGGCCCCTTGGCAGCACCCCACCCCAACCGCGTTCCTGGCTGTCCGGCAGCCAGGCAGACGCTGCCGCGGCCCGGGCAGTGGCGCCTGGGCGCCCGGGGCCTTGCGCGGCCGGCTGCCGTCGCCGCAGATTGCCATCGCATCGATCGCCCGCGTCGCCGCGGGTCGTGCCTCAGGTTCGCCGTCAAGGAGATCCCGCCATGCGCCGCCGTCGTCTGCTGTCGCGTCCCCTGTTGATCGGGTGGGTCGCCGTGGTCGGAGTCAGCTCGATCGCTCAGGAATGGATCCGTCGTGCCTGGCTCCCGTCGGCCAGTTGGATCCCGGTGATGGCCCTAGTGGCGGCGGCGGCCTACACCCTTCGCCTGACCTGCTGGGGCGCGTCCTTCGGCGCCTCGCTCCGTCGACTGGCGGCCTTCGGCGCCACCTGGTGGCTGGCGGTCTGGGCGATCGGGGCGGCCGCAGGGGCGTACTGGCCCCACGCTACACCCCTGTGAGCGACCGCCGGATCACGGCAGCAGGCGCAGGAAATTGCCCTGGGCTACCTTGTGCAGCACCGCGTCGCCGACGCCGCGGCGCGCCAGTGCCTGCCACAGCTGTGGCAGACCGGCGGCATCGCTGATCACCGGCACCTCGTGGGCACCGATGCCATCGAAATCCGTGCCCACGCCCACGTGGTCCTCGCCGGCCACTTCCAGAGCGTGCAGGAAGTGGTCGACCAGCCGTTCCAGCGACGGCTGGTCGCGGTCGACGAAGCAGCCGTAGAAGCAGATGCCGATGACCCCGCCGCGGGCGGCCAGCGCCCGCAGCATGTCGTCGGTGCAGTTGCGCGTGTGCGGACACAGGGAGTAGCAGTTGCCGTGGGTGTAGCAGACCGGCCCCTCGGCGCGCTCCAAGACCTCCCAGAACGCGGCCTCGTTGACATGCGCCAGGTCAACCGGCATCCGCAGCCGGGCCAGCTCCTGCAGGGCCTCGACGGCGAACGGCGTCAAGCCGCGGGTTCGCTGCCGCAGCCGATTACGGGCCGACGGATCCAGGTAGCCAAAGTGACTGCTGTCGTACTGCAGCGCCGTGCCCCGGCCACCGCGGTTGCCCTCGCCATGGGTCAGGCTGGCGACGCGCACACCCAAGCGATGCCAGTTGCGGACGTTCTCGAGGCGCTCGGCGAACATGGCCTGGCCCTCTATCGTCATGACCAGCGCGATACGACCCATCGCGTGCACCGCCTGCACCTGCTCCCGGTCCAGGCACACAGCCAGGTCGTCCGGATGGTTCTGGGCCATCGCCCACACCGCGTCGATCAGTCGCAGCGATTGCAGCAGGTCACTGTCGCCCACCATGACGAACACGGTGGTGATGCCGCCGGCGCGCAGGCGCGGCAGATCCACGTGGTAGGCCGGATTGCAGTCAGCGAAATCGAGCGGCGCCTGGTGCACTTCGCGCAGGATGATACTGTCGTTGTGCGCGTCGAGCGTGGACACCACGCAGGGTTGTTCTACCATCAGCTGGCCTCGCCGAGGAGTCGAGGAACACGCGCTACATGGACGCGGCCGAAGCGGCCGCCACGTCACCGGGCGCCGGTCCGACCGGCCCCACGGCGCCTAACCAGCCGCGCCGGCAACAGCGCTATCGCCGCCACCCCAGTCCGCTCCGTACAGCCTGAAGGTCTTGATTTCAAAGGGCCGGAAATCAACCGTCAGGAACCCCCCGCAAACGACGGCCGCACGTAGGGGTTGCTCCAGCAGGTCTGCCTCGTCGGCCGCCACGGCGTCGCGCAGCGCCAGGCGCACGCCGGTTGCCGACCGGCCCGCCGACTCGTAAAGGCGAACCACAAAGGCCCGTCCGTCTTCACTGCGTTTGAGCGCCGATACCACCACCTGGGGGTTTGACACGCTGAGGAAGGATGCCGCAGCCGGCAGCCGTCCACGGTGGGCCGCCGCCGAGCGCACCCACAGGGGTTGGTTGAATTCCAGCCCCCGGCGGGTCAGTTCGGCTTCGCGCCAGTCTCCCCCGTGTGGCACCAGGGCGTAGTCATAGGTCTGCCAGACGCCGAGTTCGAAACCCGAGCCCGAGCCCTGCCCCTCGTAACCGCCGCCATGCCCGTAGGCGACGATCTCGGTGCACCGCAGCAGCGACAGCAGGGCCACGCCATCGGCCACGTTGTTGCCCGGCAGACCGCGGTTAAGCACCGACAGGCCCCGCCGGCCGTCGCTTACATCCACCCAGTTCTGCGCCGGGAACTCGATGCCATCCGGGCGCGACAGGGCGCCGAAGGGGATCTCCTGCACGCTGGGCCCCGCGCCGAAGGGGGTCGGGAAAAGGACGCGGTAGCGCACGAACCGCTCGTTGTTCAGCACGCGGGTGCGGATATCGACGCGCGGCAGGCCCTGATACACCCGCACCTGGGTCTCGAACCGGCCGCCGTCGCCGAAGCCGTGCTGGACCCTTGCCTCGGAGAACACGGGTCCCCGGGCCACGACCTGGCCTGTGCCGTGCTCGTCAGTACTCCAGCGGGCGCGGTCCGGCGGCGGCGCCGGGTGGCGCTCCTTCATGGTCACGAACTGTGCCCCGTTGAGCGGCCGGTAGGGTTCCCACAAGTCACCGTGGTCCGCCTCCTGGCACACGACGTTCCCCGGCGCGGCCAACGCCGACCAGTCGCCATCGTGGACCCGCAGGTCGGTGATGGCGCCGGTGGCCAGGTCGACGCGGACCCGGAACAGATCGTTCTCGAGCCACCCGTCGTCGTCCGGTGGGGCCGCCAGCGGCGCCGACGGACCGGGCGCGGGTCCCTCCACTGGCACCAGCCGGTACACGGCATACCCCATGGGTGGCACCTGGCGGGCCACGAAGGCCACTTTGACCCGCAGCAGGAAGCCGGCGTCCGAGCGATCGGCTTCGACCACCTGGCAGGGTACCGACTGCCCGGTGGCGTCCACCACCCGCACCTGGGAAACGTCCGTGGCGGCAAAGCCGGCATCGGCCCAGGCTACGTCGGTGCGCTCCCAGGAGAGGGTATTGTACACGATTAGGGGCACGCCCTCGCCACCGGTATCGATGTGCGCCGCCAGTTGGCCGAGACGCGCCGCCACCGCGTCTCGGGCCAGTCGCGCCGACAGGTCGTAACTGGCCAGGGTGTCGGCGTAGACGTGGTCGGTCATCACCCCTGACATCAGGTCATGGGTCTGGTTGAACAGCATGGGTTCCCAGGCGCGCCAGAGGTCAACGCCGGCCCGGGTTTCGCCCAGAGTGGCCAACCAAACCTCCAGTTTCTCGGCCGTGGTCAGCAGCCCCTCCAGTTCCCGGGTCAGCTGCTTGAGGCGGATCCGACTGCTGTACGTCCCCTGGAAGATGGGGTTCAGCTCGCCTCGCACCACGGGTCGGTCCACCGAGCGGGCTTCCACCATGGCCTCGTAGTCGCTGGGCAGGCCCAGGCGGAGGCGGAAAGGCAGGTCGGCCCGCTGGTTCAGCAACTCGCTCAAGACCGGGACATGCTCTTCGGGCAGGCAGACGTCGGCCCCCGCCGGCCCCACGCGCCCCGGGCCCAGGGAACTGGGTCCCAGAGCGTCGTAGCGCTGCTGCATAAACCGGCAGAATTCGTCCAGATCGGTTGGTGAGTGATAGGTGATCGCGTAGGAATGGGGCAGCCAGTAGAACGGAATGCGCGTGCCGTCGAGCCCCTCCCAGATGAACTCCGACGGCAGACTCAGATCGGGAACGCCGCGCTGCGACCAGAAGGAGCCGTACCCGGCCAGGCGCATCAGCTGCGGCATCTGCGCGTGGTGGCCGAAAGTATCAAGCTGCCAGCCGACGGTGACATCAACGCCCAGCTCGCGGCGGAAGAAGGCCTTGCCATAGAGGATCTGGCGCACGGTGGATTCGCCGCCCGGCATATTGACGTCGGGCATGACATCCATGCCGCCGACGATCTGCAGGCGCCCCTCGGCCACGCACTGGCGGAAGGCTGGGGCGGCCTCGGGGTACCGCTCGAGGAAGGGCTGCACATAGCACGCTTGGTCGAGGACGAAGCGATAGTGCGGATGGAGAGCCAGCAACCGCAGGGCCCGCAGGATGATCGGCAGCCCGATATCGAGGTATTCCTCACGGGTCTTGAACACCGCCCCTTCCCAATGCGTGTGGGCGATGAAGACGAAGACATCCCTGGGCTCTTCCATGGTTTTCTCCAGTTGGCCCGCCGAACCGCAGGGTCCGGCGCGAGGCAATCTGAACCCGCGGCGGTGCGCGCGCCCCCCAACGTAAGGGGCAGAGCGAGCCAACGGCAATGCACCGCCGACGGACCGACGGCGGCGCCTGACCTGCGTCGGACCGCAGAGGCGCCGGTGCTTGCCGCCGAAACGGGCCGTGGCTATCGTGTGAGCACGCCGGCAGCTGCGGGCCAGCCGGCCTGTCCACCGCCGTCCAGGAGGGCTACCGATGAACACTGTCCCCGGCCACGCCATGGCCAGCCTGACCTTGGCCAAGGACTTTCGTGCCGCACGCGTCAGCAGCTACGATGTCACGGGCGGCAACGCCGATGCCTGGCCCATTCAGCCGGGTGAAACCAAAGTGTTGGCCGATCTTGCCGGGCCCGGGGTGATCAGCCACATCTGGTTCACGATCTCGTCACCGGATCCGCTCTACCTGCGCAAGCTGCTGCTGCGCATGTTCTGGGACGGTGAGACAGAACCCTCGGTGGAAACGCCGGTGGGCGACTTCTTCGGCCTGGGCCACGGCCGGACGTATTCGTACCAATGCGCCCCGTTCAACACCAGCAACTACGAGCGCGGGCGCGTGGGCGGAGGCATCGGCATGAACTGCTGGTTCCAGATGCCCTTCCGGCACCGCGCCCGGGTCGAGGTAGTGAACCAGCAGACCACGCCCGTACACGCATTCTACTTCTACATCGATTACCAGCGCCATCCGGCCCTGCCGGACGAGGCTCTGTACCTGCATGCCCAGTGGCGCCGCGAGAACCCGTGTGATGGGTGGACCGGGGGCGGGAGTTGGTGGGGATCGGAGGCGTGGCGGCAGCGCGAGTCGGGGCCGGACGGCAAGAACGTGAGCGATGCAGGCAACTACCTGGTGCTGGCTGCGGAGGGCCGCGGCCATTATGTCGGCGTGAACTTCTCGATCGACCACCAGAGCAAGGGTTGGTGGGGTGAAGGCGACGACATGATCTTCATCGATCGCGATGGCGAGGGTTCCTGGCCGCCGGACATGCACGGCACCGGCAGCGAAGACTACCTGTCGCAGGGATGGGGCATGCAGCCTAACGCGCACCTGTACAACGGGCAGGCATGGTCCGAGCTCGATCAGGGGTACAACGAATGGGGCAAGGTCTGCGTGTACCGGTACCACATCCTCGACCCGGTGCCCTTCAGCCGCAACATTCGCGTCTCGATCGAGCACGGGCACGCCAATGACCGCAGCGATGACTTCAGCTCGGTCGCCTACTGGTACCAGACCGAGCCCCACCGCAGCTTTGCGCCCATGCTGCCCGTGGAACTGCGCCTCCCCAACCCCTGAGACGCTCTGATGGCCGCTTTCCGGACACCTTTCCGGCGGCGGCGCCAGGACTGCCGGGCAGGTCCGCCCATGACCCGCTGACCCACACCCAACGAGGTGCTCGTGAACGGACTGGCTTTGCGCGTTCCGCAACCCGGCCGCGTCGAGTTGCAGCCTTTCAGCGACGACTCGCCGTGGCGCGATGACCTGATTGAGGGCCCGGCACTGGCCAGCGCGATCAGCCCCGGAACCGAACTAGCCTGGGCGTACAGCCGGCAAGATCCGCAGCAACCGCCGTCCGGAACCGGCTACGCCATGGTCTTTCGAGTCGCCCGCGCCGGTCTTGATTCCGGGTTTGTTGCCGGCGAGACGGCCTTTGCCATGGTCGGACACCAGTCGGTCGTTCGCTGCTCCGGACGAGCCGCGTACCGGGTGCCGGTGGGCGTGGACCCGGTTGACGCGGCTCTGGCGCGACTGGCAGGCGTATCCTGGAGCACGTTGACGACCACTGCCGCCCGGCCTCCAGCACGGGTAGCGGTCAGCGGCCTGGGCATCGTCGGCAACCTGGCGGCACAGCTGTTCGCCGCCTGCGGGTACCAGGTGCTGGCCTGTGACCCGGTGGCGGGTCGTCGCCAGCACTTGGTGCACCATCCGGTCACCCTGTGCGAACGGCTGCCGCTCGGTGACCCCGACTGGTGCGATCAGACCGCTCTGGTGGTGGAGTGCTCGGGCCACGAAGCCGCGGTACTGGACGCCTGTCGTCTGGTGCGGCGCGGCGGCGAGGTAGTGCTGGTGGGGGTCCCATGGCAACGACGCACCGATGTGCCGGCCTTCGACGTCCTGCATGCCGTGTTCCACCGCTATGTGCACCTGCGCAGCGGGTGGGAGTGGGAGGTGCCGACCGAGCCAACCGATTTCCGTCCAGGCGCTATCCGCACCCACATCGTCACCGCCATGGCTTGGCTGGCCAGCGGGCGGCTGTCCGCGGCCGGTATCGCGCGACGGGCCGACCCGCGTGACTGCGATGCGGTGTACCGCGAATTGGCCCAG
The DNA here is from genome assembly GCA_903893785.1 of uncultured Gemmatimonadota bacterium. Classification (GTDB taxonomy): domain Bacteria; phylum Latescibacterota; class UBA2968; order UBA8231; family UBA8231; genus CAITNQ01. The sequence goes on from CAITNQ010000411.1 coordinate 53,541, forward strand.
CGTCAAGGCGGGGCGCTGACCGCCGTCTTCGATTGGACGCGACTGGCGGAGAGCCGATGAACCGCCCCGGTGGCGCCCGACCCGGGCGGTCTGCGCCGGGGGCCGCCCACCGCGGCGCGATCCGACCGTTCCGACGCGCGCGACCGTCAGCCCACCGAGCAGCGCCGCCTGCACGCGCCGCCGGCGCCCAAGGAAAGGCCCGCGATGATTGAGGTATCACGCCGCCGCTGTGGTTGGGTGCCGCCCGGCGACGCGCTCTACGAGGCGTACCACGACCGCGAGTGGGGCGTGCCGGTCCACGATGACCAGCGGCTCTTCGAGTTCCTGGTGCTCGAGGGGGCTCAGGCGGGTCTGAGCTGGCGCACGATCTTGAACAAGCGCGAGGGGTACCGCCGCGCCTTTGCCGGCTTCGATCCGGCTGTCGTGGCCGGTTACGGTCCCGACCAGGTGGCCCGGCTACTGCAGGATCGAGGCATTGTGCGCAACCGACTGAAGGTCCAGGCCGCCGTCGGCCTGGCCGCCATCGTCGGCGACATCCAGCAGGAATGCGGCAGTCTGGACGCCTTCCTCTGGCGCTTCGTCGACGGGCGCCCGCAGCTCAACCACTGGTCAAGCCTGTCGCAGCTGCCGGCTCGCACGGAGACGTCCGACCGCCTGAGCCAGGCCCTGATGCATCGGGGCGCCCGCTTCGTCGGATCGACCATCTGCTACAGCTTCATGCAGGCCGTGGGCATGGTCAATGACCACCTCGAAGACTGCTTCCGCTACCCTGAGGTGGCCGTCGCCGGCTGACGGCCCGGAAGGGCGGCGCCCGCATTCGGTCAGCGGTGCCAGGATGCCACTGTTGCTGCTGCGCCGCGTCGACGCGCGGCTATGCGCGCAGCACCGACAGGTCCGGCTGGGATTCGGGCCGCCCGTGCCGCCCCGCGCCCTCACTGGGCCAACGGCGCCAGGGCCCCGCCACCGATTCCTCTCCGACGCACCGGCACGGCCGACATGGGAACAGCCCGTGCCACCCCGCGCCCTCACTGGGCCAACGGCGCCACCGTGCCGTCGCGGAGCTGGGCCCCCTCGACGCGCAATCGCACTGACGCCACCGACAGGTCAGGCCGGTACGAGAGCATGGTGCGCCGGCCGCCGATCTCGACATCGACGATAGTGCCGCCAATCTTGGCATCACCCCGCACCAGGACGCGGACGCCCATCCCGGCCTCGATGCCGCTGACGTGCTCAACGGCGTAGTCGCCGGCCTGGTGGGGCGCCCCGCCTTCGCGCAGTGACCGCTGTTCGCCACCCCAGTCGTGCGGTGAGCCAGGGCCGAACTGCGCTCGTCCGGAGGCCAGGTCGAGGCGCCATTCGCACGCCGCTGTCTGGCCAGCCGACGGCAGCAGCACCACGGCCACCCGGCCCCCAGCCAGCCCCGGACACACCGCGAAACTGACCACGACGCCGCTGGCTCCCGCGGCCGCCGAGGCCGGGTAAGGCCCCAGCCCCAGTTCGGCCAGCGAATACTCCGCCGCTCCGTGCAGCCGCGAGAAAGCCGCGACGGGCGGCGCCACACCCGGTGTGACCTCGGTCAACCATCGGCTGCCCAGTCGTCCCTCCCCCAGTGACACCAGTTCGCGCAGCACCAGGAAGCCCCCCCAGCCACGGACAGGCACCCAGGCCGCCATGACCAGACGATCCCCGGGAATGACCGTAACCGAGGGCACGTTGCTACCGTCGTACACATCCAGGGCATGGGCGACGACATCGGTAAAGGCCGACCACGGCGCGGCAGCCGGTTTGCACCAGAAACCCGTAAAACCGCCCACCACATAGTCGTACCCACGCCACCGGAAGTAGAAGGTGCAGTCTCCTCCCGGCGGGAAGTCGGCATCCAGACAGCGCCAAGGGCCTGTCGGCGCGTCCGCCCCCCACAGACCCCGCGCGCCGGCATTGGCCAGGAGTCGCAGGCGGCCAGCAGGATCGGTGAAGACGCTGGGGTTCTCGCCCGGATGGAAGACGTGGCCGCAGGGGTCGAAATGCGCCGCACCGTCGGTGCACGCGGCATAGGTGGAGCCGGCCGGCCAACCCGCCTGGTCGCTCTCGAACAGACCGGATTCGCCGTGGGCCTCCAGGTGGGCCCATTGGGCTGGCAGCGAGGTGCGTTCACGCGGATACACTCGCGTAGTGTGCAGGCCGTAGCTCAGGTGCAGCCGGCCCGCGTGCACGAACGGCGTACCGGTACCGAAACACTGCCACGGCTGCGTCAACGGTGTGGCCGCCTCGTGCTCGACCCAGGTCTGGAAGTCGGCCGTCGACAAGTGCTCGAAATAGTGTGCCCCGCAACCAAATTTGCTCTGGTGGTGACGCCGGTCGTACAGGTAGAAAAGGTGATAGCGACCCGCATGGTAAAGGGCGGCGACGTCGCCCACCCAGCTGTTGTGGCCCGGTGGCACCCAGTATTGGATGTGCCGCGACAGCGCCGCTGCCGGCCGTGCGACCGGGTCCGCTGCGGGCACCGACGCCAGCCGCGGTGCCCAGAAGCAGGCGCGGTTGACTGCCGGCGACTCCAGCCGCCAGGTGGCGGCGGCCTCCCAGGGCGGTTCGCCGAAAGGGAACTCGCCATCCAGGCACTGGCCATCGACCAGCAGGCGCAACTGAACGCCTGAGTAGTCAACGGTCACCTCGTGGTCACCGAAGGGATGGGTCAGTATCCCCAGCGGAATGCCGACGGTCATCTGCCGCCATTCCGGATGGTCACTCGAGCGCAACTGCAGACGCGCTTCCAGGACCGGCACCGACCCGTCGGCGACCGGATAGGCCGGGTAGTTCTGGCGTTCCCGATCAGCCGGGTCGTGCGAGCGCAGGTATACCTCCAAGACCCCGACGATGGTGACCAGAGGGTGCCAGTCTGATGGAGGCTGCAGATTCACTCGCATTTGCAGCGTGAACCCGGTAGGGCCGGAAGCCGGCGGCTGCAGCAGCGCCTGCGGCGCGGGTCCGTCCAGTTGGCTGCTAGCCGACGTCGACGTGCACGACCAGGAAAGGGACCTCAGTTCAACCATAGCCTGCCTCTGGTGCCGGGGTCAGCAGACGAAGCGGCGCCGCCGGTTTCGTGGCCCGTGTAATCCGCCACGGGATGGACATCAGGCCATAAAACGACGTCCTTCGTCCAACATGACGAGGTAGTTGTCCAGCGGAATGTAGTTGGCGACGCTATTGCCGGTTCCCAGGGCATAACCGCCACCGGGCTGGCACACGGCCAGGGTGTCGCGCACCCGCTGACGCACCTGGGCAGCGTCGGCCCGGCAAAGGAAATCCAGGTCCAGACCGCCCAGCAGCGACAGGCGGTGGCCGTATTCACGCTTGGCCCGACGCACATCCTCGATGGTGTCTTCGAAGGAGTGCTTGGCGTCCAGGCCGACCTCGTCGATCAGGTCGTCCAGCAACGTCGCCAGGTTGCCGCACGAATGGAGCAGGTACGGACGCCCCGCTTCATGGGCCAGAGCGGCCACCGCGCGATGGCCCGGTAGAACGAATTCCCGCATGTCGGTCGGGCTGATCAAGGGGCCGCTGCGGAAACCCATGTCGTCGCTGCCCAGCATCAACCTGACGCAGCGGAACTGCAGTACCAGGCGCGCCACGCGCAGACTCTGATCGAGGATGCGCGCGTACAGGGCCCGCACCAGGTCGCGCTGATCGTACAGGGCCAAGCAGAGGGTCTCGTACCCCATCAACCAGGTAAGGTGCTCGCAGAAGTGGCCGAACCCCCACCCGATGACGCACATGTCATCGGGCAGGTGGCGATCCAGCCACGCCAGAGAGTCGGTGCGCACCGCGTCGATATCCGGCCAGGGGTAGGACTCGAACTCACGCCAGCAGGTGATGGGGCCGCGGTGCTCATCCAGGTACGACCGGCCGCCTGACCGCCCCAGCGCGGCCGTGTCAGCCGTGGCCCGCCAGTTGAACGGCATGACCAACCCGTCAACCCCGGCACTGACGTAGTCGTACCCCAGGAAGCGCTGCAGGGCGATCTGCCGTCGCAGCGCGTACCAGGGGTCGCCCGGGTCCAGGTGGTCACCGATTCCGAAGCGTTCGGCCAGGGCCGTCTGCACTTCGCCGTCCAAGCACAGCTCGTAATGGTGTACGCGGTGCGGCGTGCCGCGGCGGCGAATGCAGTTGACGAAGGCCTCGGCATCCGGGGGGCAGGCGACGGCGAAGGGGCTGGCAACCATGTCACTCTCCAGGGCCAGGTCGGCATGGGCGCGGCGACGACAACATGGCGCCGCGGCCCCGGGTCGTCAAGCGCACCGGGCCGGACGGGTGGCCCGGGTGGGCGGACTCGCCAGGGGCCAACCTGACTTGGCCGGGGCCACGGGCGACCGGTATTGATGACGGTCAGGCGGGCTCTGGCCGGCAAGGTTGAGCGGACCGGACCAGGAGACCGGTCCGCAATGCAGACGGGTGGTCAGCTGCCTGCTGACCACCCGCTGGTGCACAGCCGCCTGCCCCGGTCACGGTGGGCCGGGGCGCGGTCGCCTATGGCTTGCTGACCGGCAGGGGAATGTAACCTTCCTCCTTGGCAATGGCCTGCCCGTCCGGTCCCAGGATCCACGCCAGATACGCCTGTGCGTCGCCTTTGGGGGCACCCGGCGTGTAGCAGTACAGGCTACGGGAGATGGCGTATTCGCCGCTGTAGATGCGGGCGTAGTCGATCGACCGACCATCGGCGGCCACCGGCGACACCGCCGGCTTGTCCGCCGCCGCCTTAATGCGGACGATGCGGCAGTCCGACCGCGTGAGGAAGTAGGCTACGCCCCCGTACCCGATGCCGTTGGGGTCATTGCCCACGGCGTCGGCCACGGCCGAGGTGCCGGGCATGGTCTGGCAGTCCGGGGCATAGTCTTTGTTCTTGAGCACATGCTCCTTGAAGAAGGCGTAGGTACCGCTGTTGTTTTCACGCGAGTAGCGCACGATCGGGCCGGTTCTGCCCCCCACCTGAGTCCAGCTGTTCACCCCGCCGATGAAGATCGACGCCAGTTGCTCCATGGTCAGCTCGGTCACCGGGTTGTCCTTGTGCACCACCACGCAGATGGCGTCGAGGGCCACCGGGAACTCCTTCACGTCCACGCCGCTGGATAGCGCCAGCTTGCGTTCGGATCCCTTCAGTTCCCGGCTGGAGTTGGCCATGCTGCAGGTCTGGTTGATCAGCGCGGCGATGCCGGTGCCGGAACCGCCGCCGGTCACCTGGATCGATACCGCCGGGTGTTGCTCCTGGTACACTTCGGCCCACTTCTGCGCCAGCAGCACCATGGTATCAGAGCCTTTGACCGTGATCGTGCCCGCGGTGCTGACGGTGGGCGCCAGGCCCAGCAGAGCGGTGGCTAGCCACCGATGGAGTCGGGACAACGGGAAAGTGCGCGTCTGCTGCGACATCCGTCTTCTCCTTGAGATCGAGCTAGTGGCAATGAGGTCAGCGAGTGCGTGGAGACCCAACCCGGGAACCGGCAGACCACCGCGACTCAGTAGCGGGTCATCAACTGGACGACATAGGTGGTCACGGATCTGGCACCGGCGGCTTGCGGTATGTCGACCACCGCGTTGACCTGCACGCGGGTGTTGGCTGCGTCGCTCAGGTACAGACCCAGGTACGGCGTGTACTGGACGCTGCCGTCGCTCTTGACCCGATGGTTGGGGTCAAAGGTCTCCAAGCGCAGGCCCGGTTCCACGGCCGGAAGGCGGCCCAGGCCAGTGGGGATCTTGTACACGGCCGTGACATAGCCGCCGCGCATCTGGGCCTGTTCGTTCACCGATGTCCTGCCTTTGACGCTGGCCGACGCAACCGCGGGCAGCACGCTTCCCTTCCAGTTGCTGCCGCGGCGGTACTCGGCCTCGATGACCAGACCCCGCTTCTGGAACTTCGCGTCCACCCCAAAAGCTCTGGCCGTGAACGTGGCTTCGTTCCCGGGATACCCGACCGTGTCCCGAACACCGCTGACCTGGTTGACGCCCAGGCGGTTCAGGTTCAGGCTGGCGCCCAGGGACAACCCCGGCACCGGGATCACCTCAACGCGACCCACCAGGCTCTTCTGGCTGTCGGCATCCTGGCTCTGGTTGGCGCCGTTGCCGTTGAACACGCCGAGGCTGTATTCGACCGGGAGGCGGGCTTCGTACAGATCGCCGAGCACGGCCACGCCCAGATCACGTTCTTCGTACGCCAGCCCGGTGGGTCCGAAGGCCTCGCTCAGGCGGCCGCGGTCGACCAGCAGCAGCGCGGAGGACGAGCGCAGTTCCTCGCGACCGAAGGGCTTCTTCCAGTGCCCAGCACGCACGGTGAAGTAGCCCTTCGACGATAGCAGGTAGTCGATGAACACATCCTTCAGGACCACGCCGCCCGGGACGATGTCAAGCTCCAGGGTCGGCTTTACCATGGGATTGACCACGGCCTGGAGCTTCAGCCGGGCACGCCGGATGCGGAAGGTGTTGCTGGGTACGGCGTTGTCCAGCGTAGTGTACTGCCAGCGCGTCTGGACATAGCCACCGAAGGTGAGGGTCTCCGAGGTCTTGTTGAGGAACTGCGGCGGGGCCTGGGCCCTGCCGGAACCAGGGGCGAGAATGGCGGTTACTAGCAGTGCGGTTGCCACGGCAGCCCAACGCCTGATGGCCAACGGCATGGTGCGATCTCCTGATGCAGGGTGAGGTCCGCCGCCACTCTGGCGGCAAACCGCAGTCGCGATGTCGTGATTGCGCCCCGGTTGGGGGCGAACCCGCCCGACGACCACACCAAGGCTAACCGCGCCGCGTCACAGCTGGGTTACGGCCAGATCAGGTTTGCGTGTCGGATTGGGCCTGGGGCGGTCGCGGGCCGGTCGGGCCTGGAACCCCGGGCCCGCAGCGCCGTCCTGCCCAAGCATCACCGACCCCGGGCCAGCCACGGGCACCGGGCCGCCGCGGGCCGGACGCGGGTGGTGTCCGACCGCCATCGTGCCTGGCGCCCGGCACCGCAGCGGTCAGCCAGTTGCACCGGCCGCGGGTTTGCCGCTATGTAGGAAGTGTTGCGCTCAGCCACCACGGGCGCCCGCCGTGTGGCGGCAGGGCGGACCTCCAACGGACAGGCCATGAACTGTCCCGACCATGATTCGCAGCACCCGGTCGCTGCGGCCAACCTGGCCCACCAGCAGGCCGAGGGGCGCCTGCGCGAACTGGTGGCCAGGGCCGACAGCCCGGACGCCCTCCAGCAGGCCATCGAGGGCCCCTGGTTGGCCCAACTCCGTCGCTGGGGGATCCCGGCCCACTCGGTATCGGTGCAGGTACCCTCGCCCCGGCCCGGCTACTTCACCGCGCTGTGGGACCTGCCTCGCCTGGACCAGGGCGATGCCACCGTCGACGAGCCCCTGGCCGCGTACCCGTGGGTGGCGGAGGCCTGGGCCGGCGGCCAGCCCGTGGTGGCCACCCGAGCCCGCCTGGACCAGGCAGGCTTCGGGCTGCCCCGGGTCCAGGCCATTCTCGAGGTGCCCTTCCCCGACGGCGACGGCTCCTTCGGCATCAACACGACCGATCCGCGCGGCTTCGACGAACATGCCGTGGTCACCGTGGCCCAGTACGCCGGCATTGTGGCCGCGGCCACGCAGCGGGTCCGACGCCTGTTGGCGATCGATATCGCCGACCGCGGCCGCGCCGAGGAGTCGCTGCGGCTGCAGGCGGCGGTGCTCAAGAGCCTGACTGAGGCCGTGTACTTGGCCGGACTCGATGACGGCATCATCCGCTACGTCAACCCGCGTCTGGAGCACTTGCTGGGCTACGGCCCCGGCGAACTGATCGGCCGCCCGGTCACCACGATCGACGGCGCCGACGCCCCCGATGGGTTGCGTCGCCGGGAAGCCGTCCACGAAGCCCTGCGCCGCGAGGGCGAATGGCACGGCGAGTGGGACCACCGGCGCCTTGACGGCGCGACGGTCGCGTGCGCGGCCAACGCGTCGGTTTTCGACCACGGCCGGGCCGGCGCCCTGATGGTGGCCGTACTGACCGACATTACGCGTCGCCGGCGGGCGGAAGCCGACTTGCGCCAAGCCCAACATTGGTCGGCTGCCGAGCAGCGCCTGCGCTTCAGCGTCGCCTCCATGGCCGCCCCGGAGGATCTGGCCGGCGTGCTGGCCGAAGTGCAGCAGCTGCTGCCAAGCCTGGGCGCCACCGCCGGCGCCGCCTTGAGCCTGCGCGTGGACAACGCCGCACGCACGGAATCTGTCCGCCTAGACGCCGACGGCGTGGTCGATTCGCAACTGCCCATCTGGACGCGAGGCGTCGAGTGGTCAGGGTACGGTGGTGGCCAGATCCCCTCTTCCTGGGTCGCCGGCCCACCGGGCGCGCTGCCGCCACGGGTCGAGCCGGGACAGCCGCCGGCCACGCCCGCGGCCCTGGGCGCCGTCGGTGCGCAAGTGCCCTTCTCACACGGGGTGCTGACACTCCAGAGCAGCGCGGTGACGCCCCTGGGGCCGCAGGACGGCGAC
>CAITNQ010000412.1 GCA_903893785.1 uncultured Gemmatimonadota bacterium
GGGTTTCTCCCTGTCGCTGTACAAAGACCGGTTCATGTTCGGCCTGGGGTGGGACGTCTACGACCATCGGCCTCGCGCGCGGCGCCGCGGCACAGCCGACTACATCGCCACGTTCAAGTATTGGGGCCTGTTCTGAACCGCTACCGTCGGACCGGTTGACGCAGGCGTCACCTCCGGCCAGACTGGGCTCCGGCCCGGTGGCCGCGGCCACCGGGTCTGCCGGGCCGCGGTTCGCGTACCGGTCCCGGAACTGACGCACCTGAGGCCACCGGGGCCGCCCCGTTGGACGCTGCCCCGGTGGCCCCCATCGGCGTGTCAGGAACACCCGCGTACCGTCGTCACCGAGACCGTAACAGGCGGGCTCTGGGTCGTGCCGCCGGTCCGAGCCAGCCGCGCCTGGTCGCGGCTGGCCATGCATGGCGCGGGGCCGGGGCATGCGCGACCCCATCGTCACCAGCCAGCGCCGAGTCGACTTGGGTGCCGCGCCGCCCCCCCTCAGCCAGCCCCACGCACCCCACGTCGCCACGGCCGCCTGGCATCGCACAGGCTCCCACCGGCGGGGGCGGCACCCGCAACGCCTCCTCGGCTGCAGCCGCCACTCCATGCCGGCCGGCCTTTCAACACCATCTTGGCCGCAACCGCAACGCCATGCTGGCGGGCCCCCGTGAGACCATCCCGGCCGCAGCCGCGACCCCCTCTTTCGACCGGCCCCCTGGTTGACGGCGACGCGGACCGCTCGTGGCTCGGGCGGTCACGGCGAGACCCCGTCGGAGCAGCCATCACGCCATCTTGGCCGCAACCGCAACGCCATGCTGGCGGGCCCCCGTGAGACCATCCCGGCCGCAGCCGCGACCCCCTCCTTCGACCGGCCCCCTGGTTGACGGCGACGCGGACCGCTCGTGGCTCGGGCGGTCGCCGCGAGACCCCGTCGGAGCAGCCGCGACAGTACCCATGCGGGCCACGCTTGACATGTGCACATTTGTTTATTACTGTTCAAACGTTCACCCCGTCGGACTGCATCGCCCCACGGTAACACGAGGCCACCCATGGGTCCTGATTTCTTCACCGCTTCCGAGCGTCTGGCGCGCGCCCTGCTGCACTTCGGTCTGGCGTACCTGTCACTCCGCCTCGCGGGCTCGCTCCTGTGAGCCGAAGGCCCGCCGCTCCTGCCTGACCCCTCGCCAGAGCCCTGCTGTGCCGTCTTGGCAGCGCCCCACACGCCGCGGTCACCGGCCGGCCTGCACCGGCCCAGGCGGCTGACCCCACCGTACCACAGGCCTCGCAGCGACACCCTCGCCAAGCGCGCCCCCGATCCGAGCTTCAGGTTGACGGTTGGCGCCGATTCCGCTTCATTTAGCACGGGGTACTGTCGCCCCTTACGGTGGCGCTTACCGGAAATCCGGGACACCAGGCTGGACAGCGCCCACACAGCAGGTCTGCCGCGCGAGATTGTGGGCGTTCTTTGGCCCTGCTGCCTGCAACCAGGGGCCCACGGCAGGGCGCCGTGAGCCCGAAGAGGGTCCGCATCGACGACGTCCCCAGAGACATGTCAGCCATGGTGCAGCAGAGGGTGGTCTGGCTGCTGGCGGTAGCTGCCGGCGGCCTGCTGCTGGCACTTGCCGTTTGGCAGCGTCACGCGGACGCCGCATCCACCTTCGTACCTCCGGTTGAGGCCGACCGCGCGACGGCGCCAGCGACCCACATCTCGCGAACCGTTCGCGTCGAGGTGCTGAATGGGTGCGGTAAACCAGGCATCGCCGGGCGGGTGACGCGTCGGGCGCGGGCTGCTGGTATGGACGTGATCGACGAGGGTAATGCCGAGACCTTCGGTTTTCTCAACAGCATGGTGATCGACCGCCGTGGCAACCTGGCCAAGGCTCAAGAGGTGGCGGAAGCCATGGGCATACCTGTATGCATTCAGCAGGTTCGTGAAGACCCGTCCAGGCTGGCCGAGGTTTCCATTGTCATCGGGCGTGACTACCGCCGCATCCACCTGGTCGATCCATGACCGCCGCCAAGGAGGCTAACCTGCCCACCACCCCGTCCCAGGAAGACCGCCTGCAGGCCGTGGTTGACGCACTGCAGGAGAAGAAGGCCCTGGACATTGTGTCCCTGGATCTGCGTCAGCTCACGGATACCACCGACCACTTCGTGTTGTGCAGCGCCACGACCGGCCAGCACGTCCGCTCGCTCGCCGACGAGGTCACCGAGCGGCTCCGTAACATCGGCGACCGCCCGTGGCACGTCGAGGGATATGAAGCCCGCCGCTGGGTCCTGGTGGACTGCGTCGATATCGTGATCCACATCCTGCAGCAGGATGCCCGTCAGTTCTACGCCCTGGAGCGTCTGTGGGGAGACGCCCCCAAGACCACGTACGTCACCTCGTGGGACGCGCCGCTGGCCGGCCCCGAGGCGGTGGGCGAGCCCTCGGTCTTCGCGAGGTCGTGATGCGCGTCCCGACGCTGGAATGGCGCGACGGCGCCTTGATCCTCCTCGACCAGACGCTGCTGCCTGAGCAGGTGGAGTTCGTGGCCTGCCGGGACGTTGAGACTGTGGCCCGGGCCATCGAGGAACTGAAGGTGCGCGGCGCGCCCGCGATCGGCGTGGCGGCGGCTTTTGGCGTGGTCCTCGCCGCCCAAGCAACGGGCAGCCCCTCGGCCGGGGCAGTGCGCGACGCGGCGGTGGCGGCCATCGGCCGCCTGGCACGGACCCGACCGACGGCCGTCAACCTGTTCTGGGCTCTGGCGCGCATGGAGGCCAGACTGGATGCCAACACGGGCGCGGCCGGCACCGAGGCGACGGCGGCGCTGCTGGACGAAGCCCGCTGCATCGATGAGGAAGACCGCCAAATCTGCCGTCGTCTGGGCGCGCACGGCGCCACGCTGCTGGGTACGGATGTCTGTGTGATGACCCACTGCAACGCTGGGGCGCTGGCCACCGTTGACTACGGAACCGCCCTGGGCGTGATCTACGCCGCCCAGGAGCAAGGCAAGCGAGTGCGCGTGTACAGTGACGAGACTCGGCCGCTTTTGCAGGGGTCGAGGTTGACCGCCTGGGAACTCTCCCAAGCCGGCATCGACGTGACCGTGATCTGCGACAGCATGGCAGCCGCGGTGATGCGTCAGGAGCGGCCGGACTGCGTTATCGTGGGCGCTGACCGGGTCGCCGCCAATGGCGACGTAGCCAACAAGATCGGCACCTACGGGTTGGCGGTACTGGCACGTGAACACCGCGTCCCCTTCTATGTCGCCGCGCCGGTCTCAACGCTCGACGTGGGCTTGGCATCCGGGGAGCTGATTCCGATTGAGGAGCGGCGCCCCGAGGAAGTGACGGCGGCGTGGGGCCGGCGCACGGCGCCGACCGGCGTACGCGTCTTCAACCCGGCCTTCGACGTCACGCCGGCGCGGTTGGTCAGCGCCATCATCTCCGAACAGGGCATCGCTCGCCCGCCCTACGGCCCGGTGCTGCAGGCCTGGGCGGCTGCTTCACGGGCATCCTGAGCCGCGAGGTCGGTTCCATGGCGTGCAGAGGGCGGTTCCTGGCATGGGCACTGGTGCTGAGCGCTCTGCCGGTACGGGCGGCCGAGGCAACACCACCGCCTCCGGCCTCAAGCGAAACATTCGATCCGGAGAGCCTGAACGAGGAGCTGTTGCTCATCGAACCGGTGAAGCCGACCCCTGCCCCGGGAGTGGCCACGCCGGCGCCCGCCGCCGAGTTGGGCGCCGCCGGTGCGGCCGGTGCGGCCGGAACGAGTGCGCCCCAGGCACCCGGGCAGCGCGTCTTCGGCTGGCGGATACTGCTCGACCAATTCACCTCGGCGCTGGAAGCCGACCATCTGCGCCGTGAGGCCCTGCTGAACCTGGAACGAGCCGATGTGGAGGTCACCTTCGTGCCGCCCTGGCACCGGGTAGAGCTGGGCCACTTCCGCACCGAGGCTGACGCCCAGGAAACGCTCACCGGGGTGCAGTGGCTGTACCGCGACGCCATCAAGGTGCGCGGGCAGATCGTGGCCCCGGGAAGCAACTAGGCCATGCCGCTCCTGCTCCTGCTGTTCCTGCTGGCCGCGGGGTGTGCGCCCTGGCACCGGGCCCCGTTGGCGACCGAGGACCCGGCCGAGCCTGATTCGCTGACCGACGAGGGTTGGCACGAGCGCGCCGACGGCGGGCTGTTGACTGCGCGCTGGCACCTGCTACGCGCCCAGGAAGCGCGGGTCGACGGCCGGTTCGACGACGCCCAGGCGGACTTGGACGCAGCCTTTCAGGCGGTAACCCGTCTGGAAGACCAGGGCGCCGACGAGAGCGAGGTACAGCCGGTCCTAGCAGCCATCGAGCAGGCATACCTGGACCTGATCCCGCATCTGAAGCAGTTCTCCCCCGACAGTCCGTTGGTGCTGCTGCTCGAGGGGATCTCCGAGGAGCGCATCGAGGCGCTGCCGCCGGATGCCACCGAGTTGGTCCGCATCCACCAGATGAGCCAGCGCTGCGACATGCCGATCGACGCCAACGCGAAGGTCGCGGCCAGCATCCGGTTCTTCCAGACGCGCGGCCGGGCCACCTACATCGGCTGGCTGCGGCGTGCCAACCGGTACCGTGACCTGGTCCTGCAGATCCTCCGGGAAGAGGGCGTCCCCGCCGACCTGTTCTACCTGGCGATGATCGAGAGCGGCTTCAACCCCCAGGCCTACTCACCGGCCAAAGCCGTGGGCATGTGGCAATTCATGGACTTCACCGGCCGCGACCGGGGCCTGCGCCAGGACGCCTGGGTCGACGAACGCCGCGATCCGGTGCGCGCCACGCACGCGGCGGCCCGACACCTGCGCGATCTGTACGCGGTGTTCCAGGACTGGCGGCTGGCGCTGGCCGCGTACAATGCCGGCGAAGGCCGGGTCAGCCGCGCCATCGCCCAGGCTGGACATCGCGATTACTGGCGCCTGAGTCTGCCGGCAGAGACGGCCAACTACGTACCCATGTACATGGCGGCCACCGTGCTCGCCAAGGACCCGCGGTTCTGGGGCATCGATCCGGCAGTGCCGGAAGCGCCGCTGGCATTCGACGAGATTGAGCTTCCACCCAAGCCGGCCAGCATCGACCTGCGTGCCGCAGCTCGCTGCCTGGGGGTGAACGCCACGGTTCTGCACGACCTCAACCCCGAGCTGCGGCAGCGTGTGACGCCGCCCCAACGGGCCGGCCAGCCGCCGTACCGCCTGCGCGTGCCCGTGGGCGCAGGAGCTGGGTTCCTGGCTCTGTATGCCTCCCTGCCCGAAGCCGAGAAGAGCGCGTACCGACGCCACAAGGTCCGACGCGGCGAGACCCTGGCCACGATCGCCCGCCATTTCGGCGTAGCGCCGCAGGCGATCGCGTCCTGCAATGGGTTGCGCAAGGGGGCACGCCTGCGCCCGGGCCGGGTATTGCGCATCCCCGCGGACACAGAGGCAGCCGTGGCCGGCGAGGTATCCCCGGCACCGGCGGCACCGGCCGGCGTTCCGGCGCCCGGCGCCACCGATCAGCGCATCCACACCGTCAAACGCGGCGAAACGCTGAGCGCCATCGGTCGACGTTACGGCGTGACGGCGACCGAGCTGACGGCTTGGAACGGGTTACATAACGCTCGCCTGCAACCCGGCGACCGCCTGCTGGTTTCGCGGCCCGGGGCGTCGGTACGCCAAACCGCAGCGCCGCCGCGGCGGCAACCCCCGGAGAAGGCCAGTGCAGGGCCCAGTCGCCCGACGCCCCGGTACCACACGGTGCAGCGCGGTGAGAGCCTGTGGGGCATAGCACGCACCAGCGGCGTGGCGGTGGCGGATCTGCGGGCCTGGAATGGGCTGCAGGGGAACCAGGTAAGGGCCGGTCAACGGCTGGCGTTGACGCCCCCCCCGGCGACGGCCGGGAAGACCACCGCCAGCAGCGCCGCGGCCGGCAAGGCGAAGAAGGCCCAGCCGCGAGTCGTCCAGTACCGCGTGGCCCGCGGCGACACCTTGTCGAGCATCGCCAGGCGTTTCGGCGTTGAGCCGGTGGATCTGGCGCGCCACAACAAGCTCAAGGTGTCCAGCACGCTTCTGGCCGGCACCACACTGACCATCCCACGCCAGGCAGCGCCCCGATGACGCACGTTCGGCACGCGTTGTTGCTGCTCCTCGCCTTCGTGCTGCAAACCACGTGGGTGCACCTGCTCGCCATCGCCGACCTGCGGCCTGACCTGATCCTCGTGGTACTGGTGCAGATCGCCCTGCGCACCCAACAGACTGAAGCGACGCTGCTGGGATTCGGCGTCGGACTGCTGCAGGATCTGTACATGCCCGCCGACCTGGGACTCAGGGCGCTGGCAGGCAGCCTGGTGGGCTTCGCGGTGAGCCAGGGACGAACTGGCGTGGTGGCCGATAGCTTCCAGGTTCAGCTCGCCTTTCTCTGCGGCGCCGCCCTGGTTCATGACCTGATCTGCTACCTGGGTTCGAGTGGTATTTCGCTGCTGTCGGCGCCCACGTACTGGCTGGCGCAGGGGTTCGGCCAGGGCCTGTATACCATCGTGCTGGGAGCCGCCGTGGCCATGGCACTGCAGGTCCGGCGTTCGTTTCTCAACCCCAGCCAGCCTGAGCCATGACGCATCATCCGCCCGGTGGGCAGCAGCGCCCGGTGCGCGATGTGATGGTGCTGGTGGGCGTTCTGTTCGGCATTCTGGCCCTGCGCCTCTTCTACCTGCAGGTGACAACTTCAGCCGAGTATGCCCGCGAGTCGGACGAGAACCGCATTGCCCAGAAACGCGTCAAGGCGCCCCGCGGGGTCATCTACGCGCGCGGTGGCGAGATGCTGGCGCGCAATCGCGTGTTTTACACGGTCGCCACCGAGCGGACAACGCGACAGGAATTCGACACCATCGTCGAAGCCCTGAAGGGAATTGTCGGCGCCGACCGCGTGGCCACGCACTACCGCCGCAGCCAGCGGGCGATCCGCCTGACGCGCGATATCGACTTCCGCACCGTTTCGGTGGTCGAGGAGCAGCTTAGCGACCAATACCCGGAGCTGTTCATCGAGATCGAGTCGCAGCGTGACTATCCCTTCGGTTCGACAGCAGCCCACGTCCTTGGCTACATGGGTGTCATCCAGGAAGAGAACCTGGCCTCGCTGCAGGGCAAAGGCTACCTGCCGGACGACTACATCGGCCGCACCGGGCTAGAGCGTGTGTACGAAGATGAACTGCACGGGCGGGACGGCGTACGCTTTGTCGAGGTTGACGCCGGAGGCCGCGTGCGGCGCGAGATACCGGGGCGCGAGCAGGTTGCCGATCCGGGCCGTGATCTCCACCTGACCATCGACCTGCGGGTGCAGCGGGCGGCCGAGAAATCACTTCCGGACACGCTGGCCGGCGCAGTCGTGGCCCTCGACCCGCAAACCGGTGCCGTGCTGGCCATGGCCAGCAAGCCGGCATTCGACCCCAACGTCTTCGTTTCTTTCTCCGCCCAGGGCGAGCGTCAACAGGTGCTGCAGAGCGAGACCAACCTGCTCAACCGAGCGATCCGGGGCCGATACCCACCCGGTTCGACGCTGAAGATGGTCGCGGCCATCGCCGGCTTGGAGACTGGCGTGACGGACACGCTTTCAGCTTTTGCACCATGCTCCGGCACGCTCAAGGTGGGTAGTGCCGTGTTCCACTGCATGCACAATCGGGGTCACGGCGCGTTGAACCTGCAGGGAGCCCTTGAGGTGTCCTGCAACATCTACTTCCTGCACTTGGCGCAACACCTGGGCTTCGACACCTGGTACTCCTACGCTTCGCGGTTCGGGTTCGGCCAGACGACGGGCCTTGAGATGGTGCCCGGCGAGTCGGCTGGCCTACTGCCGTCGCGGGCGTATTTCAAGACCCGCGGCGGGTACAGCCAGGGGCACCTGATGAACCTGGCCATCGGGCAAGGCTCAATGCTGGTGACGCCGTTGCAGATGGCGCGGTACGTGTCGGCCATCTGCAACGGCGGCTATCTCGTGACTCCGCATCTGTGCGGCCCGACGCCGACACCCCAGCGCATTGCCGGCGTGTCAGACCGCACCTTCGA
>CAITNQ010000413.1 GCA_903893785.1 uncultured Gemmatimonadota bacterium
CGCCGCCGTCGGCCAGCGTCAGTCGCTCGACCAGGACATCACCGGTGCGGGTCGCACCGTCCGCCGGAATGGTGGCCGCCCAGACCGCGGCCGGCTCCGAGCCGGCCGCCACGGCCGCGCTGACCCGACCGCGCTGGCCCTGGCCATCACTGCCCACCGCTAGCACAGCTGTCCACCCCGGCAGCAGCACGGGTGCCGCGGCCGCCTGCTCCAGCACCGCATCGCCGGCGGCAAAGGCCCGCCGCAGCCAGCCGGCGGCCCCGACCCAGCCGACCTGGTCGCGGTCGGCCTGTCCCGGCCCCAGGCGGAAGTGAGGCGTGCCGAAGTTGTACCCGGTGTAGAACGCCGAAGCCCCGCCATAGACCCAGAGCAGGCCCGTGCCCGGCGGCGCGCCGGTGACGGTGAAACGGGCCACCAAGCCCACGGCCGTGGCCAGGGCGGCCACCTCCAGGACGACGGTCACGCCGGCCCAGTCAGGGTCGGTCAGCCGATAGACCAGGCTGCCGTCGGTGTATTCCACCTCGATCTCGGCCCAGTCCTCCAACCAGCGCCCCGGCCCGCGGGCCGGCACCAGGCCGAGTCGCAGGTGGCCCATCAACCCCCCCGCCAGGTGCAGGTCGAGCAGGAAACGGGGGGCATTGTAGGCCAGCACCAGCGGCCGGAAACTCATGCGGCCCAGGGCTGGCAGCTCCTGGGGACCGAACAGGAGGTGGCGGTCGGCCGGCGGGAACAGCGGCCGTCGGTGTTGGCGCGCGTCGTCCGCGTCGGGCCGCTGCTCCATGTCCGGGTTCTGCTCATGGCCGCTGGACTCGCGCCGCCCGCCAACCGCACCCAGGCAGGTGCCCGGGGTCGGCCGGGGCCGTCCCGGATCGCGCGACAGGCGCAGGCGCCAACCGCCGGCGGTGGGTTCGTACAGGTCAACCAGGGGGGCGTCCATAGGTCAGGCAGGCCTTCGCGGCTCAGGGGATGGGTTGGCAGGCCGCGCCGGGCCGGCGGCGGACCTGGTGCGGGTCACGGGTCGGGCACCCCGCCGGTCGCCAGGGCCCGGAGACGCGGCGGCCCGGGGCACCCGGGCGCCGCCGGAGTCGATGCGCGGGGCCTACAGCCCCGGGACGTAGCCGCGGCCGAACTGCACCCCCATGGGCTGCCGGAAGGCGTCGCTGAAGGGCATCCAGGCCGTGGTGCCCCCATCGACGATCAGCGTCTGCCCGACGATATATCGGGCCTCCTCGGAAGCCAGGAAGACCGCCACCTTGGCAATGTCCAGTGGTTGCCCGACGAAACCGCAGGGGATCTGCCGTCCACCCGCCTCCAAGTCCAGGTCGGGGCTGACCTTGTAGTGGTTCTCCACCACCGTGCTGCCCGGGGCAATGGCATTGACGCGCACGCCCTGGAGCGCCAGCTCCACCGCCAACTCGCGCGTGTACGCCACCAGCGCGCCTTTGGTGCCCGCGTACACCGAATGCTCCGGGTAGCCCTCGAAAGCGTGAATGGAGGTCAGGTTGACGATCGCGCCCCGCGTGGCCACCAGGGCCGGCAGCAGCGCCTGGGTAAGGAAGAAGGGGGCGCGGACATTCACGTGGTAGAGCTGGTCGAACTGCGCCGGCGTCACCTGGGAAAACGGCCGGTTCATGGTAATCCCGGCGTTGTTGATCAGCACGTCGAGCCCGCCCAGAAAACCCAGGGCTTCGGCGGCCAGGGTCTGCACCGGCTCCACCCGGGCGAAATCCGCGGCCAGGGCCACGGCGCGACCGCCGGCTTGCACAATGGCGGCCACGGCGCTGTCAGCGCCGACGCTGCTGTGGGCGTAGTGCAGGGCCACGGTGGCCCCCTGACGGGCAAACTCCAAGGCCACCTCGCGGCCGATACCGGTGCCGGATCCGGTCACCAGGACCCGCTTGCCGGCCATGCGGCCCTCCCCCGCGTTCGTGCTCATGGGTCTCCTTCTGCCTCGTGGGCGGATCCGCGCCGCGGCTGGCCGCGGTTCAGGCGGCGTGCAATTCGCCGCGTTGGTTGGGTTGCAGGTCCACAACCACAGTACCGTCACTGGCTACCGGGGGCAGGGCCTGCGGTTGGCCGGCGACGGCCCAACCGGTCGGCAGCCGCCCGTCCGGCAGCCGCAGGCGATGGCGCGCCGCCCGTCCGGCACGCAGGCCAACGGTCACCGCGCCGTCGGCCTGCCAGGCGATGTCGACCTCCAGGTCGCCCCGCGCCCGCAGGCCCCGGACGGCCCCGGTGGGCCAGGCACTGGGCAAGGCCGGCAGCACGGCCACCTCGCCGGCGTGGGACTGCAGCAGCATCTCGGCGATGCCGGCGGTGGCGCCGAAGTTGCCGTCGATCTGAAACGGCGGATGGGCATCGAACAGATTGGCATAGGTGCCCTGGGCCAGCAGCCCCTGGAAGATGCGCCAGGCATGGTCGCCGTCCTCCAGCCGAGCCCAGGCATTGACCTTCCAGGCGCGGCTCCAGCCGGTGCTCTCGTCCCCCCGGCGTTCCAGCGTCGTCTGGATGGCCGTCGCCAGCGCCGGCGTGCCGCGCCGGGTGATCTGCCGGCCCGGATGCAGACCGAATAGGTGGGACACATGCCGGTGTTGCGGTTCGGGCTCGTCGTAGTCCACCACCCACTCCTGCAGGGCGCCGGTACGGCGACTGATCTGCAGGGGTGGCAACCGTTCCAGGGCGCCGGTCAGCTGGGCGCGGCACTCGGGGTCACCCTCGCCGTGGGCGGCCAGGACGGCTTCGGCCTCCAGACAGGCGGTGAACAGATCGTGGATGATCTCCAGGTCCATGGTGGCCGCGTAGGTGAACATCGAGGTCGTGCCGTCGGGCAGGCGGAAGGAATTTTCCGGCGAATGGGACGGCGCCGTCACCAGGCAGCCAGCCACGGGCGTCCCGGGCGGTGCCTCGACCAGGAAGTCCAGCATGAACCAGGCCGCGCCGCGCAGCGTGGGCCAGGCCCGGCGGAGAAAATCCACGTCGCGGCCGAACAGATAGTGCTCCCACAGGTGTTGGCACAGCCAGGCGCCCCCCACCGGCCAGATGCCCCAGACGCCGTCGGCCGGCACGGTGAAACCGAACGGGTCGGTCAGGTGGTGGACGACCCAGCCGCGGGCGCCATAGTGCCGGGCCGCGGTCTCCGCCCCGGCCTCGGCGAGTCTCTCGATGAGGTCAAAGAGCGGCTGGTGCAATTCGGCCAGATGGGTCACCTCAGCGGGCCAATAGTTCATTTGCAGGTTGATGTTGGTGTGGAAATCGGCGTTCCACGGCGCGCGGAAGTGGCCGTTCCATATGC
>CAITNQ010000414.1 GCA_903893785.1 uncultured Gemmatimonadota bacterium
AGCTGGGTCCAAGGCCGGCAGGCTGCGCAACTGGGCCTCGGAGACCATGCGCGAACTGGGCTCGATGAAGTACACGTCGAACCCCACCATGCGCGCCCCGTACTGGCCGAGAAGGCGGACCACCTCAGTGTATTTGTCGCGGGTCCAGTCCTGGTACCGGCCTTCGGCGGTGACGC
Organism: uncultured Gemmatimonadota bacterium; assembly: GCA_903893785.1. Taxonomy (GTDB): domain Bacteria; phylum Latescibacterota; class UBA2968; order UBA8231; family UBA8231; genus CAITNQ01. The sequence continues at coordinate 177 of CAITNQ010000414.1, forward strand.
TCTGGTCGTCGATCTCTATGGTTCCCAGCGCCGGCTCGGTCGGCGGCGTGCCCAGAAGACTGTTGCGCAGGTGGAAGCGCCAGTCGTAGCTGACCAGTTCCGCGCGCTCGTACAGGCTGGTCAGCGACAGCAGGAACACCAGCAGACCCGTCAACGGGCCGAGCAGTAACTGCAACCTGGGTGTCCCTTTGCCGGAGGCAGCGGCCATGGCGGACTCCTGCGGGGATGGAGGTGGAAGGTCGGCGGCGGACGGTGACGCCGAACCGCGGGCCGTGGCCCTTTATAATACACAAAAAAACGCGGGGGGCCGGTTGCGCACACCGGCCTCCCGCGCCATGGGGCAGTCGCAGGGCGAAGAGTCTACTTGGCCTGCGCCAGTTCCGTCAACCGCTCCTGCGCCTTGGGTGCCCAAGGCGTCTTGGCGTAGTCCTTGGTCACCTGCGTATAGTAGTTCTTGGCCTGATCCATCTGCCCGAGCTTTTCATAGCACTGGGCGATGAAATACACCTGCTTGGGCACTGATTCGGCCTTGGGATTCTGCGCGATGCCCTCCTTCAGGGTCTCGATGGCCTTCTGCAGTTTGTCCTGACTGGGGTACCGCTTACCGCCCTTGTAATACAGCTTGTCCAGGATATTGTCTTCGGCTTCGGCGCCACGCACACCTGCAACCGTTACCGTCTGCTGCTTCTTGAACTCCTCGGACTTGACCATGTCGTCGACCTGGGTCCACACGGTGTTGACCCAGTCCTCTTCTTTCGGGTCAGCCTTGGGCTGCTCCGCCGGAGTGGTCTTCGCCTTGGGTGCCGGCGGCGCCTTGGCCTCTTCGGCAGTGGCGGCCGAGGCCGCCCAGAGAGCAACTGCGACCAGCAGGAACAACAGGTTACCTCGCTTCATGGCAGACTCCTTCGTTTGGGGTAGTCAAGTTAACACGATGCCGGAGGGTCGGAGCGCGGAATGGCCAACACCAATGTGGTTCCCCCTCCGCCGCGTGGCCATGACCCACGTCACGCGGCCCACCCCTCTCCCACTCTTTCTGACGCCCGCGCCCCGCAGCGGGTTCCGCCCGGCAGTACGGCTCATGGCTGGTCCAGGAAATCCAGGAACCCCTGGTAGCGGGTGTCCGACTCGATGACCTGGCGGTACAGCGACGCCGCTTCCTGACGCCGCCCCTGCAGGAAGCGCACAATCGCCTGGTTCAGCAGCACGCCCGGATGGCTCGGCATGAGCCGCGCAGCGGCCTCGAAGGCGGCATAGGCCTGGTCATACTGCCCCTGGTGGGTCAGGATCACGCCCTTGGCGTTGTACGCATCGGCCAGGTCGGGTTGGGCCGCCAGGGCCCGGTCCAGGCGTTCCGATGCCTTGGCCATGTCGCCCTGCTGCATGTAGGACACCGCCAGGCGGTAATCCTCGTCGGCGGACTCGACGTTGGCAATCACGTCGAGCAGGCCATCATACGAGTCGTCTTGCGCGACCACCTGCCGGTAGAGCACCTCGGCCCCGCGCGCATCGCCGGTCAGGTAATGAAGCAGGGCCACGTTGAGTCGGAAGCCCAGCTGATCGGGTCGGAGGCGCGCCGCCTGCTCGGCCAGCTTGAGCGCCTCGTCCGCCTTGCCCTGGTGCGCCAGCGCCACGGCTTTGGCGTTGATGGCGTCGGCATACTTGGGATCAGCGGCCAGCGCCCGATCAAACTGCTCAATAGCTTCGGCAGGACGGCCCTGGCGCAGGTAGTTGGCCCCGTTCTGGTACGCCTCTTCGGCATCGCCCACCGAAGCCAGGAAGTCGAACAGCTCGCTGTACGAATCGTCCAGGGCCACCACTTCCTCAAACAGGCGGTCGGCCGTTTGTCGCTCGCCCTTGAGATAATAGGTCAGGGCGATGTTCATGCGCACGCCGTTGTTGTCGTCCAGCTGCAGCGCCCGCCGGTAGTAGTCGAGGGCTTCGTCATAGCGCCCTTGGCGTGTCAGCAGTACGCCCTTGGCGTTGAGCGCGTCCACGTGGTTGGGCGCCAATTCGAGCACCCGGTCGAACATGGCGCCGGCCTTGTCGAGGTGATCCACGCGCAGGTATGCCGCGCCGGCGTCGTAGGCGCCATCCACCGTGGTGGCGTTGACGCCGGTTCCCAGGGCGATCTGATCAACGCGTTCGTCGAAGAATTTCTGGTCGCGGACCAGCAGCGAGTCCACCGCTGACGATGGCGGCAACTCGGCTACCGACGGGGTCAGCGAAGCAGCCTGGTACACGGGCATCCACTGCTGGACGTAGGTCTCCTGGATCAAGCCCTGAGGCTTCAAACGCTGGTATTCGGCGGCCCCGTTGCGCCAGGCATCGGCAAAGGGGAATCCGAACATGGTGGTCTCGACCGGGATCCAGATCCGGCCTTCCCATTGCACATACTCCGCCGGGCTGGCGAAATGATCTTCGGCGCGCTCCGCCGGAACGCCGCTGTCAAACATGAGGTAGATATGGCCGCGCCCGGGTTCGTTGGACTCCAGCAGCGCCGTGTCGATGCTGAGGTTCTCGAGCAGTGAGGCGTAGAGCACGGCCAGATCGTCGCAGTCGCCGACCTTGGTGTCCATTCCCGCGGTCTTGGCCAACAGCTCGCTGGGATACTGAACCGTATCGAAGATGGTCTTGTCCGACGAGATGGTGGCAAACGGGGTCTTGGAGTCGGCGTTGTAGCGGATGCGGTATTGACCCATGGCGTCGAACAGCACCACGGCCTTGCCCAGATTCGAGCGATTGAACCGGGCGGTCAGCAGCGGGTCGTAGCGCTGCACCAGGCCGCGGGCCATCCCGGCTACGGCCAGGTCCGCCGGGGTGATGAAAGTCACCACCATTCCCGGCACGTTCCAGCTGAGTTTGCCCTTGCCGGCCACGTAGATGCGGTCGGGCTGGGTCTCGACGGTCTGCGGCTGCCGGTTGACGGTGTAGGTGACCTTCACCACGGGGGTCACGAAGTTGTCGTACAGGGCCTCGGGCTGATTGAACAGGTCGGGGTCAAAGGTGGCCTTGAAGGCGTACGTCTGCGTGCTCTGCGGCGGTAGCACCACCTGTTCCTGATGGGGCACGCTCATCATTCGGGGCACCATCAAGCTGACCGCGGCGGCGATCGGCTGCGGCGAGGAGTTGCCGATGGTGACGCGGACGAAGTCGACGTCCTGGTAGTGCCGGTAGATGGAGCGGAACACCGGATTGGGGATGATGGTGGCGTCCTTGATCGTCACCAAGCGGGGGTTGTTGGACAACGACAGGCTGGTGAAATGCGTCGCCGGCAACACCGGATGGCGCTCGTACGTGTAGTCGAGCTGGGCAAAGCGGTACTTGACCCCGATGCCGGTGGCCAAGGTAGTGGCGTCGGAGAACTTGTCCGGCGAGTCGAGTTCGGTCCGGGCGCCGGCCCGCAGCGCCAGCTGCCCGCGCACCCAGTACTCCGCGCCCACGTGCAGCTGGTCATCGACATCCGCGGCCAGGGTGAACCCCTCGACGGGCCGAGCGGCAAGACCCAGGCGGTAGTGCGCCGGGTACAGCTGTTCACTGAAGCCACCGTCGTATTTGAGCGAGGTACCGCCCACGTTCTCGGCCACCAGCCCGAGGCGCACATTGTGGGGCAACGGCGCCAGCAGGCCCAGGTCAAACCCCCACCCCGTGGCCTTGCCCAGCGACTTGCCGTCCAGGTCAGTGGACTGCGAGAAATACTGGGTACTGACGCCCACGGCGGCATTGCCCAACCAGGGGCGCAGCGAGCGGAAGCCGTTGCGGTACGCATAGGCCAACCGGAGCTGGTTCTGACGGAAACCCAGTTCCCCATCGTCCAGGCCGTGGTACAACCAGTCGCCGCCGAGCGCGTGGTTGTCCCGCAACGGCAGCAAGTAGTCGAGGTAGGAATGGGTGAGCCCGAGACCATAGCGGTCCGCGTAGGTGAACCCCAACTCCTGGCGCTGCAGCGAAGCCAGCGCCGCGGGGTTCCAATACACCGCACTGGCGTCGCTGGCCACTGCGGTGAAGGCGCCGCCCATGGCGATGGCACGCGCGCCGACCTGGGGCGACGACGTTGCCGCCTGGGCTTCGACGCCGGCCAGTACAGCCGCCACGAACACCGGGATCAGACGCTGCAGGGAATGGGTCGCGCGCACGGCGTATGTCCTGATCGCTAGGGTTCTTCGTCGATGTACACGGTCTGACCCGGGTTCACCTCAGCGCGTCGCACCGGCGCCGTGCGCCCCGGGAAGCGCACCTCGATGTCATACGAGCCGGCCGCGGCGCCGAAGACCACGCCGGCCGCGTTGGCGCCGTCGATCACCTGCCGATAGCCGCGCAGGGCCCCGGTCGCGTGGTCCAACAGGCGCACCTGCGCGCCGACGGCGTCACGGCTGACGCCGCCAATGGCCGGCCCGCGGCCGCGAACGACAACGCGTAAGAAGCGGGCGCCCTCGGTCTCGTTCCGATACAGCACATTGCCCACGCCCCAGCCGTCGGTCAGGTACAGGTCAGGGCTGCCGTTGCCGTCGGCATCGCCCCACACTGCGGCCATGTGCGCGGTGGGTGTCGAGGGCAGTCCGGCGGCGGCCCCGCCGTCGCGGAAGGTTCCGTCGCCGCTGTTGGTCAGGAGCACGTCGCGCTGCTGCTGCCGGTCACTGCCCGTCGCCAGGTACAGATCCAGGTCGCCGTCGCCGTCGAAGTCAACCCAACCGGCGGCGGCGGTGATGAAGACTGCGGCCGTGGGGCGGATGCCAGCGGCTGCCGAGACATTGGCGAAACGGCCATCGGCCTCGTGTCGGTACAGGGCATTGGCGCCCACATTGGCCACGAACAGGTCCAGATCGCCATCGTTGTCGTAGTCACCCCAGGCGGCTCCCTGGCCGATTTCCTTGTTGTCAATGCCCAGGGCGGCGCCCACCTCGGCGAATGCCCCGCCCTGGTTCAGGTCGTTGCGGTAGCAGGTGTTCTCCTGCTCGCGGTTGACCACGTACAGGTCCAGGTCGCCGTCGCCGTCGTAGTCGACCCAATTGACCGCTTGCGCATCGCGTGGGTCGCCCACCCCCAGGTCGGTCACCGGGGCGAGCAGGCCATTGCCCTCATTGTGGTAGAGCTCGTTGGCGTAGTAATACTTCCCGAGATACAGATCCGTGTTGCCGTCGCCGTCATAGTCGCCCCAGCTGACCGACGTGACAGCGCCTTGACGCACCAGGTTGACAATGCCCCGGTGACGGCCGACTTCGACGAAGCTGCCATCGCGGTTCTCGAACAGCGCGTCCTGCTCGTAGAAGTCAGCCACGTACAGATCCAGGTCCCCGTCGTTGTCATAGTCGGCCCAGGCAGCGGCGGTGCTGTTACCGGTGTAGTCAACGCCGCGGGCGGCGCCCACTTCAGCAAACCGCCCGCCGCCCTGGTTCTCGTACAGGGAGTTGGTCGGCACGGACACGCCGGTACCCCAGTTGGTTACGTACAGGTCCAGATCCCCGTCGCCGTCGTAGTCTCCCCAGGCGGCGTTGGTGCTGAACTTCTGGTAGCCGCCCAGACCGCTGGCCCCGGTTGCATCCGACATCCTCTGGGCCAGGGCCACGGAGGGAACCGCGACCAGCAGGGCCACGAGACTCCATCGCCTAACGTCCATATGTCTCATCTCACCACGGCCACGGTCTTCTCGCGCTGTGCGCTGCCACTGTTCACCACCACGATATACAACCCGCTGGGCACCTGGTCACGGTCCTCGTCCCGCCCGTCCCACGGCAGCGACACGCGCCCCGGCGCCATGGGCTCGGCCGAAGCGATGACCCGCGTCAGACGGCCGGTCAGGTCATAGACGCGCACCGTGATGTCGCCGGGATTGGTCAGCAGGAACGAAATGTCCGTTTTGACACGGTCCCCCTGGCTGCCAGTGGGCGAGAAGGCGCGCGGTTGGCAGTCCAGTTCGTCGATGGCCACGGCGCCGAGCGGCGTGGCCAGATCCTCGAACAGAGCGAAGGTGCCCAACTCCGTTACTGCCGTCCGGACGGCCAGCGCGGTGGTGTCCACGGCGCCACCCAACCGCTCCCAGGCCGTGGTGCCGCGCCGAAATACCGCCAACCGGGTGGCCGCACTGCGGCCAAGCTCGGTTGCGGTCCAGCGCATGGTGAGGGTCACGGGTTTGCGTAACGCAGCCCCGCCCGCCGACACCTCGTAGGCGCTGCCGACGCGCGTGGGCCCGGCCGCAGGCTTGGCCGGGGTGTCCGCCTCGGCGAGCCTCCGAATGACGATCTCCGCGCCGCTGACACTGAGGGCCTGGGGCGGGAAATACAGCACCACCGAGCTGTCGGCATTGCCGACGTCGCCACCCGTGGCAGCGCTGGTCAGCGTCGCCGCCGTGCGGAACAACCAACTGTGGCCCGCCGTAGCCAGCGGACCGAAAACCGCCGGCTGGACCGTGACCCGGTACTCGGTGGCGGCCCGCAGGCCGCCGTTCAGGCTGAAGTTCAGCAGGCGGACACCGCTGCTGTCACGCCCGGTGGGACTGGAGACCGGCACCAGGGTCCAGGCCGAGCTATCGGCCAGCGACCGGGCCTCCACCTGGAAGGCATCGGCATCTTCCCGAGCCACCGGTCCAGAGAAGGCGACCTGCAACGCCGGCAGGCTCACCGACACGCCGTCTTCTTCGGCCGCTGGTACGGTGGCGCGCACCTCAGGTTGAGCGGTGCGGAAGGTCCATTCAAGATCAGGCTGCCCGGCTGCCTGCGGCCCGCGCAACCGCGCACTTACCGACGCCGTGTAACGGGTGCCGGCGACCAGCGCCACGGCCGGGAAGCTGACCGTGGCCGTGTTCGCGTCGTACGAGAACCCGAGCGGATCCAGGGTCAACGACGTGCCGCCGGCGTTCAGGCGCAGGTTGGTCGGGGTCAGCAACGAACGATCGACCGGCCCGGAAAACTGCACCTGCACACGCATGCTGCCGGCACTCACGCTGGTGCCGGTGGCCGGAGTCCAACTGACCGGCCTGGGCACGGCCGTGGCAAAGCGCCACTGGTAGTCGCCTTCGACCTGTTGGCGCGGGCCGCCCAGGGCCGCAGCCAGGCGAACCTGGTACGCGGTACCCGGACGCAGACCGGTGGCTGGCGTGAAGCTCAGGGTCCGCGTCGGGGCGTCATAGGCCACGCCCTGAATCGCCGCCGACACGCCGTTCTCGACCAACTGAACCTGGCCGGTTTCGCTGAGGAGGGTGGCATCGATAGGAGCGGTGAAGCGCACGCGCACCGCGCCGGTCAGGTCGGCCACTTCGGTATCGCCGGCCGCCGGGCTGACGGACATGATCTCAGGTCGGGCGGTGGCGAAGGCCCAGGTCAACGGTTCAGTGCTGCCCAGGGGACCGGTGACACCGGCATTGACCTGGATGCGGTACCCGCTGCCCACCTGCCAACCGGCGGCGGGCGCCAGTTCATAGAGGCCATTGCCGCGCGGTGTGGGATCGCCGGGACGCAGCGGCACCGGCACGCCTTCGCGCAGAATGGTGAACTGGCTGCTGGTGGCCAGGTCCGCGTCGAGCAGGCTGGAGAAGGTGACACTGGCGGCGGCCAAGTCCACGCCCACGCTCACGGCGTCACGGTCGGGGACCACCGCCACCAACCGCGGCACCGCGGTGCGGAAACGCCAGGTGTAATCGCTGCCCTGGAGGGGGCCTCCCAGCGCGGCCGCCGCACGCACTTGGTAGGCCGTCCCGGCACGCAGGCCGGTGGGAACGTTGAGCCGGAGGGTGTGACTGTCGCTCAGATAGTCGACACTGCCCGCCGGTACCTCGACACCGCCGGCGGTCAGCACCAGGACGCCGCCGGCGGCCAGGGCGGTGGCATCGAGCGGCCGGTCGAAGCTGATCGAGATCGCCCGCGTGGCCGCGTCCACCTCATCCTGCTCGGCGGCGGGCGTCTGGCTGATGGCCTGGGGCACGGGGGTGGCAAAAGACCAGGCGAAGTCGCCGGCCGCCACCTGGCGCACCGGTCCGGCCAGCAGGCCGGACAGGGCGACCTGGTAGCGCGAACCCGGGCGC
>CAITNQ010000415.1 GCA_903893785.1 uncultured Gemmatimonadota bacterium
CACCGCCGTCGGGACGGGCTCGTCCCACCCCCAACAAGCCATTTGGGAGACGTCATGCACAGGCGCAGTTTCGTCAAAACCGTCGCGGCTTCATTGGCCGCGGCTCCCCTGCTGGCCAAGTCACTGCACGCGCTCGATGGGCAGATCAACCGCCTGGCCGCCGATGTCGCAGGGGCGACCACCGACCTGACCCGGTGGCGCCGCGTCCGCGACGAGTTCCTGATGAATCCCGGCCTGGTGCACCTGAACACCGGTAGCCTAGGGTGCGCCCCGCGGATCGCTATCGCCGCCGCCGCCGAGGCCCAACAGGCGCTTGAGGCCGATCCGGTCCACACCCTGTGGGGCGCGCTCGGCAACGGCATGGAGGACATCCGCGACAAGGCCGCCACCTTCATCGGCGCCACCAAAGATGAAGTGGCGATCACGCGCAATACCACCGAGGGCATGAACGCCGTGGCCGGCGGCCTCGATCTGGCCCCAGGCGACGAGGTGCTGACCACCAATCACGAGCACGGCGGCGGCATGTCCTGCTGGCAGTGGCTGCGCGAACACCGCGGCATCAAACTGGTGTACATCCCGATGCCGGCGCCGGCCACGGACGCCGACCAGATCGTCGGCCTGGTGGAGAAGCACCTGACGCCCCGGACCAAGGTGTGCTCGTTCAGCCACGTGGAGACCATCACCGGCATCCAGATGCCCTTGGCGCGCATCGCCGCCATCACCCGGCCGCGCGGCATCCTGCTGGTTTGCGACGGCGCCCAGGCGCCGGGGATGCTGACGATCGACGTCAAGGCCCTGGGCGTTGATACGTACGCCTCGAGCAGCCATAAGTGGTTGCTCGCCCCCAAGGGGAGCGGCCTGCTTTACGTGCGCAAGGAGGCGAAGGACCGCGTCCACCCGATCATGTTCCGCGACGGGTTCGGGACCTACTCCGGTTCCTTCGGGACCCGTGACGTCGCGACGGTGATCGGGCACGGGGTAGCGATCGACTTCCACAACGCCTTGGGTCGTGAACGCATCGAGGCGCGCTGCCGGCAGCTGAACCAATACCTGCGCGATCGTTTGGCCACCATCCCGGCCCTGCGCCTGCTGACGCCAGCCCAGCCGGAACTGGCCACCGGCATTGTCACCTACGCACTGGATCGGGAACCCGGCTCCAACGGAAAACTGGCCGAGCATCTGCGCAGCGCCTACAACATCGTCGTCAAGACCGTGCCGGGGACCTATGCCTATGTCCCCAAGGAAGACATCCCCGGTCAGAAGGGCGCGGACTATAACGCCCTGCGCTTCAGTACCCACCTGTACAATGACGAGGTGGAAATCGAGCGGCTGGCCAGTGGCATCAAGGGCTGGCTGTAGCCCGGGTCACGGTAGCGGCCGGGGTTTGTCTCCGGGACGCCCTTCGGACAAGGCATCGCGATGATGCAGATCCAACGGCAGCCGACGCGGGCTGTGTGCGTGGGCGACGGGTTGGTGATCGGCGGCGGCCACCCCATCGCCGTGCAGAGCATGGCTGCCACGCGGACGCAGGACGTGGCGGCCACTGTCCGTCAGGTGCGGTTGCTGGAAGCAGCCGGGGCCGATCTGGTGCGGGTGGCGGTGGACAGCCGCCAGGATGTGACCAGCCTGGCCCAAGTGCGCCAGCAGACGCGCGTGCCCCTCAGCGTCGATCTTCAGGAGAGCTACCGTCTGGCCGCGGATGTGGCTCCCCACGTCCAGAAGATCCGCTACAACCCAGGCCATCTTCACCACCACGAGAAGCAGGTGCCCGTGGCCGACAAGGTGGCACGCCTGGTGGAGGTGGCCGAACGCCACGGCTGCGCGTTGCGGGTGGGGGTTAACTGCGGTTCGGTCGATCCGGCGCTGACCGAGCGTTTCCCAGCCGCTGACGCGGTCTCTCCCATCGTCGCCTCGGCCCTGGAGCACTGTGCCCTGCTGGACCGGCTGGGTTTTGCCCGCTACTGCGTCTCGCTGAAGGACTCGGACCCCAATCACGTCATCGACGCCAACATCCGTTTTGCCGCGCAACGGCCCGACGTGCCGTTGCATCTGGGCGTGACCGAGGCCGGCCTGCCGCCGGACGGCATTGTCAAGACGCGCATCGCCTTTGAGCAGTTGCTAGCTCGTGGCCTCGGTGACACCCTGCGCGTGTCGCTCACCGTGCCCTTCGACAACAAGGGCGAGGAAGTGCGGGTCGGCCGGCAGATCATCGCGGATGTGGCGGCAGGCAGGTTCCAGTCGGTGCCGCGCTACCTGCCGCAGGGGCTGAACATCATTTCCTGCCCCTCGTGTTCGCGGGTCGAAAACGAGGCCTTTGTCGATCTGGCCATGCGCGTCGCCGCCGCCACGTCTTTTGCGAGGGAGCACCGCATAACCATCGCCGTGATGGGGTGCCGGGTGAACGGCCCGGGCGAAACCGATGGCGCCGACCTGGGACTGTGGTGCGCCCCGCGGTTCGTCAACCTCAAGCGGGGCCCCGAGCTGGTGGGGCAGTTCAGCTATGACGAGGTGGTCGAGCGCCTGTTGGTGGAAGTCCGCCGCCTAGTCGAGGAGCGGCCGCTCCTGCCGGCCGAACCGGCGTGCCCTGGGGCCCGAGCCCGGTGAGGACTGACGCGCTGCCGCAGGTTCGGGCGCCCGGTACCCTGCCGGTCGCGGGGCGCACGTGGCGTGACTTTGTGGGGTCTTGCGCCGTGTTGCAGGGTTTGTTGACGATGGCACCTTGCTGATCTATTATTGATGCTTGTTTGCCGGCTATTGATTCCAGCGGGCATCCATCCGGAATACCGCGCCGCGCTTGGTCGCGTGCACTATGAGAAGCTGAAAGGGGGTGGTACCCCGCGGGTAATCCGCAGCAGTCGCGCACTGGCGTCAGCCAGGGCAGTTCACTCGTAATCAGGAGCAGAGACCCATGCGTAAGTCTTTGGTAGCGCTCGGGATCATGGTACTGGCGGGCGCCAGTGCGGTCCAGGGCCAGTTCTGGGATCCCCCGACCCTCCAGAACCGTAACGCCAGCGGTTTCGAGTATTACATGCTCCAGGTCCCCGCCGGCCAGACCATCGTGTCGGACGGCTACGACAGCGATTGGGGCTGGTTCGATCCGGACTACGTCCTCACGATGGACGAGTGGCGCGATGAGGGCGAGCGTCCCCTGCCCACCCGTGATGACCTCGACGTCACCACCAAGATGGCCTGGAAGGGCGCGCCGGATAACCGTTGGTACGTGTTCATGGCGGCCCACGACGACACGTTGAGCCATGAAGGCACCAACGTGTCCCGCTGGGACGGCGACATGATCGGCATCCAGATTGACTACCAGGACCACGGTCGTACCCGTGGCGCCTCGCCTTGCTACGGCCAGGAGTGGGTCGCGGCCGCTGGCAACACCACCGTCAACTTTACCTATCGCTATCCCGAATCCGAGGGTGGCCCGGGTCAGGTCGCTTGGGCGGCCTATGGCCGTGCTCCGTGGGCCAATTCCAAAGTCCGCGTCGAGCCCGCCGAAGCCTGGGGCGCCGACAGCTGGACCTCGGACACCGGCGGCGATACGTACTACGAGTTCGACATTGCGTTGGTCAAGTTGCTCGACGACGCCGGTCCGGCTGCTTCCGAGCCCGCCGACCTGAACGCCATTGCCGGCGCTGACGGCAAGGGCCTGCCGTTCAACTTCTTCTACGAAGACGGCGACCCGGCTTTCAACAACGACATGACCGTTCGTGGCGCCGAAGCCTCGGCTCGCCAGTACTTCGCCCATGCCCTGCTGCTCAAGGTTGGCGAGTACACGGCGCAGAACCCGACGGCGGTTGAGGCCACCACGTGGGGCCGCATCAAGGACAGCTTCTAATACAGTTGAAGGGCAGATGACAGGTCGGGCCGACTGGAGCACCTCTGGTTGGCCTGACCTGTTTCTCCGACTGGTCGGTTCCCGCGGCGCGCCTGCGGGAACTGCTCCTGCGCCTCACCCTTCACCTCCTTGCCGGTGGTTCACCTATGCGTAGGCTTTGGTTGTTCGCAGCGCTACTGGCGCTCAATGCCTGTGGTCGCTACTTCGCCGGGCCGCTCCGGCCGCTCGAGCAGCAGGCGCCCGAGATGCGTGTCAACGACGACGGCTCGGTCACCTATACCCGGGACCGCCTGACGATCACCCTGCAACCCATGACCGACGGGCAGCTCAACCGCCAGTTTGCCAGCGTCTCGCAACAGGGCGCCCACTCATCCAACCCCTATACCTTCGGCAACTGGCATCCCACGGGCGATGGTTGGACGCCGCCGCGCTTCGCCGTGTTCCTGGTCACGGTCAGCAATTACCAGTACCCCAAGGTGCTCATCGACGGCCTGCAGGCAACCATCACGACCACCAACAACCGCCGCTATCAGGCCATGAGCTACGGCCAGATGGACGAGTATTTCCAGGCCTACTGGTTGGGTCGGACGGGTCAAGGGCGCGCTGAGTACGAGTCGCGCGGCGACCTGCTGAAGCGCACTCTGCTCGGACGGCAGATCATTTTCAGCGGCCAGGAGAAGCAGGGTTACGTGGTCTTCCCGGTGTTGAATGACGATGTCAAGAAGCTGCAGGTGCGCCTGTCCGGCATCGTGCTGCGGTTCGACTACGCCGATCAGCCTCTGGAGCAGATCGACCTCAACTACCAATTCGAGCGGGACGTGTTCCGTGGAAAACAGCCACCACCCGAGCTCGTTGAGAAGCACTGATCCTGGCACGCGGCGTCATCCGTGGCACCGCCACTCGGTCCATCTGTGGCGGGGCGGCGCCGTCTTACTGTCAGTGCTGGCCCTGTGGCCGACGCTGGGCGCGGCTCAGGTGCAGCTCTGGCAGATCGGCCCTGGGCAGCAGACATGGGATTCGCAAGCGGAATCGCAGGTGGGCGTGGCCGCCTCGGAAGGGCGCTTGCAGCCCCTGCGGGTTTTGCCCGGGCAGAACCTGACTCGCCTGCTGGCCACTTCTGGCCAGGCGTGGCAGAACAACGCCCCCGAGGACTACACCCTTGGCGGCCTGCCCAGGGTGTGGACCAACTCGAGTTTCTTCAACAGCCTGAAAGGCCCTTTGGCGTTGGTGGACGGCAACGACACCACCTCCACAGGGACCACCTTCATTTCGTCCGGCAATCCGGCGGGAACGACGTTCTTCGTTGATCTCGGGGCCTCTTTCCCGGTCGACAGTCTGCGTTTCTACCCGACGCTGAAGCAGCGCGACGCGTACATGCGCGCGTACCAAATCTCTCTGTCGGCCGGCGATGAGTTCCTCAGCGGCAGGCCCGTCTACTCCCTGCTGCGGCGGGTGGAAAACAACGACGACGCCACCGTAGCGCTGAATTTCCAGGCCCCGGACACGCGCTTCATCCAGATCAAGAACCTCGACAAGGCGCCGTTCAACCTGGCCGAGATCGAGGTCTACGGCCGCGGTTACGTGTCCAGCGGCGAGTACGTGTCAAAACTCCATGCCTTTGCGCAGCCGGCCAACTACGGCCGCCTGCTGGTGGAGGCGACGCGCCTCAGCACCAGTGCGAAGGCACCGCTGGAGCCGCCGTCAGCGGTCATTCAGCTGCGTTCGGGCGCCGACGACAGCCCGTTGAACTACTACCGGCGGGATCGCGCCACCGGCACCGAGACTGAGGTGACCAAGAGCGAATACGACACGCGGCTGCCTCGCCTGGCGTACTTCCGCCAGGACGCGGTTACCGGCCAGGTCGTGGCGGAGGTGGACCGGACCGAGTACCAAGCCCTTCCGGATGCCGAGCGGGGGCCCATGCGTGACTTCGTCCAGGGCGCCATCCGCGTCGACGGGACCAACTGGAGCGCGTGGTCGGCCCCGATGCAGGTGGATTCGACCGGCAGTTATTCCTTCCCGATCGAGCTGCCGAGCCCGCGTGCGTACCTGCAGGTGCGGATCAGATTCTCCGGCGACCAAGCCAACGCGATCCGGCTGGACGCGTTCCGACTGGAATACTCCCCCCTGCTGGCCAGTGACGTGGTCGGCGAGGTGGCGCTGGCCTCGACCCCCGCGCCGCCGGGCGGGATCACGATGGTCCCGGCCGCGGTGGAGACCACGTTCACCTACGATCTCAAACCGACGTTCACGCAGGATGGCCTCGAAGGCTTCTATGGGCTGCGCCTGGGGGCTCTGCCCCCGCCGACGTTCGTCGGTTTCGAGGTCGGGGCCGGGCTGGCCGCGGTGGCGCCTGACTCGGTGCGCACGACCAACCAGGGGTTCGACATCTTCTTTGCGCCGGTGACCCGTCGTACGGCACAGCCGCTGCGCGTCACCTTCCACCAGAAGGTCCTGGAGCACAGCACGCCCATCAGCGCCTGGTTGTTGGGGACCCGGGGTGGGCTGCCCCAGCCAGTGGCTGAAGGCAACGCCAACGATGCGGTGACCACCAACACGCAGCGGGTGTACACGCTGAGCCCCAAACCTGCGATCGAGGTCGACCTTTCCGCGGACGTCATCACCCCCAATGGCGACGGGGTCAATGATGTGCTGAAGGTTACCTCGGTGCTTATCCAGTTCACTGCCGGCGTCCAACTCGACGTCGACATCTTCGATCTGTCCGGGCAGCGGATCCGCCGTCTCTTCTCGGCCCCCCTGTCGGCCGGCACCTATGAGCAGGCATGGGACGGCCGTGATGACGACGGCAAGACGGTGCCACCAGGGACCTACGTCTGCCGGGTGCAGGGCGAAGCGCAGGCCCGGACCTTCACGACCGCGCGAGCGGTGGGGGTGGCGTACTGATGCGGCCGGACAGCATCAATGCCAATCACGCAGACGCGTGCGGCCGGAAGATGGAGGCGGGCGCGACCCGCCGGCATCGGTGGCTGCTGGCCATGCTGGCCGGTGCAGCCCTGTGCGGCACCGTCGGCGCCCAGAGCCTGACCTCGTCCTGGGTGGTGGGCGGCCACGGCGAGAGCTGGTCGTCAACGGCCGGTAAGTGGATCGCCTTCGAAGATACCACTCAACCGGGCACCCTGCGTCTTCCCCGCCTGCCTGAAGGCATGAACCTGCTCGGCGACCGCCTGCGCGCCGACATCAATACTCCCCGCAACATGCTGGGTTACAAATGGATCACCAAACGCGGCCGGTACGGCATGGCCGTCGATACGGTGACCATCGGTTGGCACCCGCGCACCTGGCAGGGAGGTGCGGCTGAAGCCACAGGAATGCGGACCCTGCTGGACGGCGACGAGATCACCGCCACCTGGATCTACGGCCCCACGGCCACGCAGACGCGCACGGATGTGACCTGGTTCACCTTTGATCTGGGTGTCCCCATCCCGATCGACAGCATCCTGTTCATGCCGCCCCAGTATGGCATGCACAGCAATGGCCAACTCTATCGCGCCATGTCGCCCGAGGCCTACGAGGTCACGCGCGGCACCGAGCCCTTGGACTGGCTGATCTTCGATGACGAGACCACCTCGACGGGTAGCGCCCGCTATCACCCGCTCAAGGAGGTGGTCGGTTCGACGTATTCCAACAATGCCAGCATCGTGGGGCTGCCCTGCCGTCTCCGCTTCACGCGCTTTATCCGCCTTCGTTTCGGCGGCGTGCGCTCCACCGGCGTGTTGGCCGAGGTGAAGGCGTTCGGGCGCGGCTACCCGCAGGAGGGGCGGTACATCTCCAAGGTGCACTCCTTCGGGCAGCCCGTCAGCCTGGGCAAGGTGACCTGGCACTTCACGCGTTACCGCCTCGACCCGGTCAACGGCCGCATCAGCGAAGACCCGACCGCGCCGGTGGCCTTGGCCATCCGCAGCCGGTCCGGCGATGACGCCGACCCCCAGGCGTACTACAAGTACGACGAACTCGGTCGACAGCTGGAAGTCGATGCCGCGACCTACTACGGCGCCGACGCCCCCCGCGGGGCGTACGAGGAAGGCCTGCCGGATTTCCGGGCCGCGCTCACCGACGATATCGGCCACTGGAACACCTGGTCGGCGGTGTACGAGGAGTCCGGGGACGAGATCAGGTCGTCGGATGGCCGCCAGTATTTCCAGTTCCGCGTTGAGATGACGACCCAAGACCCCATGGCTTTCGGCGTGCTCGACAGCCTCGCGTTCGAGGTGTCTCCGCTGCTCGCGGATTCGGTCCTTGCCGAGGTATCGCTGCCCGACCAGCAGGGGGCCGTCGGGGCCGCAGTCGAGGTGCCTTTGGGTATCGACACCCTGTTCGCCTACGACCTGCGCACAGTGGTCAAAGACACCCGCAAACCAGGTTTCGACACCATCGAGCTCGATGTGCCGGCGGGCACGCGGTTGGAGGAGCTGATCATCGACGGGAGGTCGGCGACTGCCGGCGTTGACTACTCCGTGCTGCCGAGCAGCGATGGGCGCCTGCGCCTGGGCCTACCGACGGCAGTGCGCCGGACAACCCAGTTCCGGGCCATGCTGCGACTGGCGGCCTACCAGCGGTCCATGTTCCTCGGCGGGCAACTGGCCAACAGGACGGCCAGCGTGTCCTACCTGCCGCAGTCCATCGAGGGAGGTGACGCCACCGCGGCCGCCAACACCAATGGCATCCAGGTTGTCGGGACGCAGGTGAAGGTCGCCGTGGTCGGCGATGTCCGGCTTACATCGCCGGTGGTCACGCCGAACGGCGACGGCGTCAATGACCAGACCGCCATCGCCTTTGACCTGTTCGGGATCGAGTCAGCGCCGGTGACCGTCGAGGTGTTCGATTTGGCCGGGACCCTGATCGATCAGGTGTACAAGGGAGCACTTGGCGCCGGCCGCCACGAACCCCTGTGGCCCGCCACCGGCCGTCGGGCTGTCCCGCCCGGTGTCTACCTGGTCCGCATCCAGGCGGATGTGGACGACGGTACCTTCACGCGGGTTGTTCCCATAGCCGTCGCCTACTGAGGGTCGCAGGTGGGATCGAGTTTACGCCGAAGAGAGGAAGCCATGAGGTACCTGTTGCGCATCGGCGTGGTCGCCTTGGCCCTCGCGTCCAGCGGTTGGGCTCAGGAGGTGCGAACCTTCCGCGCCCGCGACTTCGCCACTTGGAGCTACCCCGAAGGCCTGGTCACGGTCGGCACTGACCTGGTCTCGGTGAAGAAGTTCGGCCGCAGCTACAACGCCGTGACCGACCGCGACGAATACAGCGCCACTACGGTAGGCGAACACGGCAAGGAGAAGCTTCGGGCGGGCTCAAACGCCGGCACTGTGGCCCGCGTGGCGGACGCAGACGCGGCCACCTGGTGGAAACCCAGTGCTGCCGATCCGCTGGAGAGTTGGTGGGTCGAGGTAGACCTGGGTCGGGCGGTGGCGGCGGGCAGCATCCGCCTGGTTTTCGCCGACACCGCAGGGGCCCGTCCGTTCGGGTTCTTCTCCATCTTCACCAGCCCGGGCGTGCCGTTGTACACCTCGTCGGAGCAGATCGTGTTTACTCGCGTCGGCCGCCCGGTCAACAACAACACCGCCAAAACGGTCGAGTTCAAGCTGTCTACGTTTGACCAGGCCGTGACCACCGGCCAGTACCTGGTTACCAAGGACTCACTGGACTTCGACCTTGTGCGTTTCATCCGTTTCGAGGCGGCGGGGCGCACTCCGGATGCGGCGCTGGCCGAGATCGAGGTCAACGCCATCGGCTACAACCTGACTACCAAGATTACGACGCCTGAACGGACCGCCGCCGGTTACGACACCTGGGGCGGCTACGCGTGGACCTCGACGAATCACGAATGCAACGCCTGCGGCAAGGGGGTAGCGCCGAACGGCATCATTGACGGCGATCTGGCTGGTCGGTACTGGGCCATCGAGTCGGCTGGGGCCACCGACTGGCGCACTTGGGGGCAGTGGTGGGGCGCTGATCTGGGCACGGTGTACCGCACGGACAGGATTGTCTTTGAGCCCTTCGTCGTCGGCGAGAACCCCATTCTCTACGGCTACGACCGTGAGCGTCAATCCCCCTGGGTCACGTTCGATATGTTGGTCTCAGACGGGACCGCCAGCCGCTCTGCCGACCCTGAGGTTGAAGGGCCGTACGAGTACGACATTCTGTCCAGTGTCGACAACTCGCTGGCGCCCAAACGCTGGATCTACGATTGGCAGTTCCCGACCCGATCTGTGCGCTACATTTTCTGGCGCATGATGACTGTCAACAGCGGTTCGTGGGGGCGGGCGTCGCAGATCTACGTTTTCCACAGCGAGGGGTACCCGGTGCAGGTGCAACTCGAGTCACCCGACATTGACCTGGGTTCGGCCTACAGTGTTCGTCGACTCGAGTGGACCGGTGACCTGCCTGAGGGTACCCGGGTGGAGGTCGAAACGCAGACCGGCAATGGTTATCAGAAGGTCACGCGCTATTACCTGAGCAACGGGCAGGAAGTGACCAAGGCGGAGTGGGACGCGGCCAAAGCCAGGAACCGAGGGCCCGTGGTTGAAGACACGATGCGGGACGCCTCGTGGAGTGCTTGGAGCCTGCCCCATCGGTACTCGGGACAGAGTTTCCTGTCGCCAACCCCGAGGCGATGGGTCCGGGCACGCATTCGGTTAATCAGCGACCAGGCGGACGTCATGGCGGCCCTCAGGACACTGTCGCTGGTCCTGAATACACCGGTCGTCAGTTCGGGCTTGACCGGCGAGGTGCGTCCGCGTGTCGCCGCGCTCGATTCCCTGCAGGACTTCACCTATATCATCCGCCCCGGCAGAGCCACCGCCGGTGACGTGGGTTTTGACCGTCTGATGATCACCATGCCGGCCGGCGCGGGTGGCGCTGAGTTGGTCTCTGCCTCGGTGGGGGGTAAGCCGGTGGTGGCCTCGGGCGCGATGCAAGGCGACACTCTGGCCGTGGCGCTGCCAGTTCCCGTGCGTTCCGATTCGGTCGCTGTGGTGTTCCGCACGCGGCTCTACCGGAGTCCCACTCTGTTCGAGGCGTACGCACTCAACTCGACCCAGACGGACAATTTCCAGGGCGTCGTCGGCTCCACCCAGGACGCGATCCAGGTGTACGTCCCCCAGGCTGTCGAGTCGTCGTCCTTGATCCAGAATCTGGAGTTGGATGCGGTCTTCACGCCCAACGGGGACGGGGTCAACGACGCCATGGCACTGAGCTTCGCGGTGATCAAGACGGACCGCGAGGCTGAGGTCAGGGTCTATGACCTGGCGGGCAACAAGGTGGCTGATCTCGCCAATACCGCTCCGGGTGAAGGCCGCGCGCAGTTCGCTTGGGACGGCCGCGGCAAGGACGGCAGGACGGCCCCGCCCGGCATCTATGTGCTGCAGATTAGTCTCGACACTGACGCCAAGAATCAGACCGTGCAGCGGCTTGTGCACGTCTTGTATTAGCCTATCAAACGGGGGGAAACATACGTGAGACGCCGAAAATTGGTTCAGCTGTTTTGCCTGGCTGGGCTGCTGTGCGCCGGGCTGGAGGAGGCCGCCGGCCAGGGCGCCACCGGCTTTGAGAACCCCTACTACACGACGGGCACCCGCATCGCGCCGGGCACGCTGGTCCCCACCCTGCGTCAGTGGTATCTGCCGCAACGCCTGTATTCGCTGTACGGATGGCGGCCCGAGGAGTACACCAACTACGCCCGGGAGTATTACCAGACCTATAACCCCGTGGCCCTTGAGGGGGTGCCGTATTACGACCAGTACGGGCTCTACATCACCAAGGGTTGGGAGATCTACAACTGGACTGAAGCCTATCCTGAGGCCAACGGCAGCAACATCTTCAAAGACCCTCGCTTTTCCAGTTGGTTCCGCAATGTGGTCATCTCATCGAGCCATACGGGGCAGTACCACACCTCCCTGATGGTCGGCGACGGTATCCGCACCTCGCTGACGCCGTTGACCTTCAACAAGCCACGTTTTGACGGCGTGCAGTGGGATTTCCTTTCGGACAAATACGGTGCGACCCTGATCACGTCGCGCGTCAGCAACACGGGTGACATAGCCCTCAGCAGCGGCGATCCGCCGATCACGGCCGACCCATACACCAACCTGTACGCGGCACGCGGGCAGGCCCAGGTGGGGGATTTCGCCAACGTGGGCATGACCTTCGTCAACGCCGCGCACCGGTCCACATCGCTGGGCTTCGGCGAAAACTCGATGAAGGGCGTGTTGGCCGGTGGCCTGAATACCGACTTTGTGCGCAGCATCATCGTCCGGATCTCGGACGATTCGCCCGAAGACGGTGAGGGCGGTGCCCTGTTGTCGCGGTGGCGCATCTTGGTCAACGGGGTCGACCATACTGACGACATCCTGCCCACGATCGAAGGCGGGTTGCGTCGGCGCGGTGTTATCGAAGCCAGCGGCGTGGACGTCGTAACGCTGACGTTCAACTTGGAGGACTTCTCGCCGAGTGTCGCTGACGCCCCGGGCATGGAAGACTTCCGCCAGATCAAATACGTTGACATCGGTCTGGTTCTGGCGAATGACTACCGGGTAGACATCACCTCCAACAAGCAAACTAACTTCGTCGGCACCCCGGTGTACCTGCCCATGCTGCGCGCGCCGGGCAATGTCAAGGACGGGTCGAACCAAGGCTATCAGCAGTTCCGCTATGGTCTGCCCACGGGCAACCGCCTCTTCGGGTTGAACCTTGACATCCAGGATTTCCGCGGTTTCTCCCTGCGCGGCGAGTTGGTGCGGAACTACCAGTACCGCCGGTTCGCCAATGAGAACATCGAGAGCGGCCAGGCGCTGGCGACCACCAACGCGCAGGCGTACTACGTCACTGCGCAGCAGCGCTTTTATCCATGGACGCTGTACGGAGAGGCCTTCAGCATCGATGCCGATTACACCACGCGGGCCTTTATCCCCAATGCCCAGGGCGAGGTGTACTACGACAACGAAGCGACCAGTGTGTACGAGTTCGTCGACGACAATGACGACCAGGACGAGTTGCCTGATTGGACGCGTTGGTACAAGGGACCGGTCACGAACACCCGTTTCGGTCGGAACCTGAAGACGGACGATGCGGTCTTCCCGGGTCTCGATGAAGACAACGACGATATCCCGGACTTCAACCGCAACTTCAATGACATGCCCGACTACGCGGAACCCTTCCTCCGCTATGATGTCGATCCGCCGGATTTCCTCTTCGGACTCGACATGAACAACAACGGCGTCATCGACCGGTATGAGGATGACAACCAGGCCGACCTGCCGTACAAGAAGGGGCACCAGGGGTACAATGCATACGCCGGGGTGGAGCTCTTCCCAGAGTCAAACCTGATGGCGGGGCGGCTGGACGAGAAGCTGCTCATGACGAGCCGCACCAGTACGTCCGACTACCTGCTGCTGACCCTGAAGAAGGATCTGCCGCAGCACAATCTGACCGTGTCGCTTATCGCCAATCCGCGCCGAGTCAAGGACGATATCCCTGACGACGTGTACCAGTGGGTCGAGGCCGTTGGTTCGGATGGCGAGTCGCGCTTCATCACCGACCAGTTGGTGGCCCGTGACGCGTTCCTGAACACGACCTATCTGGAAGCCCGGTACGACAGGTACGTGCCCTTTACCACCAAGGTCAAGCACGAGGTGGTTCATCTCCTGTCGGATGAAGCCGGCCTGCGTGACCGCACACTCTTGGGCGTGGTCAACAAGGCCTCGTATTCCCGTGACATCCGTAAGTGGACGTTGTCGCCGCGCTGGAAGCAGATGTACCGTAGCGTGACGCCGGCGAGCGAGGAAGAGCTCAAGACGCGCGAACTGACTGAGATCGGCTCGTTCATGGTCAAACGCGACATCGGCCAGAACATCAGGCTGAGCGCCGGAACCGAGTACGAGCTCTTCGCGAATCTGCGCACCCGCCCGGATCCGCTGCCGGCCGGGTATCTTGAGGACTACAACACCTGGATCCTGGCGGCGCAGCTGGCCAATACGTCGGCGTACCAGGGCTACCAGATCACCACCAACGTTGGCATGCAGTGGAGCCGGCGCGACGAGGCCCACAGCAAGGCCGCCTCGGAGCTGTACTCGTTCATCACCGTTTACGCTGGCCTGGGGTCAGACCATTGAGCGCGACCTGAGAGCAGCGCACTGATTGTTGTTGCGAAGGCCGGCGGCCCTGCGTCGCCGGCCTTCGCGTTGGTGCCCCGAGACGCCACAGGCCGGATCGGTGCCCAGTCGCGGCCTCGTGCCCGCGCCCCCTCCATACCAAGGCGATCGCGGTGCGCCCGCCCGCACCCGCGCTGCGCGCGGGCCGAGCCAGCCCGGACCGGTTTGTGGACCGAACCCTGGCGGCCTCTGGGAGCACTGGGTTGGCCCTGGCACGGACGGCTCGTGGCGCCCTTCCCCGCCGTGCCCTGGCGGTGCGATTGGTCCGGCCCGGGTCAGCCCTGCGCGTGGGCCGAGTCAGCCCGGACCGTTCGCGGCCCGAACCCCGGCGGCCTCTGGAAGCACTGGGTTGGCCCTGGCACGGACTGCTCGTGGCGCCCTTCCCCGCCGTGCCCTGGAGGTCGCGATTGATCCGGCCCGGGTCAGCCCTGCGCGTGGGCCGAGCCAGCCCGGACCGTTCGCGGCGCAAACCCGGGTGGCGGGCGCAATCGCCTGTTCTGGCTCTTGGAGCGCACCCGGTCCCCGCCCTCCCCCTTGGTCCCGGCCGGGGCCCAGCCATGGCTGGGGGGCCGGCCTCGCCGTACATGGCAAAGGCCGGGCACCCCGAAGGGAGACCGGCCTTTGCGGCGACCGTGTGCGGCAACCGTATGGCTGACGCGACCTGGGGGACCCGTCGCGGGCTCAGCGCGCGGCGAACGCCTTCTCCAGCATCTTGGGCCGGATGTCAACCTGATCACGGTACTGCTCGCGCAAGCGCGCCAGATAGGCATCCATCGCCCGGTTCTCATTGACCTGCAGCAGGAGTCGGCGGATCCCCGCCTGGACCTGCTCGTAAGGGGTCACCTTGCCGTCGGGGCGCGTGTATTGGGCGATGTGGCCATCGTAGTAGGCACGCACCTGTTGGTCATCGGGTTTGGTCGCTTTCGCCCGTCCCTCCAGGCCAAAGAGCCAGCGTGAGAGCAACTCGCTCTGCTTCTTCTGCCACTCGGCGCGAACGCCGGGGTCCTGGTCATAGCCCAAGCGAGCAGCCTCGGTCGCCATCACGCGTTGCCCGGCGAGGTTGTCCGCCGCCTTCACCAGCCCAATGCTGTCGAGCGAGGAAGGATGCTTGACGCGCCCGGCCCGGTGCTTGGCCAGGTAATCGCGTGCGCTGAGGCGGCCGTCGTCCCAGTTTACGAGGGCATAGTCGCTACCTGACAGATCCTTCTGGTCGGGTGGAATCAGGCGCAGGGCGGCGATGCCGGCTCCGTCGATCGACATGTGGTAGCGCTGCCGCAGGCTGTCGACATAGGCCATCCGCGCCTGGCCGGTGGCTTCGCGACGCAGAATCTGAATCAGCACTGGCCGGACGGTGGCGAAATCCACGTCTCGCCTGCCGTTGACTTTGAAGACGTTGTAGCCCAGGTCGGTTTGGACCGGCTCCGGGCACAGGCTGCCGACGGGCACGCTCATGACCGGGCCCTTGAGGCCCTCAAGCATGTCAGCGATCTTGACCCAGCCAATATCGCCCACGGCACCAAACCGCTCGCGGGCGCCTCTGACGGAGTAACGGGCCACCATGGCCGCGAAATCCTCGCCGCGTTGCAGCCCGGCCAGGGCCTGCTGCGCATCGCTCAGGTTGGCGCAGACAATCTGCTGCGTCAGTACCTCCCGGTCGTAGCCATCCTGCGTGAAGGCCCGGCGCAACTCCCCCTCGCTCGGGTCCGTCTGCCGCGACGTCACCCGCTCCTGATAGAGCTTCTCCATCAGGGCACGCGTGCGGGCATGCTCCACCTCCTCGCTGATGACAGTGTCGCGGTCGAGCCCCCGGGCCAGCCCGTCCATGACCACCAGTTCCTGCGCCACGATGCCGTCGAGCAGTTTGGCTCGGTCGTCCTGACGGAGCGTGTCCAAACCTCGGTACCCTGACTGGACCAGAACCCTGGCGCGTGACTCGAAGTCGGACACACTGATGGTCCGGTCACCGACTTTGGCCACGTAGTCCGGCGAGGCGCAGGCGCTGGCTGCTAGCGCCAGGGCCAGTGGCAGCATGGTCCACTGGCGGTGCTGGCGGGGCAGACACCGCCTGTGGGGACAGGTGTCGGTCGGCTGCGCCGGCTTGGTGTTGCGCGAAGCACGGAGCGGGTTCCACGGGACGGCGACGTCATCGGCTAAGACCATGGGACGGTGGCACCTCCGGATGTTCGTGATGGGCATCGGGCCCCAACCAGACAGCGAAGCCGGGGCCAGGACCGGCGCTGCCAACGACGGGCGCAGGCCAGAGGCGGAGCGGAGCAGGCCAATTACAGAATATCGGTTGCCGCTCGCGCACGGTCCAGCCGACAGCCGGCCGCGTCGGGTGGCTCGCCGACCGCGTGGCAGTCTCTCGCGCCGCCTGGTCCGGAGCGTCATCGCTGCCACGCCCCGGCGCCCGCACGCGTCACCGGTAGACAGGTGCGTTATATTGTTGGGCGCTGTGCCGGGCTCGCCGGCCGCGACGCCGCTGCCTGCCGGCAGCCCTCGGCCCCCGCAAACCGTCGCCTCCGTTACCGAATGATGCCAAGTCACAACGCTGCGATCGCGCGTCCTGGCCGCGTCCTGACCCTGTGGGTGGTCCTCATCCTGGTGTCGTCCTGTGGTGAGCGCCCCTCGCCACCCCAGACGGCTATACCCGCCCCGTCGCCAGCTACCTCGGCCTCGCCGCCGCCGGCTGCACCGGAGGCGCCTGGAGCCCGATCCCTGGCCCGTGGCCGCGAGGACCTGCGCCAGGGGCGGGCGGCCGAAGCCGCCATCGCCCTGCGCCAAGCGGCGACGGAAGCGCCCAACGATCCGGCGCCGTTGTTCCACCTGGGCAATGCGTTGTTGGCCGAGGACCGGTACCAGGAGGCCGAGGCTGCCTATCGGCAGGCCATCGCTCTGGACCCCAAGTTCGCCGCCGCCCACCACAACCTGGGGAGTCTGTACGCGACCATGGAGCGCTTCCCGGAGGCCATCGCCGCGATCCAGCGGGCCGTGGCGCTCGACCCCCAGTACGCCCGGGCACACCACTCGCTCGGCAAGCTGCTGTTCCGTCAGGGTGATCACGCCCAGGCCGTCGCCGAGTTCGAGCGCGCGGTGCAGCTCGACAGCGCCATGGCGGAGGCGTGGTCTGGGTTGGGCGATGTGCAGGTCAAGGAGGGGTCGACGGACGCCGCGATCAGTGCGTACCAGCGCGCCGTCAAACTGGATTCGAACTCGGTAGATGGCGTTGCCGGCCTAGGTTTGGCCCTGTCGCGGGGGCATCGCTACGACGAGGCTATCCGGTGGCTGCAACGGGCGACGCATCTCGATCCGCTGCTGACCCGGGCCCAGTACGGACTGGGGCAAGCCTACCTGCGCACAGGTCGCCAGGAGGAGGCCCGCAAGACGCTCGAGGTGGCCGCGCGGCTGCAACAACAGGACACGCGCATCGACGAGTTGCTCTACGCCTTGACGACGTACCCCAACCGAGCCGCCATCCACCTTGACTTGGGCGTGCTCTATGCGCAGCGCGGCGAACTAGACCGAGCGCGGCGTAAGTACCTGCGTGCCTTGGAGCTGGAACCCACCCTGGTGCCCGCGCTGTACAACCTGGGCAATCTGTACCTGCGGGCCCGCCGTCCGGACCTGGCCCTGCCGCTGTACCGCAAGGTCCTGGCCGTGGATACCACTTATGCGCCGGCATTCAGTGGCCTGGGCAACGTAGCCATGGTGAAGGGCGACTACGCCGTCGCGGCGCAGGCTTTCGGCCGGGCGGCCCGGCTGGATCCGGGCAATGCCGAATACCGCCGCAGCGCGCAGTTGGCCGCCCAAGCCGCAGCCAAGGGGGGCCTGCACTGAGGCCCGGGGCGCCCTTACCCGTGTTGGCCGAACGCCCGCCGGAGCAGTGTTTCCGTTGCTTCCCAGCCCAGGCAGGCGTCCGTTATGGACACGCCGTACCGCAGGGACGACGCATCTGCGCCCACCTTCTGACTGCCCTCGACCAGATTGCTTTCTACCATCATGCCGATGATGGCGCGCGATCCGCTAGCGCGCTGACGGACGACATCATCCCAGACGCGCTCCTGCCGGGCGAACTGCTTGGCCGAGTTGCCATGACTGCAGTCGACCAGGACGGACTCGTCCAGGCCCGCGGACCGCAGCAGCCGGACGGCCGCCTCCAAGTCCTCGGGGTGGTAGTTGGGCCGGTCATCGCTGCCGCGCAGGACCAGGTGGCCATAGGGGTTGCCGGTCGTCCGCACCAAGCACGTACGGCCCTCCTGGTCGATGCCCAGGAAGCTGTGCGGGTGACGGGCGGAGCTCATGGCGTTGATCGCCACCTGGAGGTTGCCCTCGGTGCTGTTCTTGAAGCCGACCGGCATTGACAGGCCGCTGGCCATTTCACGGTGCGTCTGCGACTCCGTGGTCCGCGCCCCGATCGAGGCCCATGAGGTCAAGTCAGCCAGGTACTGAGGGGTGATGGGATCCAGCATCTCGCTGCCGGCCGGCAGCCCCATCTCGTTGATGTCCAGGAGCAGGCGCCGCGCCAGCCGCAGACCCGTGGCCATGTCTTCGGAGCCATCCAGGTGCGGGTCGGAGATCAGGCCCTTCCACCCCACGGTCGTGCGGGGCTTCTCAAAATACACCCGCATCATCACGGCCACCCGGTCGGCCAACTCCAGACGCAGCCGGTTGAGCCGGCCGGCGTACTCCATGGCTGCCTGAGGGTCGTGGATCGAGCACGGCCCCACCACGGCCAGCAGACGGTCGTCCTGGCGCCGAAGGATGCGGCACACCGCTTCACGACCCTCGATCACCGTGCGGGTGGCGGCGGCCGAGGCGGGCAGTTCCGCTTTGAGCTGGGCCGGGGTCACCAGCGGCTCCATCTCGCGGATGCGTACGTCATGGGTTTGGGTCATGCCGACAAGCTCCTGGGGCGCAACAAGAAAGGCCCCGATAGGTGGCTGGGGCCTGGGGACCGGGTGGGGCGTTGGCAGGCAGGCAATATAGGCACCCGCTGCGGGCCGGTCAATCCACGGGCCGGGGGGCTGGCGTGGGTCTGACCCGTCTCGCACTTTATGCCCGCGAGGCAGGTTGCGCACGTCCGGTCGACGGCGCCCGGACGACGCGGCGGTATGTTCCCCGGCGCCGGCACGACGAGGCACAGATGCGGCCGAACCAGATCAGGATCACCCTTCAGGCCGGGCGCCCTTCCCTGGGTGCCTGGTTGAACCTGGCCTCCCCCCTTGCCGCTGAGGTGATGGCTGCCGCTGGTTTTGAGTGGCTGACCCTGGACGCGGAGCACTCCGCGTACGATCTCGACCTGATCGCCCACTGTTTCCGCGCCATCGAAGCGCGCGGGGCCGTGCCCCTGGCAAGGGCGTGGGACCATGATCCGGTCACCCTGGCCCGTCTGCTGGACGCGGGTGCGTA
>CAITNQ010000416.1 GCA_903893785.1 uncultured Gemmatimonadota bacterium
AAGACCGATGGCTGGCCGGCGGGCAGCAACCGGGTGGCGCGGCGGATGCGCTGCCTTGGTTTGCGCTGGATCATCCGCGCGGCCTGGAAGGCCACCACCGATTCGCGACACCCGTTGCCGGTGGCCCCCAACCGACTGGCCCGGTAGTTCCGCGTCGTCAAGGCTAACCAGGCTTGGGTGTCCGACCTGACCTACCTGCGGACATGCCAAGGGTGGCTCCACCTGGTGGCGGCGAGGGGCCTGCACTCGCCCCTGGTGGTGGGCTGGGCCTTGGGTCGCTCGCTGAGCCACCACACGGTGTTGGCAGTGTTGCGTCGGATGGTGGGTCGGCGGCGACCGCCGCGGGGTTGGCGTTACACTCCGACCGCCGCAACTAGCCCGCGCGCCGCGACGTCACCCAGGCCCTGGCCGGACATGGCTTCGTCCAGGCCATGGGCCGCAAAGGCGACGTCTGGGACCGCGCCGTGGCCGGATCGTTCTCCCATCTGCTCAAGTCTGAACTGGGCCATCACGCTGTGTGGGACTGCCATGACGACGCCCACCGCGACCTCTCCGGCTACCTCGAGGTTCGCTGCAACCGCGAACGCCTGGACGCCACTTTGGGCTACCTCAGCCCAGCGCAGTTCGAGCGCCGGCCGCACCGACTGGCGGCCTGACCGTGTCCGTCTGACCGAGGGAGTGCCACCCTTGGCTGGCCCGCCATGAGCGGCGTGCTGGGCCGCCCACGGGCTGGTTGAGCCAACGCGCTGTTCTGGAACGTGGGCTAATTCCACGCCGGCACCGCTGCCCAAGGCGGGCATCCCAGGCAACGGGCCGGGACGTGGCCCGTTGCCTGGTCATGCGGGACTAGCGGACCAGCAGCATCTTGCGTTGCTCGCGGTACAGCCCGGCGGCCAGGCGGACAATATACACCCCCGTCGGTTGGCCGGTGGCATCCCAGTTCACTTGGTGGTGGCCCGCCGGGAACGTCTGGTCAGCCAATACCGCCACCAGCTGGCCGACGGCGTTGTAGATGCGCAGGCGCACCAGCGCGGCCTCGGGCAGGTCAAAGGCGATCTGCGTCGAGGAGTTGAACGGGTTGGGAGCGTTCGGGTAGAGCTGGTGCGCCTGGGGTAGCGGCGGTGCCACGATCACCCGACCGGAAGCCTGCACCGCGGCCCCCACATCGGCAAACAGCGGCTGGCCAGTGATGCAGACGATCACGTACCCGTCGGCCCCGCCGCCGCCGGCCACAAAGGCCCCGTTGGTGGCATTGATGGTGCCGATGCCGCCGACACAGTACCAACTGAAACCGATCCCCGGAACCACGTTACCGTACTGGTCCTTGGCCGTGGCGCGGAAGGTCTGGCGGCCCCCCGGAACCGTGTTCAGCCCTGGCGGCTCAATGGTGATGGACTTGGCGGAACCGGCCTGCGCGCGCACGACAAAGGCCTGACGGCCCATCGAGGTGGTGAACACGATGGAGTCCTGCACGCCGGCGCGCTGTGTCAGGGTCAGGCTGCCCAACGCGGTGACCGTACCCAGGCTGGCCGGGACCTGCCAGGTGTAGTTGGTCATCAACTGCAGGTCGCTGGTGTCCGGTAGGGCGAAGGCTGCGACCTCGAAGCGCAGCGTGCGGCCGGCCAGGGTGAGCAGGGGCGAGTTGACCCGGCGGTTGCCCAGCACGGCCCGGATGAGCAGGCGCCGCCCCGCCGCGGTGGTGAAGGTGGAGTCCGCGCTCTGGACCGTGCGGCCAGCCGCGGTGGACGACACCCGGTAGTGGTAGACAGTGCCAGCGGTCAGGCCCGTCAAGTTGACCGTGTGGCGCGTGCCGTCGACGCCGGTGGCCCGCTGCCCGTAGTTCGTGGTGGTGCCGTACTCAACCAGCGAGGTGGCGGTCTGGTCCGTGGTCCAGGCGATACCGGCGCCGGTCTGCGTTATGTTACCGACCGCGGGGCCCACGGTGATGGTCACCGGGGCGGCGGCGGCACTGACCTGCACGTTGACCACCCGGCCGCGGCCCCAGACGCCATCGGAATCACGACCCCGCACGGTCACCGCGTAGGTGCCCGCCGCCAGGCCGGTCACATCCAGCGTGCCGGCAACATCCTCGGTGGCTTCGTCGAAGGCGCCGTCCACGGCCGTCATGGCCGTGCCGCGACCCGTACCAGGGTCGGTGCCGCGGTAGAGCTCGGCGGCCGCCACGTAGCGCGCCCGCACCAGCGCCGGGATGCTGATGCTGCGGCTGAGCTCATTGGTGGCCACCCCCGCAGTACTCGTGCTGACGCGCACGGTGTAGGACGGCGTGGCGACCGTGGTCCCGGACGCTGCCTGGACGCGCCAGGCGACCTGTCCGGTCTGTCCCGCCGCCAGGCTGGCCGGATTAACGGCGCGCTGCAGAATTTGGCCCGAGACCAGGGTCAGTCCGGCCGGCAGGACCAGTTCGGCGGTGACGCCGCTCAGCGCCGCGCTGCCGGCGTTGGTCACTAGGGCGATGATGTCGAACGGGTTGGGCGACAGCTGGCCGTTGGCGAGCGTCAATTCTGCCGGCGCCGTAACGTTGAGGCTGAGCACGCCCGTGCTGACGGCGCCCTGGCCGAGGCCGTAGAACGTGGCGATGGCACGGGTGGCGCCGGCCGCTAGCGACTGGGCGTTCCACCACAGACCCACGGCGCTGTCGCCGTAGGGCCCGCCCCCGATGGTGTAGTTCCACTCGGCCCGCACCAGACGATCATAGGGGCCGACCACGAACCGGTCCGGCGCCGTGGCGCCCGCGCCCACCAGCGTCCCCTGGGCCACGAGACGGCCGGTACCCTGGACCGGCCCCTCTTCGAAGGCCTGCCAGAAGGTTGGCACGCCGGTGCCGCGGAACTCGGTCTCGTTGGCGCTGTACCCATAGCTGGTACTAAGCGGCGCGGCGTCGTTCCAGCCCAGCATGGTATCCATTTCCAGGTACAGACCCACCTGATGCGTGGCCGTGCCCTGGTTGCGCAGGCTGTACTGGATCCACGCCGCATCATCGCGTCCCGTGGCCGGGCTCCGCACCAGGGTGACGCGCTGGGTGACGGCGATGTCGCCGACCTTCCACGCCGACACGACGCCGCCCGCGTCTTCGGTGGGCGCCTGGGTGAACTGCCCGGACGACTCGCCGAAGCGATACAGCGTGCCGTCGATGAGCACTTTGGCCATCGTGGTGTTGCCATCGCCGTACAGCAGGTTGCGGCCATCGGCCGTGTTGAGGTCGAAGTAACCGGCGCTCTCGCTGACATCCAGGGACAGGTGTTCATTGGCCAACGACAAGGCCATGGTGCGGGCCAGCTTACCCGTCGGGCTGCCGGTCTTGTCGGCCCCTGGTTCCGTCAGGCGCCGCGCCGCCGCCACCTTGCCGGCCACGGCCGGCGCGTCGACCGTGGCAGTGGCATTGATGGTGACGCGCGACGCGCCAGCCGTGGGTGTCGGCACGGCCGTGGCCTGGGTGATCACCGGCCCGGTGGCCGACACGGCCGTGGTCGTGAAGGTGAGGTCGCCGCTGGTGCTGGTGTTGCCCTCCGCATCGGTGAGC
>CAITNQ010000417.1 GCA_903893785.1 uncultured Gemmatimonadota bacterium
CGGGCCCGGCGGCCGAACAGCCGACGCTCGAGTGGGCAATACAGGAAGCCCAGGAGCACGCCAAGCGGGTCGCCGTCGTCGGCAGCGCCGGTTCTGGCCAGCCAATACACCGGCACGTAACCCAGGATGGCCGACCAGTAGGCAGCGAACTGCTGCGACTGGTACGGTCCGCCGTCGGCGCCCGCGATCCACGTGTTCCACTCCCCGGGCGGCTGGGTCACGCAAGTGATTACCACGCCTGCTCCGCCTCCGCGGCAAGCACCTGGACGAAGAACCCTGCAGCCCTCGCCCGCGCCGCAGGCGAGCAGAACTTGGACTCAACCCATACCTGACCCTGGCGTCGGCATGCATCGTTGTCGGTCGCCGCCAGGAACCCAGCGATCCGGGCGCCGTTGGCTCGTCGGTCGAGTGCCGTGTCCAGCAGCAGTCCCCCTTGGCCGCCGCCGGTCAGAATCCGCGCCACGCCACTGTCGTACATCACCGGTGTGGCACCATAGTACATCGCCTCGACGACCGAGTGCGGGTACCAAAAGGTATCGGCGATCCGGTGGGGGAGCAGGTACGCCTGAGTCCGGGCGAAGAGCTCACCCACTTCGGTTACCGCCCCAAGAGTGGTTGTCCGCTGCGCCAGGCCGCGACGCGCGACCTCGGCGGCCCACCATTGCCGCCCCTCGCCTTGGATGAGAGCCGGCACGGCGACAGTCAGGCGCGTGGCCGCACTCGCCTGCTGGAGTGCCTCCAGCCCGATGGCAAGCCCGCGATCGTTCAGCAGGTAGTCCGGTACGCTCCGGCTGAACACGCGCGTGCCATTCAGAAAAAGCAGCCCGATGTCGCGGCCAACGCTGCGTTTGGGTGCGGTTGCCAGCACCACGCCAGGGCTGGGAGCCCCGGCCGCCGGGACCGCTATCGGGGCCCACACCGAATGGCCGCGCAACCATGAACCGGGGCCGCCGTGGTCACTACCGCCCCAAGGGGCTACAACCAGCCTGCACCCCGTTGCCCGCACGAGGGCGAAAACGCCGCGGTAGAACCAACGGTGACGCGCTGCCGGCGCAGCCAGCGTCCGCACGACGGTCAATTCGGGCCGGAAGTGCCTCAACTCGGTCAGCAGCGCACCGAGGCACCGCACCGGCGCGCCTGCGGCCGCCGCATGTACCCCGGCCATCCCCGCCACCCAGGCCTGCTGCCGACGCCGCGCCCCAGCCAATGGCGAGAAGAACCTACAGTGAGCCCCAGCCGCTCGAGTCGCCTCCATCCACCCCAACAACGATGTCTGCTGACCGTCCAGCAGGGGCGCGCTGAAGTCACCAGCCAAGAACAGCAGACGCCGACCCAGCAACGCCTGCGACTCGAGGCGCCCGACCGGCCACCCCTGGCTCACGTCTTGACCCATAGTGCCAAGAGCTGCTGCGCGAAGCCCCGACTGGCGCGCCACCGCCCCAACCGGAGGTTGATAGCCACAGCCAAGCGCGGGCAGCGCCGGTACAGCGCGCCGAGACTGAGGGGGAACCCCACGCCGCGCACCACCAGCAGACGCCCTTCCGGTAACGTCCCGGATAGCGCCCCGATGGTGGTGTATGTCTCCCGCAGTTCTACCGCCAACCCCCGCTCCCGCAGGCGCGGCAGAGCGCCCCCGTAACGGCGGTTGTTGAATTCCACCAGCAGATGCCCACCAGGCCGCAGGACCCGCGCCAACTCGCATAGCAGGGCGCGCTGGCGCTGAACGGCAAAAAGGTGGATGAACCGGAACGTCGCGACGACGTCGAACCACCCGTCGCCGAACGGCAAGGCGAAGGCGTCGCCCTGCACCACGGCCACATCCGGCCAACAGACGCGGACGGTTCGCTTCAATTCAGCGACCATGCCGTCGGCCAAATCGACGACGCACAGAGGCGCTGCCACGCAACCCCGGACAACGTCAGTCAACCGCCCCGGTCCGGGTGCCACCTCAAGGCCGCGAGCGACCGGGTTGACGAACTCGCATAGCAGGGCCCTCACCGTGCAACGGTGCACTTCGTTGTAAAGCCGGCCGCTGGCATCGCCAAAGCGACGGTCCAGGTAGCCTGCCGCCTGCTCGGTATAGTCTTGTCGGAGGTTGAAGAATTCGGCGCGTGCCATGGCGGACCTGTCTCAGCCGATGTGGTGACGCCAGAATGAGCCGGTGGCTTCGACCACCCGGTCCACGTCGGCGTCAGTCAAGTTGTACGACGAGGGAAGGTTGACGCCTCGTCGGTGCAGATCCATGGCAACGGCGCCGCCATGCGAGCGTTCTTGCCGCGCCAACACCTGGACGTGCAGCGGCGTGAAGAACGGTCGCACCTCGATTCCCCGCGCAGCCATGTGCTGTCGGTAGGCATCACGGTAGTCCTCCACCCCGGCCGGGAAGAGAAACGACATCACCCACCCATTCCACGCCACCTCGCCCGAGATTGGTGGCAGAGTGATACCTGGCAGAGCCGCCAGACCGGTCCGGTACCGCGTCACGATCCTGCCGCGGTGGGCAAGGATTGCAGGCAAGCGCTCCATCTGCGCCACGCCCACAGCGCCGTGCAGGTTGCTCATGCGGTAGTTGTACCCCATTTCGGCATGGACATACTCGTACCCGGGTTGGCGCGCTTGACTGGCCAGCGACCTGACCCGCTGCGCCAGCCCGGCCTCGCGACACAAGACGGCCCCTCCCCCGCCTGCGGTGATGATCTTGTTGCCGTTGAAACTCAGGCACCCCAGCGCGCCCCAGGTTCCCAACCCGGCGCCGCGCACCCTCGTCCCGAGGGCTTCGGCGGCGTCCTCGACGATCGCCACCCCGCGCCGGTGTCCCCAGGCGCAGACCGACGCGATGTCGGCCGGGAAACCGAACAGATGGACCGGCATCACGGCCCGCGTGCGGGCGGTGGCGGCGTCGTCAAGGCTGTCAGCCCGCATCGTCCAGGTCTGGCTGTCCACATCGACGAAGACCGGGCGGGCCCCGAGGTAGCGAACAGCGTTGGCGCTGGCCACGAAAGTCAGCGTCGGGACGATCACCTCGTCGCCCGGCGCGACTCCTGCAGCGCGAAGCGCCAGATGCCGGGCCGAGGGTCCGGACGCTACGGCGAC
>CAITNQ010000418.1 GCA_903893785.1 uncultured Gemmatimonadota bacterium
CCCGGCCTCACGCGCCGCCACCGCTGCCTGCGCCAACATGCCCGGCGACAGGTCAATGCCGGTCAAGGCATAGCCACGCCGCGCCAACTCGACCGAATGCCGACCCGTACCGCAACCGACGTCCAAGATGGCGGCCCCGGCGGGCAGAGCCAACTCCTCCACCAAGAAGTCGACCTCGCAAGCCGTGTTGGCGGTGAAGCCATTGCGCATGTACGAAGGAGCATGGGCATCGAAGAAACGCTGCCAGTTGTTGGGTGTGGACATGGGTGGAAGGGCCTCCAGGGATAGGGTTGGGCCAAGTCAGTGGCGTCCGGACTACACGCGCGCGGATGCACCGGCAGCCTACGGTCCTGGACCTTGAGTAACGCTGGCCCAGCGGTTGGCGTGGCAGCCATGGTCGCGGCCGGGGACCCACCGGAAGACGGTGCGGGGGTTGGGCCAGGGGAAACGCCGGCCCGGCAGCGGCAGGGACCGGCGGTTCCACTGGTGCGGCCGCGGCGCCACGGGAGCCCTCACAGGTCCGGGCTCGCCCCTTCGCGCCGTGTCTCCCGTGGTGCAGGTGGGCGCGGCGATACGACCCACGCCTGATCGTCGTCACGCCAATGCCCGACCCCGGCGTATACCCATCCATCAGCCGTGTCACCGACCAGTACGAAGGCAGTCTCTGCGGGCCACAGATCAGGCACCCTGACCGCCAGACGGACACCCCCACTGACAGGTTGCGCGCTGTTGACGAGCAGGAACAGGTGGCCGTCCACGCGTGACCATTCACCGCACGGCGTATCGTTCAGGCCGAACGCACCGGCCAGGTCATCGGTGGCGATGGCAGTCCCGACCGGGGGGGCCAGGTCCTCGGGGCGAACCACGCCGACCAGTGCAGTACCCGGCCAGGGCCCAAAGGTCGGTTCCACCTGGTACTCCGACCGCTCCTCCGCCAGTTGTCCACCCACGTGGTCTCGATCACCGTCCTGCTGCAGGTACCGCTGGCCCGCGGCCCGGTCAGCTACGGCCGGCAACGAGCTGAGCGCAGGGACCCCGTGCCCGACCGCGCCAGACACAGGCCGCAGCAGCAGCCAGTCTCCCGAGCGGACAGGGCCATACTGACTCTCCGTGGACTGGCCATCGGCGCGCAGCGCGAACAGGCCCGCGAGGGCCTGCGCCGGCAGCGGCAGTGATACCTCCCGCCGCTCCGTCGCGTCAACGCCGCCATCGCTCGCCAGATGACTGGCGGCTTTTCGCCTCGCCGGGAATGCGACGACTCGCCCGCGCGTTCGCGGCGGTGCTGTGGGAGCGGTCACCGGTTTGACGCACAGGCCTTCCCGCGTCCGGTGGAAGCTCACCTGGAAATCGGTCCCAGGCCGCCCGGCACCGGAGCCAAACCAGCGGCGCAGCAATTCTGGTAGATCGTTGACGTGGCTGTCAGGCCGGTGCGCCACATTGCAGGCTATCTCGGCGAAGCGGAATTGCCACCTAGAGCCATCGGGCAGCAGGACGGCAGCGTCGCCGCGGGGCAGTTGCTCGCGCTCTTGGCCCCCCGGGAGTTTCAGTATTGGGTCACGCTGGTTCCAGATGACCTTGACCATGGTACCGTCAGCCGGCGCGCTTGCATGACGCTGCCGGTAACCAGCCAGCCGGGCATCCACGACTTCCCGGGTCATGGCCGCCAGTTCCGCCTCCAGACCGCTGGGTGCCGGTACCCGCGAGACGAACCGGTCTCCCTCCACCCCGAACCAGGCTGTCGCCGGTTGCCGTCTGATGCGCCCGGTCCACGCCGCAATCGGCCCGTTGGGGCCCTCCCAGTAGCGACGCCAACGGGACCCGGTGACCGCTCGGGGGTCACCAAGCGAGCGCACCCCTTCGATGTCTCGGCGCAACTCGGGCGACCTCAACAGGTAGGCGTGACTGCGCGCAGCGATGGTCGCGAGATCCATGCCGCCGACAAGGGCGTCGGCCTCCAGCAGCACCTCAAGTACGACCATCTTGAAGGACTTCGTCATATCCGTCCGGTCTACCGCGGAGAACCATTCCCTCGCCGTCTGCAGCACACGCGCTTCCGCGTCGCTCAGGTCCCCCTCGTCCGCCACAAAGTCGAACCAACTGCCTGAGCGGCCGCCCGCCCACGTGGGTTTGAGGCCCAACCGGACCAACTCACCCAGCGTGGGTCTCTCACCCCGGGCAGCCCGCAGCTCGCGGTACACCCGCACGGCTTCGTTGGCGTCGCTGCGCGGCATGAGCTGCTGCAGCAGGTCGATGGCGACCAGGTCCAGGTTGACACTGCACGCGCCCAGGAAGCTCGCTGTGGTTCGGTTGGCCAGGATCTGGGTCAGGGACGTGGGGCCGGGAAGCAGGCTCAGCAGCGTCCGCACGCGGTCCAGGAACAGCCGGTGGTTACCGACGAAGTCGATGACGACCAAGTCTCGCTTGTCCTTAGCCAGGCGGAGCCCGCGACCCAGTTGCTGCAGGAAGACGACCGGCGACTCGGTCGGCCGCAGCATGACGACGCGGTCCACGGGGCGGCAGTCGACGCCTTCGTTGAACAGGTCAACGCTGCAGATGGCAGCCAGTCGACCTTCTTCAAGGTCGGCCAGGGCCGCGGCGCGATCGGCGCTGTGAGGTGCAGAGTGCACCGCCGCGGAGTTGACGCCGTGCGCGGACAGCCATTGGCTGACGAAGTCAGCGTGGGCCGTCGAGGCGCAGAATACCAGGGTACGCCCGCCGGTCTTGTCGGCGGCGTTCCAGGCCTCCCACAGCCGTTCCATACGGACCTGCGTCTGCACGGCCTGGGCCAGAGCCGCCGGATCGAAGCGGCCGTTACGCCACGGAATCGGGACGTAGTCGGTCGGATCCGCCAAGCCGAAATACCGGAAGGGGACCAGCAGCTTCTCGGTGATGCCCTGGCCGAGGTCGGCGCGGTACGCCACGTGGTCGTCGAACAGGCCGATCACGTCGCCCGCATCGGCGCGCTCGGGCGTGGCCGTGAGGCCCAACAGGAAGGCCGGTTCCAGGTGGTTGAGGACCCGGCGGTACGAAGGCGCGTCAGCATGATGGACCTCGTCCACCAGCAGATAGTCGAAGGCTCTGGGGTCGAAGGCGAGCAGTTGGTCCCGGCGGGACAGCTTCTGGACCGAAGCCAGTAGCACATCGGCCGTGAGGGTATCGGTTGCCTTGCCTGAGAACCAACCGAACCGGGCCTCGGGCCACGTGCGCCGCAGGGTCTGCTGGGCCTGAAGCAGGAGCTCGTGGCGGTGGGCGACAACCAGGACCCGCGGCGGCCGGCCATGACCGGCCCGGAACGCGTTGACGTCCAGGGCGGCAACCAGGGTCTTGCCGAGCCCGGTGGCCATCACCACCAGCGCCCGTTGGCGGCCGTCGCGCCGGCACTGCTCCAGGGCGGCGAGGGCTTCCGATTGGAAGACATTGGGAACCGGGGGCGGCTCCACCGTGTCAACCTGAATCTCGCCTGGAGGGACGGGCCGAGGGTCCTCGGCCGCCCGTTGGGCATAGGCATCGACCCAAGGCTCTGACAGCGGTACGGCCTGTTCCCACAGGCCCTCGAACGAGGCTACCGTGCGCTGCCAGGCCGTCGGGTCCCAATGGCGATCCACACGCAGATTCCACTCGATGCCCTGCAGCAACGCCGAGCGGGACAGGTTGCTGCTGCCCACCCAGGCCACGCCGAAGCCCGGACCGGCGACGCGCCAGGACTTCGGGTGGAAGGCCCGCTTCAACTGCGCAGTCTCGACCACGCGGACGGCCAGTTGGATTTCGTCACGGGTCTCTTCTTCGTCGACCATGGCCGCGGCCGCCGCCGGCCATTCCAGCAGGCGGCGGAGCGCCCGCACCTGGGTGATATCGAGGTAGTCGCCGGTCAGCAAGCGGACCCGGGCGCCCCGGGCCAGCGCCGCCAACAGCGGCGGTTCCAGCAAGTCAAGGCCGCTGTCCTGGACAAAGGCAGCGAGGATATCGACCACCTCGGCCTGCGGCAGCAGGGGAGCCAGGCCCTGGTACAGAGTGTTGGCGCCCTGACCATCGGTCAGGGGTTCGTCGCGCTCCCGGCAGTAATTCGCCCGCGCGGGGATCACATACCGCACGCCGCCGCGCGGATCTTCAACGTCGCCGACGAACCGCGGGATGACGTGAACGTGCAGGTGCATCACGGTCTGCCCCGCCGCCCGGCCGGCGTTGAGGCCCACGTTGAAGCCGTCGGGGTGCATGCCCTGATCGAGTTGTTCCTTGACCACCTGGACCAGGTCCAGCACGGCGAGTTGCTCGTCACGGCTGGCGGCAAACCAGTCCGCCACGACGCGCCGGGTAATGACGAGCGTGTGGCCCGGCCCTACCGGGAAGCGATCGCGGATCGCGAAGGCCAGCTGGTTGCTGGCCACCCATTCGGCGGGGTCCACAGTCAGGAAGATCGACATGGCGTACCTACTCATCAGGGTGCTCGGTGACCGCCGGGCCCAGGAGAGCCCGCGGGGATGGCAGACGCCGCGCCGCACGCCACCCGCGCCCCCGACCCGCCCGCGCGCCGGCGGCGGGTACGCTAGACTAGCTCCCGGTCGATA
>CAITNQ010000419.1 GCA_903893785.1 uncultured Gemmatimonadota bacterium
CGGCCCGGACGGCGTGCGAGTTGCCTGCCGGTCCGTGCGTCGGGAGCCAATGGGGACCCGGCCGGACCGCGATCCCCCACGGCCGGGCGTGGGCCCACGGCCAGCCGTGGGGGATTTCCATCTCCCTATCAACTCACGCTGCGGCAATCAGTTATAGCTACGCGAAAAACCGCCTGCCACGGCCGGCCGTGGGATGGCCGCCGATGCCCCTTCTGCCGCCCCCCGTCTCGGGCGGGAGACGACATAGCCGTAAGCACTTGTGTCACTTATCCTTGCAAAGACTCACCAAGACAGTACCCCAAGACGATCAGAGTTGGCATGGGGGTTGCATACGGCCAGCTGCGAGTTCAGTCGTCCACGCTCCCCGAACCGGAGGCCCGTTATGGCGGCAGATGCAGCTAGTCAAGATGCTTCAGCGGTAGCGAACCCGCTCGGCGCCGGGGCCCACGGGAACGCCACTGGCCGGTGCGGTACGACGGCGCCGGGTACTGTAGGCCGTGACCTGGAGACCACGCGCCTGCGCGCCAACCTGGCCAAGGGAATTGACACTCTCTTGGTCGGCCCCCCGGGCTGCGGCAAATCCCATCTGCTGGGTCTGCTGGTCGGCCCGAACGTTATCCACCTGGCCGGCCTGACACCGGCGCGGCTGGCCGTCGTGCAGTTGGCCCACGAACTGCACCGCGGCGGGGTTTGCCTCGTGGACCCAGCCGGCGCGGCGACCATGGAGGTCCCGGGCAACCCGACCGGCGACCAGGCGGTGCCGGTACAGAGGTGCCCCGAACCCGAGCCGCCAGACAGCGATATGGCCTTGGGCGCCAGCGGTCAGCACGCGTCTGCAGTGGCGGCCAGCGAGTCGTTCGCCGTGGTCAGCAAGCGGTACCGGCGCCTGTCGCTGCCGGGCTGGGTCGGCCTGATCCTGGGCAGCGTGAACGCCTACGAGTGGACCCTGATCATCGACGACGTGTCCAACCTGACGGCGGTAACGTCGAACCTGCTGCGCCAACTCTTGACGCGCTTCGTGGTGATAACCGCGGCGGACCGCGTCCGGCCGGCTCACGAACCGCTGTTCTGGCGCTTCGATCGGGTGCAGGTGGGCCCGCTCGGTCCCGAAGCCACGCGGCGGCTGATCCGGCAGACCGCCGCCGGGGCCACGGTCGAGGACGAGCGCCTCCTTGAGACGCGCCTCATGCACCACAGCCGCGGCAACCCGCGGGCCGTGGTGGAGTTCCTGGCTCGTCTGCGACGCGAGCCGACGATCACGGCAGCAGTCGTCCGTGAACTGAACCCACCGGCCGTCGGACCTCCCGGCGATCTGACACCTCTGGTGGTGGTCCCGGTGCTGGCGTTGATCGCCCTGCGCTTTGTCGCCCGAGGGATGGGGGATCTGGAACTCTACGTGTTGGCCGGTGTGGCGTCGGCAGCGGCCATGCTGGTCCGGTTCCTGGCCTTCAGGGGGCGGTAAGCTACCATGATGGCATACACGCATTTCACCTTCGGGGTGCTGAGCACGATGGCCGTCGGCGCCGTGGTCGGCACGCCCATGCACGGCGACCTGCCCGCCCTGGTGGTCAGTGGCGCGGCGAGTCTGCTGCCCGATATCGATCATCCGCGGTCGGCGTTGGGCCGCCTGTGCCCGGCCCTGTCAGCCCGCCTGGAACGGACCGTGGGGCATCGCACGGCCACCCATAGCCTGGTGGCCAGTGCCGGTCTGGCCGCAGTCCTGGCCCCGCTGCTGACCGCTTGGCCCACCGGGTACGCCAGCGCCGTGGTGGGTTTCGTGAGCCATCTGCTGCTCGACTGCGCCACTCTTACCGGCGTGCCCCTGCTTTACCCGCGACCTCGGCCGTGGGTCTTCCCGCGCCATCCCGGTCTGCGCTTCGAGACCGGCTCGCACGCCGAAACCGCCTTGGCTGTGGCGCTGGCCGGGGCGACCCTGGCGCTCCTGCCAGTGTCGCAGTTGGGCGGCGTGTACCGCTCGGCGCGCTACCTGCTGGCAACCCACTCGGCAGCGTACGGGGAGTACCGCGAGGCCTCGGCACAGACGGTGCTGGTGTTCAGCGGCCGGTGGCGCCACAGCCGCCAGCCGGTTTCCGGGCGCGCCTGGCTTCTGGAGGCCACGCGAGAGGAGTTCCTGATCACGTGGCAGGGCGAGTTGCTCAGCTGTGGCGAACAGGGAGACATCGCCAGCCAGCGTCTGCGCGTCGAGTCGACGGGCCAACCCGTGGCCCTGCGCCGGATCCAACTGCAGGACGCACCGTGGGGTTCGGCGCTGGCCGGCCTGCCGGCCCACGCGCTGGTCTCGGGACGCCTGTCCGCGTCGGTGCCGCTGGCCACCGCCGGTCTGCCAGGCGCGGCGGCGATGCCGCGTGAACACCCCGCGGTCATGCTGGGTGACTCGGCGTTGACGTTGCGCTACGCGCCGCTGGCGCGGTTGGCCGCACTCGGGTTGCGGCGCCGGGCCGACACCCAGGCGGAGGCGCGATTGTGGGCCGATTACCTGGCCGCATGGCGCCAGACGACGATGCTGCACCTGCGCCGCCAACCATTGCCCAACTGGTTGGACGTCGAAGCAGCCGAGGCCGCGCGGGCCGCCCTGTGGGACCGCTATGCCGCCAGCCGCGACAGCACCGTACGGGTGACCGGAACGTTGGAGCTGCGCCTGATTGTGGGAGAACCGTGATGGACGAACGAGTGCGGCAACCGACCGCGTCATGGCACGTCGGCAGCGGCCATGGCGAACCCGTCGCCGAAGCGCCTGGCCCGCCGTCGCCACGCGGTCATTGGCAGCCGGGCGCCGTCGTGGCCCCCGGCAAGCCGGCCTGCACCGCCCGCAGTCACCGACCCGACCGCGGGCACCGGTGGAGCCCCACGACGCTGACCGTCCCGACCGGGCGCCGCGCGGCGGGCGCGGCCGCGGCGCGCGCCCTTGCGGAAGGACCGGGGGGCCCCACGGCCGGCACTGCGGTGACGCTCCAAGCCTACATGGCGATGGACGGCCCCGAACGCCAGGGCCCCACGGGGCACGGGCGCCGACGGGCCGGCGCCATATTGATCGCGCTGGTCGGCTTCGGCGCCGCCGCCGGCCAGGGCGGCTCCCAGGCCGTACCCACCGGCGCCATCGTGGCGATGGAAGCCGTGCTCGAGCCGGCCGTGTCCATCGATGTCCTGGCCCGCACGGCCGGGTGCGTACAACAGGTTCGCGCCCGAGTGGGCGACCAGGTGCAGGCCGGCGACACGCTCGCCTGCCTGGATGACCGGCAGGCGCGGCTGCGGTTGCAGGCGGCGCGGCTGGCCGCCGACCAGCAGCAGCAGCGACTGGCCCGGATGCGGCCGCTGTTGGCCCAGGGCGGCATTGCCGCGCTGGACCTGCTGACCCTGGAAAACCAGGCGCAACTGGCGCAGTTGCGGGTCGAAGAGGCCATGTTGGAGGCCGAAGCCTGTGTGCTTCTGGCCCCGGTTGCGGGCGCCGTGGCGGCGGTGGCGATCGCCCCGGGGCAGCCGGTGGCGGCCACCATGGCCTGCGTGCGGCTGATCGATCGGCATCGCCTCAAGGCGCAGCTCTTTCTGCCGTTGCACTGCCTGGCGCAGGTGCACGCCGGCCAGCACGTCGTCGTCCGTGCCGCACTGCCTTCCCGCCTCCGGTCGCCGGACCAGGGCGGCCGGTCGACCCCGGGGCAGCGCGACACTGCGGTTTGCCGGCCAACCGCTGCCGACCCGGCGACAACGGGCACGCCTGTCGCCACCGGGTACCTGGACCGCGTGGACCCGGAGGTGATGCCCGGCACGGATCGCGTCGGTGCCACGGCCTCGGTCGCGGCAACCCCCGGCTTGCTTCCCGGCCTGGTGGTTCGCGTCGAGGTGATGCCCCGCTGACCCGGACCGCCGTCGCCGACCGCGACAGTTCAGCGCGCCGGCGGCGGCCTTGACATCCTGAGGCGCCTCCAGTTTTTATTATTACTAATTTGATCGATTAATTTGATATTGTCGCCATTGGGTCCTGCGTGGGCTGCGGTGGGTGCGGCGGAATGGCCGCCACGGCGTGCAGACGGCCGCCCTGTCCGGTGATGGCCGGGGCTCGGTCGGGCCGCCGCCAGCCGCCCCGCGGCAGGCAGGAAGGAGGCCCATGACCGAGGACTACTCCGCCTTTGGATACACCGGCGACGGCACCGCCGAAGACCTGCTGGCCTGGGCCCTGGACCGTTATCACCCGCGCATTGCGGTGGCCTGCAGCCTGCAGCACGCCGTCGTGGCGCATATGGCCAGCCGAATCCAGCCGCAGGTGCGCGTTTTCTCGGTGGACACGGGACGCCTTCTTGAAGAGACGTACGAGTGCGCCCGCGACCTGGAACAAGTCCTGGGTGTCCGCATTGAGTGGTACTTCCCCCGCCACGAGGCGGTGGAACAGCTCCTACGGTCGGGTGGCACTCATTCGTTCCGCGCCAGCGTCCAGGCGCGGCAGGACTGCTGTGGTGTGCGCAAGCTGGAACCGACGCGGCGGGCCCTGACCGGTCTGGAGGCCTGGGTTTCGGGGCTGCGCCGCGATCAGGCCGCCTCCCGCCATGGGCGGGGCAAGCTGGAATGGGATGGGGCCCGCGAAGGCCTCCTGAAGGTCAACCCCATCGCCGACTGGTCAACCGAGCAGACACGCGAGTACGGGCGGCGACACGGCCTGCCCCACAACCGGCTACTGGACCGCGGCTACACCTCTATCGGGTGCGCCTGCTGCACGCGGGCGATCGAGCCGGGCGAAGACGCCCGGGCCGGACGTTGGTGGTGGGAGCTCGATGGGCACAAGGAGTGCGGCCTGCATGTAGCCGACTGGAGCATCTGAACTGCGGCCGTGCCAAGCCACCGGCCGTGCCAGGTCACCGGCAGGGCCGGCTGCCGGTCCACCGCGCCCCGGCCCTGCGTCAGGCGTGCCGGCAGCCCCCGAGTCACCGGGCATACAACCGCGCCTCAAGCTCGAGCAGGTGCGCCACTAACTCGTCGTGGATCGCGGCGAAGGGCAGCTGACCCAAGATCAACGGCACCACGTCGGCCGCGTACCCACCCTTGGCGGCTGTGGGGCGATCCGGAGCATATCCCAGCCCGTCATTGGTCAACCCCAAGAGCATCACGGCCGCGGAACGAGCACCCGCCCGCACCTCGTTCTTGATCGCCTGGAACACCTCAAGCGGCGTTCCCAGCAGCGCGATGGGGCCCAGTCGCAGGCCCTGAAGCTCGGCCGGCGGCGACAGGTCCTCGCCGCGCGACATCTGCTGCAGCAGGCGCCGGTAAGCCAACATCCTGACGGCCGCCATGCGGACTTCGCCATCCGCGTCGCTGGCGCCCGGCGCGTGCATGATGGCCTCGGCAGCGTCCAGTTGCTGCTGCAACTGGGCGGCGGTCACCGGCCGGCGGCTGAGCACTACCGGCTGGGACACGCAGGCCAGGACATCGACGGGCACAGGCTCGGCTTGGGCCATGCCGGCGCGCACCGAGCGGGCGTACCGGCCGGCAACCACATCCAGGGCCAGCAGCGACTCCACCTCCGGTTTGTGCACGACGCAGGTATTCACGTCGCCCTGGGCGCCCTGCAGGAACAGGCCGACGCTGCCCGGGTGTTCCCGCTCGAGCAGGTTGGTGGCGACACCGGCGAAGTCGCCGTGGATATAGCGGGTCTCCTGGCAGCAAACCACCGGGTGGCATCCGAAGTAGCTGGCGAACCCGAGCACGTGGTCGCCGGCGCGCGCCACCAGGACTTGGCAGGTGGTATCAGTGAGTTCGGGACGGGCTGGACGCCAGTCCTCGGCCAGCACCTCGGCCAGGGGCGGGGCGTCGCGGTCATACTCGCGGTTCAGGCCGATCCCCGGGCACGGCACCTCGGCGTGGGCCAGGGTGGCCGGTTGCAGGGCCTCCCAGGCCGACACAGCCGCCCGCACCAGACGTTGCGGGAGGACCTCGACATAGGGCACGTCCAGCACTCCCCAGCCCTGGAGCGGGCCGGTGACGGGCCCCGAGTGCGTATGGGTGCAGTGTATCATGATGCGCTCAGGCGGCAGCCCGGTCGCCCCATTCACCTGTTGGCGGACCACGGCCGT
Organism: uncultured Gemmatimonadota bacterium; assembly: GCA_903893785.1. Taxonomy (GTDB): domain Bacteria; phylum Latescibacterota; class UBA2968; order UBA8231; family UBA8231; genus CAITNQ01. The sequence continues at coordinate 6,081 of CAITNQ010000419.1, forward strand.
GGTGGCGGCGTCAACCTGGATCAGGTCGCAACTGACCAGAATCGCACCATAGTCGCCTAGGCGCACCGCCATGGCGCGGGCCCACAGGCGATCACGGACGCCGATGCTGCGACGGTGCAGAAACGGCCCGAACCCACACAACTCCACCCCAATCCTGGGCGTCACATCAGTGCGGCCAAAACCCATTTCCAGTGTCACGCGGCATCCTTTCGGCGTGGGTCGGCCGGCCGGGTTCACAGGCAGGCACCGATGGCCCGGCCGGGCACAGTGGCAACGATGGGCCTCGGTAGTCGCAGGTGTCAAGGACCCCATCCGGTACCGGCCGGCACACGCCGCCCCGAGACACCAAGGTCGAGACGCGCCGCAATAGCGATTGCCGGCGGAACACCGACGCCGGTACATTGACCCGTGTAGCCGGCCGGGCCGCAGCCGCCGCACGGCGGCTGCCGACGCTGCGGTTCTGGCCTGCCCGTCGCCACGCGGACGGTGGGTTACCAGGGACCCACTTGCGGCGCCACCAAGGCGCGGAACGCCGGCCTGACGACGGCGGCCGCGAGGCCGTTGACGCGCCGAGGTACCGCGCCCGACCGACGCCCCTGGCGGTCGGGCGGGAAGCGGTTGCACCACGCCGCCTAGTGTGGTGCCATGCTCCTATCGAGCCCGGAGACAGCGGATGGTTGCTGAACCGCCGAGCACGCCGCGGGAGGCGGCCCAAGCAGTGGTTGAGGGACCGTCGCAGCACACACCAACGCCGACCCGCACCCCGGGTTGGTGCCGAACCCGCGCCGCGCTGCTGCTCTACGCCGGGGCCGGTTGTGGCTTGGTGCTGGCAGCCCCCCTGCTGGTCATCCAGCCAGAGGGTCTGGTCACCGTGTGGCCGCTGAGCGGCCTGGCTGTAGCCTTCCTGCGGCTGCGACCGCGTTCCGAGTGGCTGGCCTGTGGCCTGCTGACCTGGGCCCTCAATGGGCTGGCCGGTGCCCACACGGGGCACGTGTGGGCCGCCGCGGTGGCCATCGGCGCGACGCGCACGCTGGCGGCTGTAGCCGCTGCGTGGGCGCTGGCTCGGGTAGCGCCCGGTCAGTTGGATTTCGCCCGCCCCCGGCACGTCCTGGCCCTGGCCGCCGTAGCCAGCGGCCCGACAGTGCTGACCGCGCTGCCGGCGATCGCCGGGCACGCGGCGGCCGGTGGCGCCGCCTACGGACCCGCGTGGCTCACCTGGTGGATGGCTGACGGCCTGGGCATCGTGCTGGTGACGCCCTGGGTTATCAATTGGGCCGCGGCTCCCTGGCGTACAGCGGAGGTGCCCCTTCGCCCACTTGCCGAAGCGATTGTGCCGATGGCGCTTCTGCTGGGGGCCGCCTGGTACCTGCTCATCGGCCAGGATAACCCCGCCGGACTGGTACCCGGCACCTACGCCACGCTGTCGATGCTGGTGTGGGTAGCATGGCGGTTCCCGCAACGTGGCGCCCCCGCGGCAGTGGGGCTGCTGGCCGCCGTGGCCCTAGTCGGCCTGGGGCAGCACACCGGTCGCTTCGCGCAGACTGGGGGGGCGCCGGCGCAGGATGTCCTGCCGACCCAGGCCCTGTTGGCCGTGGCCAGCCTGGCCACGCTGGCCCTGGCAGCCATGCGGCAGACGCAAACCGCGGCAACAGCACAACTGCAGCAGTCGCAGCAGGTGCTGGCGCGGGCGCAACAGCTGGCACGCGTGGGGCATTGGACCTGGCACGTGCAGGCGAACCGCCTGGAGTGGTCCGGGGAGATGCATCGGATCTTTGGCATTGACCCGGCCAGTTTCAGCGGCAATCTCGGCGATGTGGTGGCGCGGGCCATTCATCCGGATGACCGCGCGGCCGTTGAGCAGGCCAGTGATGCAGTGCGACGCGAGGGTAGGCCACAACCGCTCGAATACCGCGTCGTGCGGCCGGACGGCACTGTGCGCGTGGTGTGGGCCGAAGGCGGGGAGTTGACCCGCGATGCCGCCGGGCGTCCGGCAGTGCTGACCGGAATTGTCCAGGACATCACCGAGCAGAAGCGCGTGGCCGGCGCCCTGCGGGAGAGTCAGGCGCGCCTGGGAGCGATCATCGAGGCCACGGGCGTCGGCCTGTGGACCTCGGATCTGCGCAGCGGCCATGTTTACTACTCGCCGGAATGGAAACGGCAACTGGGCTACGCCGACCACGAGATCGCCAACGCGGCTGACGAATGGCGGGCCCGGATACACCCCGAAGACCTGGAGGCAACGGTAGCGACGTTCAACGCCTGCGCCGCCGGAGAGGGCGAGGCCCGTGATGTGGAATACCGCCTGCGCCACCGCGACGGTACGTACCGCTGGGTCCTGTGCCAGGCCGCCCTGGTCCGCGACGAAGCGAACCAGCCTCTGCGCCTGCAGGGCCTGCAGCTGGACATGAGCGCTCGGCGCGCGGCTGAAGAGGGTATGCGGCGCTATGAACTGCTGGCCGCGCACAGCCGCGATATCATCCTGTTCGTCGACCGGCAGGACGGCCGCATCGTGGAGGCCAATGCCGCGGCGGCGAGCGCCTATGGGTACAGTCGCGAAGAGTTACTGCGCCGTCGCATTCAGGATCTGCGCGATGATTACGACCCATCGCTGACCGCGGCACAGATGGCGAAGGCGGACGCTGGTGGTATCACCTTCCAGACGCGGCATCGGCGGCGTGATGGATCGGCCTTTCCGGTGGAGGTAAACTCCCGGGGCGCGACCAACGGCACCCAGCGCCTCCTGGTCAGCGTCATCCGCGACATCAGCGAGCGGCACCAGGCAGAGGAAGCCCTGCGCCTTTCGGAGGAGAGGTTCTCGCGGGCTTTTGCCGCCAACCCCGCTGCCCTGGCCCTGCTGCGCCAGGAGGACGGGGTCTTCATGGAAGTGAACGACACTTGGGTGAACACGGTGGGCTACAGCCGGCAGCAGGCACTGGGCGCCTCGACAGACGAGCTTTCGCTATGGGCCTCGGGGGAGGCGGCCAACCGCTTCGAACAGACCCTGCGACGCACGGGCCTGGTGCGGGGCGCGGAGGAGACCTTCCGCCGCCAGTCGGGCGAGTTCTTCGTGGCCCAGGTCTCGGCCAGCGTCCTGACCGTCGGCCAACAACCGATGGTCCTGTTGGCCTTTGTGGATGTCTCGGAGCGGGTCGCGGCCGAGGAGCGCTTCCGGCAGGCCTTCCACGCTTCCCCCGACCCCATGCTGATCGTCGACCATGACAGCGCGCAGATCCTGCAGGTGAACGAGGCCTTCGCCCTGGTCACCGGATACACGCCGTACGAGGCCGTGGGCACCACCACGGAGGGGCTGGGGCTGTGGGTCGATCCCGCGGTTCGCCCGGACTCCGCCCTCCGCGAGCATGGCCAGGCGCGGAGCGTCGAGGCGCAGTTCTGCCGCCAATCGGGTGAGGTTTTTGACGGCCTGTGCACGGCCTGGTTGACCCCCTTCGGGGGCCGGTCCTGCATCGTCAGCGTAATCCGCGACGTCAGCGAGCAAAAGCGCCTGGCGCGCGAGGTGGACGAGCAGCGACGCCGAGGCACCGAAGCAGATCGCCTGCGCGCCCTGGGCGAAATGGCCGCCAGCGTGGCCCACGAGTTGCGCCAACCGCTCAACGGTATCCGCACCTTCAGCGAGGGGCTGCTGTACGGCATCCAGGCGGGTTGGGAGACGACCCCGGGCGAGTACCGAGAGGCCCTCAGTCAAATCATCGGGCAGGTGGACCGCATGGCCACCATCATCGACCACACGCGCGTGTTCGCCCGCGACGGCGGTCCGGATGAAGCCGGATGCTTCGGGTTGGCCGAGGTGGTGCAGGGCGGCCTGACGCTGATGGGGGCTCAGTTGCGGGTGCACGATATCGAGGTAGCCGTGACGGTACCTGAGGCTTTACCCTTGGTGTGCGGCCACCGGGTGCAGGTCGAGCAGGTGCTGCTCAACCTGCTGAGCAATGCCCGCGACGCCCTTGATGCACGCCGTCAGGCAGGCGCCGGGCCTGGCTGGCACGCGCGCATCGCGATCACCGGCGGCACGACGACGAGCGGCGACAGCGTGTGGCTGGCGGTAAACGACAACGCCGGTGGCCTCCCCGCGCAGGCCGAGCCACGCGCCTTCGAGGCCTTCTTCACCACCAAGGAAGCGGGCAAAGGCACCGGATTGGGCCTGTCCATCTCACGCCGCATTGCCGCGGAACACGGTGGCACGCTAGAGCTGGCGAACCGCCCCGGCGACGGGGCTCAGTTCACCCTGGTGTTGCCGGTCGCCGCCGAGTCCGACCTGGCCGCGGACCCGGGCGCCAACTGACGAGGGCCTGGCCCCCGGGCGCTCTGCCGTGCGGCGATCGCCACCGGCAAGCCGCCGTGGGGTGCCGGAGAGCTGCCGAGGGACGCCCCGGGCCGAGTCCTGGGGCGCTGAAGCCATGGCGGCAGATGGCCGCACCGGCGGGTTGGCGCCAGCTTGACCTGCGCGTCTTGGCGCCGTCCCGCTTGGCGGCAAGGCCTTCCGGGGTGAGGGCCAAACCAGGTTCGCCCGGGTCCTGAGCCAGGCGCCAGGCATAGCCAAGCCGATGGGGACGCAACCCGGGCCAGCCCAGGCCATCGCCCCAGGTAGCGCGCCCGGGCTGGTTCATCGGGGTGTTACCCCCGTGTCCGGGCGCCGTCCCGCTGGCCAACGCCTGCAGCTCGCCCAGGCCGCACTCGACCTTCGCCCACGGCGGCATCGGGGCGTTGCCGACCCTGACAGGAGGAGGACGCATGTCCCTGAGGCTGGACTACCGACGCGAGGTACGGTACGAGTTCCTGCTGGGCCGCGAGGTCAACCAGGCCATCGCTGCCTGCCCGGTGGTGTTCCTGCCCATCGGCTGCCTCGAACGACATGGTGACCACCTACCGATGGGGCTTGACGCGATCAAAGCGCACGGCATCTGCTGCCTGGCGGCGCAGGCGATCGGTGGGGTGGTCCTCCCCGCCCACCACTACGCCGGCATCCACCAGATGACCGCGCAGCAGTTGGATCACTACACGGGTGGGTGGGGCAATCTGTACACCGACGGAACGGCGGCAGCGCATCTGACTGAGATTATCCGCCAGCTCGCGCGGCTGCCCCTGCGCGTCCTGGTCCTGTACTCGGGCCACTATCCCGCCTGCCAGGTGGAGATGTGCGATCAGGTGGCCGCAGCCGCCCAGGCGACATCACTGAAGGTGTACCCATTCTACGAGTGTCGACTGTTCACCGGCGACCACGCGGGTTTCACCGAGACATCACTGATGCTGTATCTTGATCGCGGCCGCGTGGATCTGACGCGCATCGGGCCCGAGAATTGGCGCGACCACGGCTGGTCCGAAGCCAACTCACCCGAGCGTGGCAGTGCCGCCGCGGGGGAGGAACTGGCCGGACAGATTGTGGCGCACTTGCAGGAGCAGGTCGGCCGCCTGCTGTCAGCGGCCGGCTGATCCGGGCCGCGCACAACCGACAGGGACGCCTTCAGGGCGAACCGCGGCGGCAAGCGCGGGCCAGAGGCGACCCAACAGACGGGCGCGGTGCTGCGTGCACCGGCCACCCGCGCGGCGGCGAGGCGGCCCGCCTGCCGCCCGTGGGCATTTGGTCCTCTATGAGGCCCACCTACCGGTGTTGGCGCGTTCAACGCCCAGGCAGGCTAGCCGCCACCTCGCCGTTAGCCACCACCTCGTCGCTCGCCGCAACCGGCAGCAGCAGCGTGAAGGTCACCCCATCGCCAGGCCGGTTATCGACCTCGATGCGGCCGTGGTGCCGATCGACGATGCTGCGGCTGATCGACAGACCGAGCCCCGTGCCCTTGCCCACTTCCTTGGTGGTGAAGAAGGGATCGAATACGCGGGCCAGGACCCCGGCCGCGATCCCCCCGCCGTTGTCGGCGACCGACAGGGCGACCGTGTGTCCATCCTCCACCACAGCCGCGGCCAGGCTCAGGCTGGCGCGCCAAGCCACGACCGGGCCAGCACTGGCCCGCCGACTGTCGAGGGCGTCGCGGGCATTGGCGATCAGGTTCAGGACCACCTGCTCCAGTTGATTGCGGTGGCCGAGGACCCGGGGCAGGCTCGACGGGACATCCACGGAAACACCGATGCCGTGACTGCGCAACTGGGCACTGACCAGTTTCAGGGCGCCGCCTACCACTTCGCTGGCCGCCACCGGGAGCAGTTCGGGCCCCGAGCCGACGCGGGCGAACACCCGCATGTGGTCGACGATTTCGGTAATCCGGTCCACCTGGCCAATGATGTCGCCGAGCGTCTCGGCCACCGCATCGGGCGGCGTCGGCCAACCCTGCCGGATACCATACAGCGAGCCCTCGGCAAAAGTCCGGATGCCGTTGAGCGGCTGGTTGAGCTCATGGGCGATGCCGGCCGCCATTTCGCCCAGGGCATGCAGCCGGTTCGCTTCCATGGCCTGCAGCCGCTGCCGTTGAACCTGCTCGGCCAATTGGTCGCGCCGGGCAATGTCGGCCAGCCGATGGTGGGCCTCGGTGAGCACCTGGCCGAAGTGGCCCAGGGCTTCGGCGTCGGCCTCGCCCAGCGTGGCGTCGGTCCCAGCCACCACCCTCAGGATGCCATGGGAGAACGGCACCTCGACCATTCCCGAACTGCCCGGCTGAGGTGAGCGGTTGTCACCGGACGCGGCGGCGGGAACGGGCCAGGCCTCGGCAGCCTCGCCGAGGGCTTCGCCTTCCGCCCGGCGCCCCTCGTCCCCTGGCACGACGGCAACCGGCCATTCATCCGGGTCCAGCGCGGCCGGGTCAACGCCGGTGGGGCGCCGGCCCGCAGTCAGCTCCAGCGTGCAACGGCAATCAGCGAACAGCTCCGCCAGCTCCGCCTCGGCCAGGTTGACCACGGCGGTGACGTCTTCTTCGACCTCCATCTGCAGCACGCGGTTGCGGATCTGCTGCACGACCGCCGCCGCCCGCTCCCGTCGTTTGGCCTGCCGGTGGTGCACCAGGTCGAGGAAGCGCTGGAACCCGTCCGACATGACCGCCGCGATGCGCAGCAGCAGCGCGGCGTCCGCCGGGGTGAAGGCGTGAGATCGGGCGCACTGGAGCACCAGCGTCCCGTTGGAGAACGGTACCGCGAGGACCGATGTCCCGGCGGCCCAAGGCCCGCCGGGCGACGCCACAGGTTCATACCTGGGTACGCCCCCCTGGCAGACCGGGGTCAGCCAGGCGAGCTGCGTCCGCTGTGTCCCGGACCCGGTCCACGCGATCCCCTGCGACCACAGCGGCAGGCGGGCCGGCGGGTGGGCCGGGTCCAGCGATACGAAGCCCATGCCGTCGTGGCTGAACACCTGGAGCGTCAGCGAGTCGAAGGGGTTCCCGCCCAGACGGCGAAATTGCAGGTCACACTCTGCCACCACCTGCATCAGGTCTTCGGGCGCTGCCATGGAGGCAATGGCCAACCGCAGGGACTTCTCGGCCACCTGCCAACGGCGGGCCGCCTCCAGCGAAGTCTCGGCTTGCCGCCGTTCCGTAGCGTCGTCGACCATGCACAGGTACCGGGGCGGTACGCTGTCGCCGGCGCGCGCCACGGTCATGGCCAACCACCGCTCGCCGCCATCCGCGCGCCGGTAATAGCGCGGCACCACCAGCCCATCGGTAACATCAGGCGGCAGTGACGTCTCCGGACCGAGCCCGCCGACATCAGCCGGCGCCGTCGGGAGGCCGGCCAGGGCAAACGTGAAGCACTCTCCTTTGCCAACCCCGGTGATGGCCATGAAGCGCGGATTGGCCTCGTGAACCAGACCGGTGTCGACATCCACCAGGGCAACCCCCATGGGCGCGTCTAGGAATATCGAACGGAATCGGGTCTCGCTCTCGCGCAACCGGGTCTCCATCCGTTTGCGCTCGGCCACTTCCTGCCGCAAGTGCACGGCGGCTTCGCTCAGTTCCTGGACAATCTGCGCCGGCTCCGGTCTACCGTGGAGGTCAGCCGGCCCCGCTTGGCCCGCCGCCCGAGCCCGCAGCGCCGCAAACTGCCGTTGACACCACCCGGGCAGGTCGGCAGCCTCCGTTGGGGCCCCTGCCCCGGCCAGCGCGCCGCGGTCGAGGGAAGCCTGCCACTGAGCCTCCATGGCCTGCAGTTTGGCCCCGGCCCCCCAACGGGCGTAGCAGGTGTAGGCGTCCTCCCAATGGATCTGCGACAGACGGGCCTGGCCGTGTTCGTGCGCCAGGTCGGCCGCCCGTTCATGGGCCAGGCCCTCCCACTGGACGAAGCCGCTGTTGCCGGCCGCTTCGATCGCCTGGTGGTACAACCCCAGCGCCCTGGCCGGTTGCGCATCCCACCGCGCCAGCTCAGCCGCGATCAGCAGGCGCTTGGGGGCATAGGTGGCCGGACAGTGCTCAGACCAGATGGCCACCTGAACCTGCAATTGGTCGACCTCGCGCCGCCAGGCGTCCCCTTGGGCTGGCGAAACCGTGTGCCGCTGGAGACACAGCAGCATGGCTCGGGCAAACACGTGCTCGGGCCAGGGCAGCAAACCCTGAGTGCCCACTGTGTAGATCAGGGGTGCCGCGGCATCGGACAGGGCCAACGCGGCCTCGAATTGTCCCAACACCAGCAGCGCGCTGGCCTTCAAGATGCGATAGATGCAGCTGACCTGGGTGTTCTGCCGCGCCGCCACCGCCTGCAGGAACTGGCTTTCCGACCACGACGCGGACATCGGGGTCCCAACCAGGGCGCCAAAAATCTGCAGGCCGCCTTCGAGCAGGTCGATGGCCCACTGGTTGGTACGCGTGCGGCTGAACTCGAGCGACGAGCCGGACTCGCGCAGCAGGTCAGCCAGGGGCGCCCCCTGCCAAAAACGGCAATACATATTGTGGCCAAAGGCGTAGGCCGCGTACTGCAAATTGCCGGAGCGCAGGCCCGTCTCCCAGGCGCGCGCATAGTCCGCCGCAGCGGCGGCCAATGGCTCAAACCAGTGCCGCAGGGAACTGCCGATCATCAGGTGAAAGACGGTCTGATCGGACGGCGCCGTGAACACGTCGCACATCAGCCCACTGGCCAACTGGCCGAACTGCCGCGCCGTTGTGTAGTCGTTGGCCACCCACCCGAGCAGACCACCGAAAGCCGTATGACTGTAGCCAACCTGGGGCACCGGTCCATGGCGGAGGGTCAGGCTGACGACCCGGGGCACGATGACGGCCCACAACCGCGCGTGGGAGCGGTAACAAGGAGGTCCCATGGCGATCAGGACCTTCGCCGCCGCCAGTACGTTGGGGTCTTCCATGGCCGGGGCTGAGAGGAAGTCCACGGGCGAGGCACCGGCCAGGTCAGCACGCACCTGGGCGATCGCGGCGTCACGCGCGGCCTCGAAGTTGTCTTCGGGAAGGGCGAAACCCAACGCTGCCAACGCCTGTCGACCCGCGGCAATGGCCTCGGGATACCGCGCCAGCAGCGTATAGTGGACAATCAGGACCCCCAGAACCGCGGCCTGCTCCAGAGCTCCGCGGCATAGGGGCAGGGCCGTGCGCAGGCATTCCTCGCCGCGGTCCGGATGACCCTCGACGAATTCGCTCTCCGCCCAGTTGATGTACAGACTCAGGGCCTGGCTGTGGTGCTGTCTCCAGAACGCCTCCACCAGGCCCGACCGCGCCAGCAGCATGCCGGCAGACCGGTGGAAATGGCGCGCGGCCCGGTAGGCCGTTGCGGTTCGGGCCTGCGTCCCGGAGGCCTGGTTCAACTGCACCAGGCGGACGATCTCAGCCGGATCGTCGACCAGGGCCTGGCCGGCATTGAAGTGCTCGGTGACCTCCAGCAGACGTTCATCGAGCTGCTCGGCGCTCAGCCGTGACAGCAGGAGCCGACCGATGGCCAGGCGCACCCCGGCCAGATCGCCCGGCGCGATCAATGCATGGGCCGCCTGCTGCACGCGATCGTGCCAGAAGGCAAAGCCGTCGGGCGGCTCGTCCAAGGGCACTAGCAGGCCCTCGTCCACCGCCTGCTGCAGCAGGTGGCGGCACTGAGCCACGGGGCAGGCTGCAGCCACCGCCAGCGTGTCCAGTTCGAAGCGGTTGCCGACACAGGCGGCGTGGGCCAGGAGCCGGCGACAGGCTTCGGGCAGCGATTGCAGCCGCCGCGCGAACAGATGGGGGATGTCGTCCGTCTGGGTGCTTTCATCGCCGGCCAGTTGCCATTGCCAGCCAGCGTCGGCCGCGTCGTACCAGAGCGCACCGCGGGCATGGAGGTCCTGGAGCAGAGACCGCAGGTGGAAGGGATTACCGTGGGTGCGGGCCTCGACAGCCCGCGCCAGACCGGACAGGTCCACCACCGCGGGAACCAAGCCCCCGGCAATGACCTCCGCCACCTCGCCGAGGGTCAGGTTACGGACCCCCAGTCGCTCCAGGGGCACGCCGCGCCGAAGCAGGTCATCGATCGCGAGGCTCAGCGGGTGGTCGCTGTCGACCTCGTTGTCGCGGTACGAGGCGACAACGAGGAAATACCGCAGCGTGGTGTGGATCTCGAGTTGGCGGAGGACGACCAAGGAGGCGGCGTCGGCCCACTGGCAGTCGTCCAAGAAGAGCACCACGGGATGCTCGGCCTGGCAGAAGACACCCAGGAAGCGGCGCAGGACACCGGCAAAGCGATGTGGGGCCTCCAAGGGGCCGATTTCCGGCACCGCCGGTTGCTCCCCCAACAGCGCTTCGAGTTCGGGCACCAGATCGGTCAGCAGGCGGCCCAGATCACCGACCGCCTCGCGCAGCCGCAGTTGCCAACGCTGGCGTTCGTCGGCTTCCATGGCCAGAAGCTCGCGGCCCAGGCCGCGCAGGGCCTGCCGCAACGCGAACAGTGGCATGCCCTGTTGGTACTGGTTGAACTTGCCCCGCAGGAAAAACCCGTTGGCGTCGCGGACCGGCTGGTCCAGCACCTGCACCAGGGCTGTCTTCCCTGAGCCCGAGGCGCCGGCAACCAGCAGCACCAGGCCCTGCCCGGCGGCCGCCTGCCGGAACAGGCGCGACAGGGCCGCCACCTCAGGCTCGCGGCCGTACAACCGCGACGGCAACGGCAGAAAGGTCGACCGGTCAGGGATGACGTAAGCGGGCGGCATCAGACCCGTCCGGCGCATTGACGGATCGTGGATGTGGCGTCAGGGCATTGGGCGGATAGAGGCCCGCTGCGAGTCCCACAGGTCGACCCGACGTTGGCGTGCGTCCCCCGCATCGGCCGCAGCATCCGAATCCTTCGTGTATATGCAAATGCGTAAATGCATCGGGGTCCGCGGGCGCAGCCGGCCACCGGGAGACCGGCACCCCGGCGAGCTGCGACGGTCGGCCCCGCAACGAACGGATCACGGCCCGTGAAGGCCGGCGACACGCAAGTGACCGCGCGGCGCGACCCTGGCCGCGGAAATGTGGTCCATGGGTCCATGGCCCGACGACCGCCGCGGGGAACCGGAACGGCCCTTCTGTGCACCCGGGCCTGCGTGCCGTTCAATGGCGCCCGAGCGCCCGTAGCGCCCGCGTCACAGAACTGCCTGTATACCATGCCCATCGAACCCTCCATAGCGCCCGTCAAGGCAACTCAGGTCGGGTTGATCGAGCCGCGTATCAATACTCACCCTCCGTATACGAACACGCAAGGGCGCACCATGTCAAGCCCCCCGCGTTGTTGACGGTCTGTAGGCCTGCTGACGAACGCGGGCGACGATATGCACCGGGGGCAGCCGCGGCGGCGGTGCGAAGCAGGTCGTGTCCACGCGGGGGTCGGGCCCGGCGAGGGGGGGGCCGTTTCCCGGCAGGCATCCAATCGGCGGTACTGACCTTCCCCCGGGCGCCGCAAAATGCGGCCGGCCAGCGCGGCCGTCGGGTTTTGGACGCAGCGCACGAGGCACTGCGCGTGGCGCGACGCTTGAGGAAAGGCCCGCAGAAGTGTTGATTGAGCCGGTTGCGGCAGATCCGAGCCGTGGCAGGTCAGGCGCGGGCAGACATCCCCGGAGTGAACGTGGCAGAGACCAGGCGACCGCGACAACGACCCACGGCAGGGCCTGCATGGCCCTTGCTGTCCTTTCTACTGCTGGCGCTGGCCGCGGCCAGTGCGGCGCTGGATCCGACCCGACCTCTCAGCCAGTGCCAGGTGGACGTATGGCAGACCGAGCATGGGCTGCCGCAGAACACGGTCACCGCGATCATTCGCACGCGCGACGGGAGTCTGTGGTTCGGCACGCACGAAGGCCTGGTACGTTTTGACGGCGCCAGTTTCACGGTGTTCGACGGCAAGGAAACACCGCTGCTGGCCCAGGGATCCACGCTGGCGCTGATGGAGGACCACCAGGGCCGCATCTGGATCGGTCGCAGCGAGAGCGTCCTCCGTTACGAAGACGGTGTCTTCTCGCTGGTTCTGGACCTGCAGACCGGCGACCAAGGCGCGGTCTGGTCTTTCTGCGAAACGGCCGACAGCACGGTCTGGGCGGCCGCCTCAAGGGGCCTTCTGCGCTGGCGCGGCAAGGAGTTCACTCGTTTCACCCGCCATGAAGGACTGCCCGCCGACCGCCTGCGCAGCGTCTGCCTGGATCGCGACGGGACCCTCTGGATCGGCACCAGCGACGCCGGGCTGTGCTGGTACCGCGACGGCCGTTTTGTGTCGCACCCCGCGTATGGACAGGCCCTGGATGCCCGCGTGCAGACCGTGCTGGCTGATCCGAACGGAGGCGTCTGGGCAGCGACCGCCGGGGCCGGCTTGGTCCACGTCCATGGCGACACGGCGCGCCAGTATGGCCTGGCCGATGGCCTGCCCACGGATCAGCTCACGGCCCTGGCCATGGACCCGAACGGGGCGCTGTGGATCGGCACCTGGGGCAAGGGCGTGTGCGTCCTGCGCCACGGCCGGTTCCTCAACCTGGGTTCGCCCCCTCTGGCCGACGGCAGCATCTGGTCGCTACTGGCCGACGAGGAAGGGTATGTATGGGTCGGCACCTGGGTCGGCGGACTCAACCGCCTGCGCGATCGTCGGTTCGTGGTCTACGGCCAACCCGAGGGCTTGACGAACGACAACGTGCGCGCGGTGCTCCACGGGCGCGATGGCAGTGTCTGGCTGGCCACCGCGGGGGGCGGGTTGAACCGCCTGCAGGGAGACCGGGTCGCCGCCATCCGTCAGGCAGACGGTTTGCCCAGCGATATGGTGTCGGCACTGGCGGAAGACCACACAGGCGCGCTGTGGGTGGGCACGTACACCGCCGGACTGGCACGCTTGTACCAAGGCCGCATAGAAACCTTCAGCACCGCCGCTGGCCTGCCCGGCGCGGACATCCGCGTGATCTTCGAGGACCTGCAGGAGCGGTTGTGGGTAGCCACGGCCGCCGGCGTCGCCTGGACCCGCGACCGGCGCCGCTTTGAGCGCCTGGTCACGCCCGAGGGGGTATCCCTGGTCAGTGTCACGGACATGCTTCAGGACCAGCAGGGGGCCATCTGGTTCGCGACCTCAGGCGACGGCCTGGTGCGCTTTGATGGCGCCGGTTGGCAGCGGTTCGGGATCAGCGACGGGTTGGTGAGCGACCGGCTGATGTCGCTCCACGAGGACAGCACGGGCACCCTGTGGGTCGGCAGCGCCGGCCAGGGCCTCAACCTGATCCGGAGCGGCCGCATCGGGGCCATCCGGCCGGTGGACGGGCTGAGCGACGGCCTTTTCCAGGTGCTGGTTGAGGACCACCACGGCGGCCTCTGGTCAACCAGCAACCGCGGGTTCCAGCGCCTGGCGCTGGACGAACTGCGGCGCCGCGTCGCCGGCGAGGCTGGGCGCTTCCAACCACAGGGATTCGGCCGCACCGATGGCCTGCGCAGTGCCACCTTCGCCAGCGGCCAACAACCAGCCGGAGCCGTCGGTCCGGATGGACGCATCTGGCTGCCCTCATTCCAGGGCGTGGTCGTGGTCGACCCGGACGCCATCCCCCCGGCTCCGCCACCGCCGGGCACACGACTGGATCAGGTCCGGGTAGACGGCGTACGCCAGACTGTGGACGGCGTGCTGCGCCTCGGCCCCGGACGCCAGCATCTGGAGATCCACTATGCGCCCACAACCCTGCAGCCACCCGAACTGATCCAGTTCCGCTTCCGCCTGGTGGGCTTCGACAGCGACTGGAACGAGGTGGCGTCACGACGGACGGCTTACTTCCCGGGCCTGCCGCCGGGGCGTTACGAGTTCCACGCCGCGGCGCGCACCGCCGACGGTTCCTGGGGCGGCGATGCGTCCCTGTTGACCCTGGAGGTGCAGCCCGAACTGCTTGAGACCGCCTGGTTCCGGCTGTTGCTGACCACTGCGCTTATCGGCGGCGCGCTCCTGGCCGTGCAGGTGCGGACGGCCCGTCTGCGCCGCCGACAGACCGAACTGCAGCAGGTGGTGGCCGACCGCACCGCCGCTCTGGAACGCACCACGGACGAACTACGGGGCGCCCTGGACGAGTCGAAACGGCTGAATGCGCGGTTATCAGAGGAGACTGGACGAGCCAATGAACTGGCGGTTCAGGCCCGGGCGGCCAGCGAGGCCAAATCGGCGTTCCTGGCCAACATGAGTCATGAGATCAGGACCCCGCTCAACGGCGTCCTGGGCATGCTCGGCCTGTTGCTGGACAGCCGCCTGGATGACGAGCAGCGGCGCTTCGGCACCGCCGCCCGGCGAAGTGGCGAGTCGTTGCTGGCCGTCATCAACGATGTCCTGGATATCTCGAAGATCGAGGCCGGCAAACTGGAACTGCACCACGAGCTCTTCGATCTGGCCGGCCTCGTGGGCGATCTTGCCGCCCCCCTGGGCCTGCAGGCAGAGGAGAAAGGGCTGCGGTGCCGGTGGGAGATAGCGCCGGGAACCCCGGCCCAGGTCTGCGGCGATGCCGTACGTCTGGCACAGGTGCTGATCAACCTGGTGGCCAACGCGATCAAATTCACGTCGTCCGGTGAGGTCACGGTGGCGGTGGGCCGCACTGCGTCCCCAGGACCCGCGGGCCGCCAATCCGACCTGCTGACTGCCGCGGACGCAGACGGTACCGTCGGCGTGGGCCGCGACGTGCCGCCCCACGCGGTTGCCGACCTGAACACGGCCCAGCCGACGGGAGGCCGTGCCGCCAACCATTCCGCGGGCACTAGCACTGGTGGCGGCGCCGCCAGCCACAGCCAAGGCATCGCCGCCCCACCCACGACCGGCGGGCCCGGCGCCCCCGGGCCCAGTGACGCAGGAGAGGCGCTCGTCTGGCTGCGCTTCTCGGTGCGCGACACAGGGATCGGCATCCCCGAGGGCAAGACGCACGCGCTGTTCGAGAAGTTCACGCAAGCCGATCCGTCTACCACGCGGCGCTACGGGGGCACGGGTTTGGGCTTGGCCATCTGCCGCGAGTTGGTCGCCCTCATGGGCGGCCAGATCGGCGTGTTCAGCCTGGAGGGGAGCGGGTCCGAGTTCTGGTTCACCGTCCCCCTGCGGGTGCAGTCGATGGCGCCGGCGACGGCCGCCGCTCCGGACGCCGCCGAGCCATCGGCCAATGCTTGGGCCGGGGCCGACTCGTCGCCCCTCCGCCTGGCCGGACCACCGACGGCAATCCGATCGGGGCTGTCGGCGCGCGGCAGCCAGGCAACGGCGACAGGGCCGCCGACTGACGAGGCGCCGGCCGCCCCCGCGACTGGGCCGTCACTGCCATTGACCGCCGCAGCTACCGCGTCAGGCACAGACGCGCCCGCCGTGCCCCCGGCGGCGGGTCCCACAGCGCCGGCCGACCTGCCGCGGTCCGCCGGGTCCGCGCCCCGGTCGCCGGCCGCGGGGCCGCGCCTGGACGGCACTCGCATCCTGCTCGTGGAGGACAACCAGGTCAACCAGATGCTCGCCGTCGCCATCCTCCGGCGCGCCGGTGCCGACGTGGAATCGGTAACCACCGGCGCCCAGGCAGTGGCCGCGCTCAGACGCTCGCGCTTCGATGCGGTGCTCATGGACGTGCAGATGCCGGAGATGGATGGACTCGAGGCCACGGCACTCATCCGCGACCCGCGGTCAGGCGTTCTCGACCCGGCCGTGCCGATCGTGGCCATGACCGCCCATGCTGCCGCCGAAGACCGGGCCCGCTGCCTCGCCGCGGGCATGAACCAGTACCTGTCAAAACCCTTCCCGCGCCACGCGCTACTGCAGATCCTGGCCGACGTGCGCGCCGGTGGCGACCGGGGCCCGGATCCGGCCGCGGACGAGGGTGCTCGGCCGCCGACGAGCCGTGCCGGGAAGCTGTCAGCGGAAGGCAGGGAGATCCCTTGATGGACCGTCGCCGGGCGCGCTCGGCCGATGCCGGCAGCAGCCCCTGCCGGGGCGGCAGCGGGGATCGGTCGCAGGCGGCGGGTGTCTTCCCACGAGCCGGAACTGGCAGCCATCCACCCGCGGCAGCGAAGCCCCTTCGGCCAACCGCCGCCAAGCGTCCATCTCGGGCGGCCACTCAACGCCAGACCGCGACGTCGGCCGCCGACAGGGCCTGCGAGCCAGCCGTCGGCACCGCCACCGAGAACTGACACGCTCGCGCCAGCAGGACCTCAACGCGGGGCGGAAGAGAGCACGACCACCTCGCCGGTCAGACCATGGATCTCAACCTCGTCGCCGTCGCGCAGGTGGTCTGCTGACTCGCCTACTCCATAGACGGCCGGCAGGCCGAGTTCGCGAGCAATGATCCCCATGTGGCAGGCCGGCGTGCCCCATTTCATCACAATGCCGCGGACATGCCTGAGGACCCGGCTCAGGTCCCCTTCGTGCCCGTGCTCCAGTACCAGTATCATGTCGCCTATGCCCGCGCCAGCGGGGAAGCCGCGGTGGACGCGGCCCCGGCCGTCGCGGCGCGTGCCGCTCTCACCGCGCGCCACCGCCATGGTTCCCTGACCACCAGTGACCGGGGCGTCGGCCGGCGCGCCGGCCGACGCCGTCTCCGCGACGGGTCCCAGGAACGACGGCGCCACTGACCCGCAACAGGCTGCGTACGTCGCCCGCCGCGCCGCCACCACCGCCTGCAGGCGATGCGGTCGCTGCAGGCTATCCCTAACCTCCGCCAGCTGCAGAAATCGAATGTCATCGGGTACGGCCAGGCAGCCGGTTCGAGCCAGTTCCTCGCCCGCCCTGACCAGGGCATCGGCTACATACACGAACTTCTTCGCACATATGAAATAGGCATGGTCATCGCCGGCGAGGAATGCCTTGCGGCCCGCCTCGATGGCGCACGCGAGCCGGTCGCGTTCCGCCGGCGTCCCGGCCCCTTGCTCGGCACGTTCCTGAAGGACCTTGGCGTTTTCCTGTATCGCGGCCACGTTGCGGCGCCAGTCGGTCAGACTCACATGCAGGTACCGCCGGAGGCGGCCGACGCATTCGGGCAGTGGCACCGGACCGCCTCGCGGCAGCAACCCGTCGTCCAACTCGCCCTGACACAGCCACCCGTACTCCTGGCCGTACCGGGTCAGGCCCTCACGCAGGCACCGGGATGCCGGGTCCTCCAGTCGCGCCAACCGGGCGGCCAGCAGGCTGTCATAGGGATGGGAGGCGAACAGGTCAGTCAGGTCGGCGCTGGCCTGTACCTGCGCCACCAGCCCATACAGCATCTGGCGCTCGGCCATCATCATCGACTTGGAGTGGACCAGGTCGACCAGGTCCTGGCGGCCCACAGCGCCGATGAACGGTTCCAGACGTGGCGCCAGGAAATGCCCCAGAAACCACTCGGACGTGGTCGCGCGCCAGTGCAGCTCAGCCGCCCGCAGCAGGTACGCCTCAGCTTGGCCCAGATACGCCAGCAGCTCCGCCGGCGTCAGATCCCGGCCCAGGTAATCGCGCTCGATGGAGGCAACCCAGCCTTCGAGCTCCGGACGCACATGCTCGGAGAACTCGCCCTCGCCCCGATCCCACTGCTCGTTAAGGGTGCGGAGGTAGGCATCGAGTCGCTCCTTACCGTCTGGTATCTCGCGACGCGCTTCGTACACGTACCCATTCACCACCGCGGTGGCGACGGAGTCCCAGTCCATGCCGTGGCGGTACGCCCCGGCACCGGCCGCATCGGTGGCGGCCGATACTAGTTCGGCCACCAACGGCGGCAGGCACCCAGCGCGACGCAGGCGCCACCGCCTGGTCCCCTCCGGGTCGTTGGCCACAGGCCACGGCAGGCTGTCGCCGGGCCGCCGAAGGGCAGTGATGGGACGGGCCTGCAGGATGTAAAGCTCGTCGCCGCAGACCGTCCACTCAATGTCCTGACAGGAACCCGCCACGCCCTCGATGGCCAGGGCGCTGTCGGCCAGCCGGTGGATCCACTCGGGCGACAGCCCCAGTGGTTCGCCCGTGACCCTGACGGGACCGCCGGCCTGCCGGTCCCAGATGCAGGTGGTCGCGGGTACCGAGCCATCGGTGGCCCCGGAGCAGGGGCCGCGGACAGCAGTGATCCGGAGGCAGTCCGGCGCCGCGGTCGTGGGGTCAACCGTGAAGGTGACACCGGAGACGGCGCCGGCGACGCAGCGCTGGATGATCACTCCCGCCTGCAGTTGCTCGGGCGCAAGGCGTCCCTCGGCGCAGTGGTTGAGGACCGCGTCCGCGAACAGCGACTGGTAACAGCCGCGGACCGCCCGTTCGACGCCGGCCGCATCGGTCAGGCCGCCGAACGAGACAAAGAGACCAGCCAGGCTCGCCACCTCCCGGTCTTCGCACAGCGCCGAGGTGCGCACGATCAGGCAGTCGTCAGGGTAGGCACGGCGGAGTTCTTCAACGCAGGCGCCCAGTTCCTCGCGGCAGGAAGCGCTCAAAAGGTAACCCGCGAGCGCCTGACGGATCTCCGCCGACCAACCCGGGTACTCAGCCGGCCGCCAGGTGAAACCGTTATCGCGCAGAAATGCCGCCAGGCCGGACACCGGCAGGGCATAGCCCTCAGGCACGGTGAAGCCGGCTCGGATCAGCGCGCCGAGCGTGGCGGCTTTGCGACCGTACCCGTCCGCGTCATCCGCCGCCAGTTGAGCCAGACGAACTAGCATGCCACTCCTCCCGCGATCCGGGGTCAGCCCGGCCCAACCAGGCAGGGCCGCGAGACTGGCTCAAGCCGCGGCGCTGGCATAGTGCGAACGAATCCGGTCGAGTTGGCCGTTGACTTTGGCCACGGCGCCAAGCAACTGGTCCAGGTAATCGACGCAGCCCAGAAGGTGCGTGTGGCTGAGCAGCACGCCGGTGTCGCTGACCGCGCGCTCGGTTTCGGGCAGACGCAGAGCGGCGTAGTCCTGCAGGCGCGTCGCATCGCGAAACGGCACCGGGCTGGTGCGATCGTACAGGTTCAGCAACGGGTTGCGGTACACCGGTGCGTATGTGCCACCGAACGGTGCGCCTTCAGCCTGCAAGGCAGCCACGTATTGGGCCCGGGTGACGCCCGCGGCTGCCTCGGGGTCGAAGTGCAGAGTCATCGCGTAGAAGGCCTGCCGGGTTACCCGCGGATCGCGACGGGCTGCACGCAGGGGTCCACCCAGCGATGCCAGACCGGCACTCAGGTAGGCGGCGCTCTGCTCGCGGCGTATCGTCTGCTCGGGCAACCGTTCGAGGCCCGCGCGCAGCAGCACGCACTGCATCTCGGTGATGCGGTAGTTGTGGCCATACCGCTGCCCGGGATCGTGCCCATTGGGCTTCCAGCCCACCTGTTTCAGACAGAACGCGGTCTCGTAGACCGAGTCAGAATCACAGGTCACCGCGCCCCCCTCGCCGCAGGTCAGCACCTTGCTCTGCTGGAAGCTGTAACTGCCCGCGTCGCCGATGGCGCCCGCGCCCTGGTCGCGCCAACGGCTGCCCTGCTGGTGGGCCACGTCCTCGACCACCTTCAGTCCATGGCGTTGGGCAATGGCCATGATCGCGTCCATGTCACACATGCACCCGTACAGGTGGACCGGGATGATGGCCCGGGTGCGTGGCGTTATGGCCGCCTCTACGGCCTGCGGGTCGAGGCAGAGCGACTCGCGGTCAATGTCCACCAGGACCACGTCGGCGCCAATGTCCAGGGCGGCCTGGGCGGTGGCCACCCAGGTCAACCCAGGCACGATCACCTCGTGGCCGGGCTCAACGCCGACGGCCTGCAGCGCACACTGAAGGGTGACCGTGCCGTTGGCCATAGCGATGCAGTAACGCGTGCCGATGAAGCGGGCGTACTCGTCACAGAACGCCTGCTCGTGGGGACCCAACCAGCTCCAGTTGCCGCTGCGGACCACCTGTTCCATCCACTGCACTTCCTGTTCACCGACCACGGGCCAGGCCGGACCCGAAAGCGATACTGCGGCTTGGCCGCCACACAGGGCGAGGGGGGGTAGGGCAAGAGTCACTGCTGCCATGGTGACCGCCTCCTGGGTACCGGTGCCGCAGAGCGGGACCGGAGGGTGAGCAACAACGCCTGCGGGCCAGGCCGACCGAACGCGCGGGCCGAACCGTCGTGACCGGCGCGGCGCTGAGCGTGGGTGCGGGACAGACCGCGTGAGCCGGTGCGCCGGCGGCCCGCCAACCGGGCCGGCGACGACACCCCGCCGTGCCGGCTGTAAGCCGCGGGCGCCGCCCGACTGGCGCCCAGAAAAGTACGCCATCAAGGTGCACGTTCGCCTGCGCGGGCTGTCCTTGGGTTTGCCGGGCCCGGGCCTGCCGGGTACCTTGACCCCTGAACACGGCGAGACAGTGAAGCACGGATTCCCGGCTGAGAGGCGCCCATCGGGCAGGAGGTCAAGCATGGCAACAACGGGGGAGTACCGCTACGACCGGCTCACCTGGGAGGAGATGAACGACGCCATCGAGGCTCAGAAGTTGGTCATCCTGCCCACAGGCTCAACCGAACAGCACGGCCGCCACCTGCCCCTGGACACTGACACCTTCCTCTGCTACGCCGTCTGCTTGGAGGTCGGCCGACGGGCGCCGGACCAGGTGCTGGTGCTGCCGCCCGTGCCCTATGGACTCAACCGGCATCACTTCGACTTCCCCGGCACCGTGCACATCCAGCCCCAGGTGTTCATTGACTTCTGCCTCAACATCGCCAAAAGCGTGGCCTACCACGGCTTCCAGCGCCTGTTGATCGTCAACGGCCACGGCTCCAACACGCCCCTGGTGGACCTGGTGGCACGCCGCACAGTGCTGGAGACCCAGTCCCTGTGCTTCGCCGCCAACTACTTCTCTTTTCTGCAGGAAGCGTTTGCCGAGGTCAGGGAGTCAGCGGTCGTCGCCCATGCTGACGAACTGGAGACCTCGCTGTACCTGCACCTGGCCCCCGAACGCGTGCGCTGGGACCGGGCGGCGGCGGGCAACGACCGCCAGGGCGAGTTCGTCAGCTCGGACAGCACCAGCCCGTTGGTGCGCTTCAACGACTATTGGGGCCGCTGGACCACCACAGGCGTCCACGGCGACCCCACGTGCGCCACGGCCGCCAAAGGCGCCCTGCTGTTCGAGGCCGCTGTGGAAGGCCTGGTCAGGTTGGTGCCCGAACTGCGCCACTGGCCGGTGGCGGAGCGAGCCGACCAGCACCGATTGCCCGTGCAGCATCAGATCGAATTCTGAGTTGCCCCCCCGGCGTGACCGCCGCTGACCGGCTCTGACGCGGCAGCGGATGGGCCCGCGTCGGGGCGCACTGCGGCGCTTGCATCGAGAGCGCTCGCGCCGGCGTTCGCCACGGCAGCGTCCCGGCAGCCGCACCGACCCGCACCCGGTTCAGCGGCCGCTCCGTCGGTGCAGCCGTTCGCGCTCAGGGCGGCCGCAGCCACTGGCCTGGCGGTGTGGCAGCCGCACCGACACGCACCCGGTTCAGCGGCCGCTCCGTCGGGGCAGCCATTCGCGCTCAGCGCGGCGGCAGCCACTGGCCTGGCGGTGTGGCAGCCGCACCGACCCGCACCCGGTTCAGCGGCCGCTCCGTCGGTGCAGCCATTCGCGCTCAGCGCGGCGGCAGCCGCTGGCCTGGCGGTGTGGCAGACGGGCCCTGGGACGGCCGCCACCGGGGCGCAGCAGCAGTCCTCGCCACGCCACGCTGCGGCCCCCTCGCGCACCAGAAACACGGCCAGGAACAGGGCCGCAACCGGGTCGGCCCACCACCAGCTCAGGGTCGCGTTCAGGCCGATTCCGGCCAGGGTGACCAGCGACATCCAGAAACAGGCGGTGGTCTGCATGGAATCAGCCGCCAGGGCGCGGCTGCCCAGGTCGCGAGCCACTTGCCGTTTGGCCCGGGCCAACCAGGCCATGACCACCAGTGATAGGGCGGTGATGGCCACGCCCAACCACGTGGGAGCAGGGGGTTCGCCACGCCACAGGGCTTCGGCCGCGTCGAACGCGATGTAAGCCGCCAGCGCAAACAGGGACACGCCAACCAGGCGGTGGGCCCGGTGGTCAAGGCGCTCAATCTCTTCAGTATCGCGCGCCCGACGTTCCGCGCCGAGCCGCCAGATCAACACCAGGCCCGAGGCCGTCTCGACAAAACTGTCAATACCGAAGCCGATGAGCGCCACACTGGCGGCGCCCAGCGCTGCCCATAGCGATACCGCACCCTCCACCAGATTCCAGCCCACCGTCAGGTACTCGAGGCGCAGGCCGCGACGAACCCATCCGGGGCGCACCGTAGCGTGGCAGCTGCAACTGTCTGCGGGCATGGTCCCTGCTTCCCTCGGAGGTGGGGTCGGTGGGTGCGGCCGACGGCGGCCAGCGGGCACCGAACTTGCGGGAACACCGCGCGCCCGGCGACGCCCGCCGAATGTACGGACAGCGGACAGGCCGTCACGGCCTCGAGGTCCACGGGCCGGGGCGCGGCCAGGACCGTCGTCGCGGCAGCACCGGGCTCAGCGCAGGGCGGCGGGCGACGCGGCCGTGCCAGTCCAGGCGACATCCATGGCGGTCGCGGTCACCGCCCGGTTAGGGTCACATCGTCACGTTGGGGCGCGGCCAGGCCCTGCCGCACGGCACCGGGCGCAGCGCACCGCGGCGGGCGCCGGCGGGGCA
>CAITNQ010000420.1 GCA_903893785.1 uncultured Gemmatimonadota bacterium
GCCGAGGAGAAGAAGGCCGGCACGATCGAGCTGCTGATGACCTCGCCGGTGTCGACGGTCGAAGTGTTGCTGGGCAAGTTCCTGGCCTGTCTCACCCTCTACACCATGATCGTGGCCCTCACGCTGGTGTATTGCGTGATCCTGGAGATCTACGGTTCACCCGACTGGGGCCCGATCGCCTCGGCGTACCTGGGGTACCTGCTTCTGGGCGGGACCTTCATCGCTGTGGGCATCCTGGCCTCGGCCCTGACCGAGAACCAGATCGTCGCGGTGCTGCTTTCATTCGGCATGCTGCTGCTGCTGTGGCTGATTGACTGGTCGGCCAGTTTTGCCGGCCCCACCGCGGCCAAGCTGCTCCAGCAACTGTCGTTCATCGAGCACCTGCAGGACTTCCAGCGCGGGGTGATCGATACCAAGGACGTGGTCTTCTACCTCAGCTTCATCTTCTTCGCGCTGTTCCTCACCTCCCGGGTGCTCGAATCCAGGAGATGGAGGCGCTAGCATGAGGTCCTACACCGTTCCCCTGAGTCTGCTCGGGGCCGTGCTCGCCGCGGCTGGCGCGGGCGCTTGGTTCCTGGGTGATGGCACCGGCTACGCCGGCATGGCCAATGTGGCTGTGGGGCTGGCTCTGGTGGGTTTGGCCGGTGCTGCCAATCCCTCCCTGCTACAGCGCTACGGTCGCTGGCTCAATGCCTTCTGGGGCAGCCTGATGGTCCTTGGTATCGTCGGCATGGTGGTCTTTCTCGCCGGGCGGTACCCGCGGCGTCTGGACCTGACCGAAGGCAAGCTGCACAGCCTGGCCGACTTGACCGTCAGCACCGTCGCGGGCTTGGACCGCGACCTGACCGTCACGGCTTATGTCGACGGGGGCGTCAACCCGGAGCTGAAGGCCCTGCTGGACGAGTACCGGGTGCATAGCCCCCACTTCCGCTACGAACTGGTCGATCCGGACCGCGACCCGGACCGCGCCCAAGTGCCTGCGGCGCAGCGCTACAACACGGTGGTGGTCGCCTGTGGCGACCGTCAGCAGCAGGTTACCGACCTGAGCG
The DNA here is from genome assembly GCA_903893785.1 of uncultured Gemmatimonadota bacterium. Classification (GTDB taxonomy): domain Bacteria; phylum Latescibacterota; class UBA2968; order UBA8231; family UBA8231; genus CAITNQ01. The sequence goes on from CAITNQ010000420.1 coordinate 1,050, forward strand.
AGAAGGAAATCACCAACGCCATCCTCAAAGTCACCCGCGACCGACAGGACCGGGTGTACTTCACCATGGGCCACGGTGAGGCGAGCCTGGGGGAGGCCCCGGGCGGCCTGAGCGTGCTGGCGTCGCGGCTGAACGACGTCAGCTACGGGCTGGACACCGTGTTTGTGGCCCGCGTCGGCGAGATACCGGCCGATTGCGCTGTGCTGGTCATCGCCGGCCCGCGCACCCCGTTCCTGGCTCCGGAGGTGGATGCGGTGCGGCGCTACCTGGAGCGTGGGGGCGCCGTGTTCGCCATGCTGGACCCGCTGTACGACAGTGGCCTTTCACCGCTGCTGTCCGCCTGGGGGGTCAAGGTGGGTGACGACTTCGTCATCGATACCAGCGGCATCGGTTCGCTCTTCGGCCTTGACTTCACCACGCCGGTGGCGGTCAGCTACGGAGATCACCCGATCACCCGGCGCCACCAGGGCGTGATGACGTTCTTCCGCCTGGCCCGATCCGTTGACGTCGACTCCGCCCGCGTCGGCGATCGGCAGGCCGCCCCCCTGGTATGGACCAGCGATCAGGGCTGGGCCGAGCGCGATCTGAGCGTGCTGCAGGAAGGCGCCACCAACCGCACGGTCAAGATGGATCCCGGCGTGGATCGTCCCGGGCCAGTGCCGCTGGCGGTGGCGGTCACCGGAGCGGCGCCGGCCGCCAGTGGCCGGGCCCCGCGTCTGGTCGTCTTCGGCGACTCGGACCTGGGCACAAACCAGTTGTTCACCTATCAGGGCAACGGTGACCTGGTCCTCAACGCGATCAGTTGGTTGGCCGAGGACGAGGGTCTGATCTCCATTCGGCCCCGCGAACCGGGCTACAATCCCATCTCGCTGACCGAGAGCCAGAGCAACTGGGTGTTCTGGATCACGGTGGTCCTGCTGCCGGTGGCGGTGGCCGGCCTGGGCATCTCGGTCGTGTCCCGTCAGGGCCGGTGGCGGCCTGTGGACCTGGCCACGGCCGGTCTGGGGATCGCGGCTGCCCTGGTGGCCGTCGGCATGGTGAACGTCGTCGGTGATCGGTGGCACCATCGCTTCGACACCACCCGCGACAAGCTGTTCACTCTGTCGCCGGCGACGGCGGCGCTGCTGGCGCCGCTGGGGGAGCGCGACCAGACGGTGCGCGTCAAGAGCTTCCTGCGCCCCATGGACCCGCAGCGACTGCGCGACCTGTTGACCGAGTACAAGAGCCTTTCCAGCCGATTCGACTTCGAGATCGTCGATCCGGACCGCAATGCCCTGCAGGCCAAGCAGGCGGGCGTGCGCGAACCTGGCACGTCGTTGATCGAGGTGACTACCGGCGGCAAAGTGCGGACCGAGCGGACCACGGAGATGACCGAGCAGGGCTTGAGCAATGCTATCCGGCGGGCTCTGCGCACGGGCGAGCAGCAGGCGTGGTTCATCGGCGGCCACGGAGAGGCCAGCGTCGACCAGGTAGACGGCGCCGGGTTCAGCATTTTCAAAGGCCGGCTGCGCGAGCAGAATCTGGAGGTGAAGGCCGACCAGACGCTGAGCGGCGAAGTGCCCGACGAGGTTTCGCTGATCGTCATCCTGTCGCCGAAGAAGCCGCTGGCGCCGGCTGAGGTCGAGACGCTGCGGCGCTTCGTCAACCGTGGGCGTTCGCTGCTGCTACTGCTCGATCCAGGCGCGCCAACAGGCCTGGAATCATTCCTGGCTTCGCAGGGGATTACGGTGGGCCAGGATTTCATCGTCGACTTGAGCGGCCTGGGACAGTTGCTCGGCGCTGATGTCTCGGTCCCGGTAGTGCTTCAATACGGCGACCACCCGGCCACGGCCCGCATGAACCGTGGTACGATGAGCTTCTTCCCCATGGCGCGGTCGATAACCCCGGTTGACGGCAGCCCCGGCGAGGTCAAGAGCCTGGCGCTGACGCACCGCAGTAGTTGGGCCGAGACCGACCTGGCCGCGCTGAACAACGCGGCGGGTGCCAAGGTTCAGTTTGATCCCGGCGTGGACCGTCGTGGCCCGGTTTCGCTGGCGGTGGCCGCGAAAGTCGACGCCGACACAGGTTCGGGGCCGCCGGCCAAGTCCCGGCTGGTCGTGTTCGGCGATGCCGACTTCGGCAGCAACCAGTACATCGGCCAGCAGGCCAACGGTGAGCTGCTCACCGGGGCTGTCAACTGGCTGACCGAGGGCGACGACGCGCTGACGATCGAGGACCACGAACCGGCGTTCAATCCTATCAACCTTATTGGCAACCAGGGCGTGGTGATCCTCTGGGTGTCGGTGTTCGTACTGCCGCTGGCGGTGGCCCTGCTGGGCCTGGTGATGGTGCTCAAGCGCGGTTACGAATCCTATGTCGACGGCATCACCTCGTGGCTCGCGTACACCTTTGCCGCCAATGGCATCTTCTTCCTCGCCAGTGGCGTGATCGACCTGAGCGGCACTGGCTGGGTCGGGGGACAGGCCAAGCTGACCATGGCCATCCTCCTCGGGGTGGTGGCCTACGGCGTGTTCCTGCGGGCCCGTTGGGCCTGGGGGCCCGCGGCCGTGGTGGCCCTGGCCAGCGCGGTGGCCGGGTTCAACGTCATTCCCGGTGACACGGTGATGTCCTTCTACCTGCAGTTGGCGTACGCGGCCGTTTTCGCCATCAACGCGGCCATGTTGATGTGGGTCCGGCAGGGGTTCGCCCGGGAGGTGGCAGCGCGATGAAGCTGAAGACCAATCTGGTGCTCGGGGTCTTCTTCCTCGGGCTCCTGGCCTTTGTCTACCTGTACGAGATCCGCGGCGGGGCGGCACGCCAGGAGGCGGCCACGCAGGCTAAGTCGCTGCTGTCGCTGGGCGATACCGACATCCGGCAGCTCACCATCGAGCGCCGCGACACGACGTTGGTGTTGCAGTCGGAGGGGGGGCAGTGGCGCCTGGTTTCGCCGGTCCAGGACCGCGCCGATGACGACGCGGTGCGGCGCTACGTGCAGGCCCTGCGGGAGACGGAGCGGGAGTCGGTCATGGCCGACAGCGGCGCGGTGGCCGCCGACCCCCGCGTGGCGGCCAAATACGGTTTGGCCACGCCGCGCCTGCGGGTGCACGTGGAGACAGCCGCCGGGGCGCGTGACACGCTGTGGTTCGGCGCCGATTCGCCGACGGACCGCTACACCTATGCGCAGTTGAGGGGCGCCAATCGCCAGGTCCTCACGGTGCGCGCCTGGCGCTACGACAACCTGGACAAAGGGCTCTTTGACCTCCGCGATCGGCGTCTGCTGACCTTTGAACCCGAATCCGTGCAGGAGGTGCACCTGACGCGGCCGCAGGGCCGCATTGTGCTCGAGCGTGCCGGCGCCGGCGAATGGCGGTTGCGGGAACCCCTGGTCGGTGAGGCCGACGGGGCTGCCATTGACCAGTTGCTGCTGCGCCTGAGTAACAGCCGGGCAGAGAGCTTCGTGGCTGAGAACGCGACGGCGACGAGCCTGGCGCAGTGGGGCCTGAGTGCGCCGGCCACCGGCGAGATCGCGCTGCTGGTGGGCCGCGACCGCTCCGAGCAGCGCCTGCAGGTGGGATCCGCCAGCAGCCCGGACCGCTACTTCGGCCGTGATCCCCGGCGGTGGCAGGTGGTGCTCGTGGATTCGTCGGTTGCCGGGGTGTTGCTGCGGGACGCGGCTTCGTTCCGGCAGCGGCAACCGCTGCGCTTCGATCGCGAAGCCGTGGTGGGCCTGGAGCTGGACCGCGCCGTCGGCCGGGTCACGGCGCGGCGTGACACCGCCGGCACGTGGAGCCTTGCCGAACCAACGGGCCGCCAGGCTACCGGTTGGCGCTTGGAGCAGTTGCTCACCGACCTGTCCGCCACTCGTGCCGACTCGATCGTGGCCGGGGGCGCCGCCGGCCAGGACCCGTATGGTCTGACGCAGCCGACCCTGACGGTGCGCGTTCTGGGCGAGGCCGGGCCGCTGCTCGTGGCTCGCTTCGGCCAGGGGCGTGACGGTCGTGTCTGGGCCGCCAAGGACGGCGACAGTCAGGTGTACCAGATCAGCGCTGACGCGCGGCGCCGCCTGGATCCCAGTCTGGACGAGATCTCCGGTACCGGGGCCGCCGCGCCGATCGGCACCGACGCGGAGGCGCCGAGGTGAGACCCGACGCCGTCCGGCGACGGGCGGGGCAGCCATGGCTGGGCGGAACGCGTTGGCGTCTGACCCTCGGGCGTTCGGCGCTGCCGCTGGGGGCGCCGTTGGCCGGCCAACGGCGGCTGGCGGCATGCGGCGGTGTCCGGCGACGGCAGGCGCGGCGAGGGCTGGCTGGGCCGCGCGGGTACCAATCCGTCGGGCGTCCGGCGTTGGGGCTGGCGGCGCTGCTGGCCGGCCTGGTGTGGCTGGCGGCACTGCACAGCCCCGCCGCGGCCGACGCAGGGTTGCCGGCCGAAGCGCTGGTGCAGGTGGACTCGACGCGGGTGACGCTGGGCGATCCGGTCCACGTACGGCTTGAGGTCCGCTTCGACCCGGCCGACAGGCCGCTGCTGGCCGAGATCGATCCCGCCGCCTGGTTCGGTGCGGTTTCCTGCCGCCCGGGGCCGGTGCAGAGGGCGCCGGCGCTCCAGGGACGGCAGGTACTGGCGCAGACGTTCGAGTTGCGCTTCTACGAACTCGGGGCACAGCGCGTGCCGGGGACCCGGGTTCGTTTTGCCCTGGCCTCGGGCGACACGTTGACCCGCCAGACCGAGCCGTTCCAGGTCCAGGTTCTGCCGGTGCGCGACACCGCTGACCGCGAGCTTCGTCAGGTCAAGCCGCCAGTGATCATCGCCGGTGGTTGGCCGGTGTGGTGGGTGCTGGTCCTGTTGGCGGTGGTGGTGGCTGCCGTGGCCGTCTGGTGGTTCCGCCGGCGCCGCCCGGCCGCTCCAGCGCCGGTGGCCGCGCCGCGGCCACCGACCGACTATGCCGCCGAATTCGTGCGCATCGCTGGCCTGGGGCTAGTGGAAAAGGGCGAGTTCAAGGAATACTACTCGCTGCTGGCCGACAACCTGCGGCGTTTTATCGAGGAGCGACTGTCAGTGCCGGCCATGGAGTCGACCACTGGCGAAGCCTGTCAGGGTCTGCGGGCGGCGCAGGTTGAGTCGACCCTGGTTGACCAGGTGAACGAGTTCCTGGCCAGCGCTGACCTGGTCAAATTCGCCCGCGGACTGCCGGCCGTGGAACGGGCCCGACGTGCCCCCGAGGCAGGGATCGCCCTGGTCCTGGCTCTGGAGCGCCACCGGGCGGCCATGGCGGCGGCCGCGGCACAACGGGCTGCGGCCGTCGCCGCGATGCCGGAGGCGCCGGACGTAGCTACAGCCACGTCGGCACCCGCCCCGGCGGCGGCGCTCCCTTCTCCCTCTCCCGAAGAATCCGGGTCCACGCCGTGACCGGCTTTCGTTTTGCCTCGCCCGAGTGGCTGCTGCTGTTGCTGCTGCTGCCGGTCCTCGTCTGGCGGCACCGGGCCGTCGAGCGCCGTCGGGCGGCCAGTGTCGACTTCCCGGTGGCGATGGCCCTGCGCCAGATGCCAGCCACGCTGGCGGCTCGCCTGCGGCCGCTGCTGCTGGTCGCCCGGCTCATCGGGTTGGCATGCCTGATCATGGGCCTGGCGCGGCCGCAGGCTGGTCATGAACTGCGCCAACGACAGGCCGACGGCATCGACATCATGCTCACGCTGGATGTCAGCTCGAGCATGGAACTGAGCGACTTGGATCAAGGCCAGAAGACGCGCCTGCAGGCAGCCAAGGAAGTGGTGGCCGACTTTGTCCGCGGTCGTATCAGCGACCGCATCGGCATGGTCGTCTTCGCTGCCCAGAGTTTCACCCAGTGCCCGTTGACGCTGGACTATGGCGTGCTGCTGCAGTTCCTCGATGGCATTCAGATCGCTGACCAGTCGTGGGACGGCACGGCCATCGGCATGGCCATGATCAATGCCGTCAACCGTCTGCGCGAATCCACGGCGAAGAGCAAGGTCGTCATTCTGCTCACCGACGGCGTCAACAACGCCGGCGAGATCGACCCATTGACCGCCGCCAACCTGGCGGCGGCGGTGGGCATCAAGGTGTACACCATCGGTGTCGGCAGCGATGGGGTCATCCGCCGGCCGGTCCGGGGCCCCTTCGGCGTGCGCTACCAGACAGTGCAGGTGGAGATCGACGAAGATATCCTGCGCCGGGTTGCTGATATCACCGGAGGGCGCTACTACCGCGCCACCACTGAACGCAAACTGGACGAGATTTACCAGGAGATCGGTCGTCTCGAGACCTCGGCCATCACGGCCCGGGTCAGCGTCAACTACGCTGAGCGCTATGCCTGGTTCTTGTGGCCTGGCCTGGCGCTGCTGCTAGCCGAGACGGCGCTGGCCAACACGCGTTTCCGTCGTCTTCCCTGAATCGATCGCCATGCGTTTCGCCTCGCCTGCGTCATTGTGGTTGCTGCTGCTGCTGCCGCTGCTGGCGGCCCTGCTGGTCGGCGCGCTGATCGCCCGCCGTCGCCTGCTCCACCGCTTCGTGGAAGCCCCCTTGGCGGCCCGTTTGACGCGCCACGTCACGCCGGGGCGCCGGTACCTGAAGGCGGGCCTTCTCTGGGCCGGCGTGCTCTTCCTGATCCTGGCCTTGGCTGGACCGCAGTTCGGCGCCCGAACTCGGGTTGAGCAGCAACGCGGCATTGATGTGGTCGTCGCGCTCGATGTATCGCGCAGCATGCTTGCCGAGGACACCAAGCCCAGTCGCCTGGCTCGGGCGCGCGACCAGATCAACCGTCTGCTGGACGGGCTGCCAGGCGACCGTGTGGCTTTGGTGCTGTTTGCCGGGCAGGCTTTCGTCCAGTGCCCGCTCACTTCTGACTACGGCGCCTTGCGGCTCTTCCTCGACCTGGCCAATGTCAGCTCGGTCGCGGCCCAAGGGACGGCGATCGGCGACGCCATCCGCGTGGGCAGCCGCTGCTTCGACCCGCAGGATCCCGAGCATCGGGCCATGGTGTTGTTCACGGACGGGGAAGACCACGTGGGCGAGCCGATCGAAGCCGCGCAGGCCGCCGCTGCGGCGGGCGTGCGCATCTTCGCTATCGGCCTGGGAACGGCGGCGGGGGAGCTGATCCCGGACGCTGACGGCCGTGGTGACTATCACCAGGACCGGCGCGGCAACTACGTCAAGACGCACCTGGACGAGGCCCTGCTAACCGAAATTGCCCGAGTGAGCAACGGGGCCTACTACTCCAGTTCGCTGGCCGGTCGCGAAGTAGACGAGGTGGCGGCGCAGCTTTCGGGGCTTGAGCAGCGCTCGCTCGGGACGACGCGCTACAACCAGTACGAAGAGCGTTTCCAGGTCCCGTTGGCCCTGGCGCTGTTGTGCTTCCTGCTTGAAACCTTGCTGGCCGACGGGGTGCCACAAAGGCAGGAGTGGCGCGGGAGGTTCGCATGACGAGGCCCGGTAGGTGGCGGTGGCGTGCGGGTGGCCTGCTGCTGTGGGGGGCCCTGGTCGCCGCCCGCATTGGCGATTCGGTGGCGGACAAGGCGGAAGCGGCTCGCGAGCAGTACCTTCAGGGTCACTACGATCGGGCCCTGGAGCTCTACCGGCAGGCTCAAGTGCAGGCTCCCGCTCTGCCGGCGCTCCACTTCAACGTCGGTGATGCCATGCTGCAGCAGGGCGATGCGGCTGGCGCCCTGCGCGAGTTCCAGCAGGCCACTCGGGGAGACGCCGCCCTGCGAGCCCGCGCCCACTATAACATGGGCAACGTGTATTACGACCAGCAGGACTATCAGCGGGCCGCCCAGGCGTACCGCGACGCGCTCGAGGCCGACAGCGCGGATCGCGACGCCAAAGCCAATCTTGAACTGGCGCTGCAACAGCAGCGCCGTCAGGAGCAGCAGCAGAACCAGCAGGGGCAGCGGAACCAACAGGGACAACAGAGCCAACAGGGACAGCAGAACCAGCAGGGGCAACAGAACCAGCAGGGGCAACAGAACCAGCAGGGGCAACAGGACCAGCAGGGACAGCAGAGCCAGCAGGGACAGCAGAGCCAGCAGGGGCAACAGAACCAGCAGGGACAGCAGGACCAGCA
>CAITNQ010000421.1 GCA_903893785.1 uncultured Gemmatimonadota bacterium
GCCGGAGCGCCGACGACCATGGTGCGGAGCTTGTATACGGTGAACAGCCGGCCCCCGCGCCCCACACGCGGCTGGCGAAACAGCACGGGTCCGCATGAGTCCAGGCGAATAGCGACGGCGAGCAGCAGCAGCAGCGGCGCAGTCGCCATGAGCAGCAGCGTCGCCCCGACCAGGTCCAGACCGCGCTTGGCCCCGGCATAGGCCCGGCGCGGCCCCATCAGGCGCGGCGCGTGGCGGCCGGTGCGTCAGCCAGGCGGTCGGGCGCGCCGGCCAACAGCATGGCCTCGGTCACCCCGCCCTGGTATGCCGGCACGATCTCCTTGAGCACGGCCACGACTTCGTCGCGGCGACTGGCCTCGGCCGCCTCGCGCAACCGCGCCAGGCGCGCCTCGAAACGCTCCCAGTCGCACCCCTCGGGCCGCGACAGCAGGATCTTGTCCACCTTGCGCAGGGTCCGGGCTTCTTCCTGCGTGAACAGCTCCTCAGCCAGTTTCTCACCCGGGCGGATGCCGGTAAAGGCGATCTCGATCTCTTCATGGGGTCGCTTGCCCGCCAACCGGATCATGTTCTCGGCCAACGTGGCAATGCGCACGGGCTCGCCCATTTCCAGAATGCACAGGTCCCCGTTGGTGCCCACGGCGCCGCTGTGCAGCACCAATCGCACCGCCTCGGGGATGCTCATGAAGTAGCGCGTCATCTCCGGGTGGGTCACGGTCACCGGGCCGCCATCGCGAATCTGCTGCTCGAAGAACGGCACCACGCTGCCGCGACTGCGCAGCACATTGCCGAAGCGGACGGTGACGAACTGGGTTGTCCCGCGCGGCGCCAGGTGCTGCAGGACCAGTTCGGCCACCTTCTTGGTGGTGCCCATGATACTCGACGGGTACACCGCCTTGTCACTGGAGATCAGCACGAAGCGGTCGACGCCATAGCGCTGCGCCAGACGCGCCAGGTTGAGTGTGCCGAAGACATTGTTGCGGGCCGCTTCCTCGGGCGCGTCCTCCATGAAGGGCACGTGCTTGTGGGCAGCTGCATGGAACACAACCTCGGGGCGATAGGTGCGGAACATCGCCTCCATGCGCCCGGGGTGGCCGATGTCGCCAATCTGGCAGATGGTCTTCTGGTCCGGGCTCACGCTGGCCAGGTCGTGCTCAATCTGGTAGATGGAATTCTCGCCCCGGCCGAGCAGGATCAGCTGCGCCGGACGGCAACGGCTGATCTGCCGGCACAACTCTGAACCGATCGAGCCACCAGCGCCGGTGACCAGCACGGTGCGGCCGCGCAGGTACGCCATGACGCGAGCTGGGTCGAGCTCGACCTCGGCGCGCCCGAGCAGCCCCTCCAGGTCCACCTGCTCCAGGCTCTGCAACCCGGCATGGCCGTCGAGCAGGCGGGCAAAGGACGGCACCCGGCGCACGGGGATGCGGCGCTGCCAGCAGACCGCCGCCACCTCGCGCAGGTCGCTGTGCGACAGGTCGCCGATGGAGATCATCACCTCCTCGACCTTGTGCCGCTCGAGCAGCCGCTGCAGATCGGCGCGCGTGCCCAGCACCTCAACCCCGTGGATCCGCAGGCCCAGCTTGACCGGCTGGTCGTCAATGAAACCCACCGGGTGGTACCCGTACTGAGGCTGGTTGACCATGGCGCGGACCAAGTGCTCGCCGGCATCGCCAGCGCCGAATACCAGGACCCGTCGGCCCGCCGCGCGACTGCGGGTGTATACTTCGGTCCCCAGACGTGGGGCCAGGCGGGCGCCCCCCAAGAGCATGAAGGCGAGGATGGCCTCGAGCACCACCACGGCGCGCGGCATGGCCTGAGCTTCACGGAAGTCCTGGGCCACGACCGGCTCGGCCAAGGGCATGCTCGACAGCGACACCGGCGCGCTGTTGAGCACGGTGAAGGCATACAGACCAGCGGCCAGGATCAGCCCGCCGCCGATGAGCAGGCTCATGGCCAGCCGTTGGCCGCTGTGCCGCATGACCAGCACGGTGCGGTGGGCCACGGCACTGCCCAGGAAAAACACGGCAATGAGCGTACCGAGCGGGTAGTTGCGGAAGTAGTTGATGACCACCAGGACCAGCGACCCCAGAAGCACGCCCTGCACCAGGCGCACCAAGTCGCTCAGGCTCGTATAACGCCACAGGGTACGGTACCCGCCCAGGTAGTAGAGCGCCGTCAACCGGACCAGGATGACGATGGGCAGCAACCGCGCCAGTTGCTCCTGGTAATCAGGCCACAGGCGCAGATCGAAGCGGATGAGGTACGCGCCCACCAGGGCCACCGCCGCCAGCAGCGCATCGCTGGCCAGAATGAGGCCCTTGATGGCATACGAACGACGCTTCACTTAGCGCTCCCAGGCCACGTTCGTGTAGGCAAACTCAGCCGTCCAGATCTTCAGGTTGCGGTCGACGTACGGCTCTTTGTTGTAGTAGTCGTTGATGAAGTGGATCTCCAGACGCTGCTCGCCGTACTTGGGTACATCCACAAGAAAAGTATAGGGCGCCTTCTCTGCCGTGATTACGGACACGTCACCCAGTTGATGATTGGCCAGTTTGACGCGCATCAGCGGCCACACCCCCAGCGCCGCGTCGCCGCTGGCGATGATCCGCACCTGCAGCTGGCCTGGGAAGAGCTCCTGGTCGACCCAGCAGGCGGCGTCCGGCGACCACAGGTCACCGCCGCGCTCGCCCTGCCAGGCCGTGATCGGCACGCGAGCCACGAACCCTGGTTCCAGACCCAGCACACCAGCCGCTTCGTCGTCGCGGTGCTGTAGGTGGAGGTTGCGCGCCAGGCTGAACTTGGCCCGCCCTTGGGCCCCGGTCAGATCCAGCGAACGCGCCAGTGTCAGCGCCTCAGAGTAGGCGGCCGACGAGGCCTGGAACGCGGCGCCGGCCTGGGCCTGCAGGCGGTCACCACGAGACAGCTGGTAGTAGAGGCGCCCAACCTTGCCCACACCCCACAGGGCAATGGCCAGCCACACCGCCACCAGCAGCCGGCCCAGCGTGCGCGTGGGCAGCGCCGGCCCCACGGCCAACTGCCGCCCCAGCAGCCACAGCGCCAGGGCCACACCGACCCGCAGCTGAGCGGTCCACGGGTACGCGCCGTGGGTGAGCCGGGCGTGGAGACCCAGGCCCGCCACCAGGAGCAGCGCCAGGACAGCCGCCACCCAATCGACGGTGGTAAAGCGAACCGCGCGCCACCCGGGGACGACCAGGTACGCGGCCCAGGCCAAGGTGGTCAGGCCACTGGTGAGCGCGAAGAAGGTATCCTCGGCCACGGGCCCGCGGGTGACCGCACCGAACTGGGCCAACGAGAAGACCAGAGCCAGGGGCAGGATGATGCGCCGAAGGCCCGGCACCCAGGGGCCCAGCACCACTGCCGCGACGCCCAGTCCGGGCCCCAGCAAGCGCAGGTAGTGGAGGGCTGTCAGGTGGTCATATTGGGCTAGCGGCAGCACGACCACCGCCGCCGTCAAGCCCACTGGCAGCCAATACCAGGGGGACTCGAGCTGGGCGTAGGTCGTGGGGGTCGGCATGCGTTTCTCCGGGGTCGTGGCAGACCGCGGACCGGCACGGCGGAGGAGCGACGGAAGTGCTGTCTGCACAGCAATATACACGCCATGGGGGGCAGCGGCAACCAAAGGTACGAGGGAATGGGGACGACACCCCCCGTCGCCACCACCGGATGGGCCTGCAGGCGATCGCCTGCGGCAACCCCGGGCTGGGCCGGTCGACGGCGGTTCGCAGGCGCGACAGCGGCACCGTGGAGCCACCGAGTCGACCGAGACTACCGGTCCCGGCACCCCGCGCCGACCGACTGGCGCGCACCCCCGGTACCCGGCGGACACGGCGCGGCGTCGCCGGCGGCGAGCGGCCATAGGAGCGGTCAGCGGCAGCCCGACTGCGTGCCTGGCCTGCCGGCCGCGTCAGCCAGATGACCGCTGCCCGTCCTCGACCGAACCGGCGCGCACCCCCGGTACCCGGCGGACACGGCGCGGCGTTGCCTGCAGCGAGCGGCCATAGGAGCGGTCAGCGGCAGCCCGACTGCGGGCCACGCCTGCCGGTCGCGCCGACATGCACGCGCGCCTTCCATGCATGCGTGCCCATTCTGTTGACAAGGGGCACTGAGCCGGCTACGCTTGCTGCGGATGCAAAGC
>CAITNQ010000422.1 GCA_903893785.1 uncultured Gemmatimonadota bacterium
AGGCTGGGGCGTCCGCCGCAGATATGGCGGCAGAATGGCGCTGGTGTAGCGCTCCCCGTACCGCCACCGGCCCGCTCGCCGCCAGCACCGTGCGCTCCGGCAGGTGCCCGTTGCGCACCACCAGCCGCTGCCTCTGCCCGCTACGCAGATCCTGGAATCGCTCGATGTGCTCCTGCACCTCCAGCTCCAGCGCTTCCTTCAGCAGGCGCCGCGCCCCCTCGCGCAGGATCTGCTCCAACACCGACTCCGTCTGCTGGCGCGCGATCGCTGCCGTCACAATGCCCTCTACCGCCGTTTCGATCGACTCCGTACGTTCTGCCCTGAGCGTATTCTCCTCCCCTCTGGCAAGGGGCTTGGGTGGTTTGGTGCCCCCTGGAGGATACGCTCCCTTTTCAGCCCGGCCAGCTACTTCCCGCTTCACCTCCCATCAACAGCTTCTGAAGATACCTCACAAGCACCATCCACCCTGGAGTACGGACATGACAACGCACGCAGATCCCAGCCCCGCGTTGGTCGCCTACGTCCGCTCGCGCATCCCGATGGTCGAGCATGACTTCCATGTTGCGCCGGCCGAAGGGGCCCCCGAGGCCAGGCATCAGAGCTTCACCGGCAGGTACTCGCTGCAGCAGGCCTTCTTCTACCAGTGCGAATGGTGGGTGAACAAGGCGCCGCTGGTGTCTGAGGCAGCTCTGGCGCACGCCAGGGAACACTGGGGAGACGATGCTGAGCGAATCTGGACGCTCCTCCGTGCGGAGATCCCAAAGGTCGAGGGGACCCCGATCGCGGCAGCGGGTCTCATCAACGAGCACGTGTTCACCGGCTCGATGTTCCGCGAGGGCCTGCTATGGCGGCTCAAGACGCGGCAGGGCACGCTTGACGCCTATGAGGTCGCGTGCTGGCTGCAGGCCAACTTCCAGACGGCGTGGATTACCCGTCAAGAGGACAGGGCGCTGTCGGCGAAAGGCTACAAGAGCAAGCGCGGCGAGACGCTGGAAGATGCGCTGGCCTGCTACAGCAAGACGGGGATTGCCCTTGCCAGCCGACCAATGAACGGACCACAGGTCGAGCCTCAGACGGTCGCCGATGTGGTGGTCGCCGAGGAAGACGACAGCTCGGAGGCCGGTCCGCGCGCCGGTGTGCTGGCGGGCGCCTACGACACCTTCTTTGCGGAGCTGGGCGTGCAGATGCAACGCCTCGGGTTGCCGCCCGCCAAGCGCGGGGCCGACAGCGGCAGGCTTTACGGCGTTCTCTACAACGGTACCGCAGACCGACCCAGTGTGTGGGTTGGTCTGGTCGGGCCGCGTGGGCAACGAGTGCGCTGCCCAGTCGTGTTCCTTGAGATGCCGAGTCAGCAGGCCGGCCAAGAGCCCGACAGGCCCATCTGGCAGGACCTGCGTGCCACACTCGGCGACGATGGGTGGGTTGTGAGCTATGGCCGCCATAACGGACAAGCCGACCGCCTGTGCCGCTGCAGTCGACGCATCGGCGACAGCTTTGTGGCCGGCGACCCGGACCAGGAAGCATTGTCCGAGGCGGCACGGCAAGCTGCTGTGAACATCGCGGAGTACCTGGGTTTCCTGGCGCCCTGACGGAGATGGCCGCCTCTTGCGCGCGGACTGTTTGTCGCGGAAACGAGCTCATTCCCGCGCGGGCCAAGAAGGACGGAACTGAACCGCCCCAGGAAAACCGGAGACTGGTTTACGTGAGTGCAGCCACTCGGACTGCAGCGGACTGTTGGGCGTAGTAGGCTTGCTCAAACTGGGCGGGCGCCATGTAACCCAGCGGCTCCAGGAGATGCTCGTGGTTGTGCCAGCCGACCCACGCCAGAGTCGCCAGTTCGACCTCCCGGCGGTTGGCCCACTGCGGGCGGCGACCGATTACTTCGGTTTTGTACAGGCCGTTGACGGTCTCGGCCAGGGCATTGTCGTAGGCGTCACCCACACTACCCACCGAGGCAGTGAGGCCCGCATCGATCAATCGCTGGGTG
>CAITNQ010000423.1 GCA_903893785.1 uncultured Gemmatimonadota bacterium
CCATACAGACTCACGTTCAGGCGACGCGAGCGCGTCAGGTCGATCGTCTGCCCCAGCCCCAGGCTGTAGCGTTCGCCCTCCAACGGGCCGGTCGGCATCCATAACGTGTGGTCATGGGTGTACGAAACGAAGTTGGCGGCCAGCAGGCCGGCGAACCGATGTCCCTCGTACTGCCGGTCGATACGGGCGTGGCGCAGCGAGAAGCGCGTCTCAACGCGGTCGTGCACGGAGAAGGGGTATACCCATTCGGCGTACCCCCCCAACCGCTGTTCACGCACCAGCCGACCGTAAGTGCCGCTGAGCCGGTCCTGGAGCCGGAACACCCCCCAGGAAGTGGTCACGCGACGGCCCTGGTGGACCCGCGCCAGGGCCATGTTCAGGCCGTCGGCAAAGCCCGTCTCGGCGCCCGAATGGTGGGCCAGCACGAGGTAATACTGGTCGTCGCCGAGGACATCGCTCAGGGCCGCCTCGACGCCACCGGAGGTGCCGAACTCCGGATCTTGGCTGATCTGGCTCTGCACGATGTCCAGACTCAGGCGGCGCTGGTACGCGGCCTGGGTCACCGTACTGTCGGCCAGGGACGGCAGCGTCCACGCCTGCCCGACAACGGACGGCAGGGGCGTCGCCACGGCCTGGTCAGCCAGCGAGTCGGTCGACACGGGCAAGCAGAAAACCTGGAACGCGGCATCCTCGTAGCCGGTGAACAGCACAGCGTCTTGGGAGGCCGCCCACACCGGATCAAAGGCCCCGGTCAGCACCCGCGTCAGGCGTCGCTGGGGTTCCCGGGCCGGTACGCCCCCTTGGGGCAACGAAAGGCGTACGGCCCACAGGTCGCTGACGCCCTCGAGCTCGGAGGCATAAACGAGCTGCGTCCCATCGGCCGACCAGCAAGGCGCGGCATCGTCGCCGCTGTTGGTCGTGACCTCGTACACCCGGTTGTCGGCCAGTGACAGCAGGAACAGGTGATGAGGCCCGCGCTGCCCGCCGGGCCAACGGTCGGAACTGAAGGCCAGCCATCGCCCGTCCGGAGACCAGGCCGGGTCGCGGTCGTCGTACAGGTCGTGCGTCAACGGTCGCACAGCGCCCGAGGCCAGATCCACGCGGTACAGATCGGCCAGGCCGTCCGGGCCGTTACCGACCACGGCTATCTCGCTGCCGTCGGGCGACCAGGCCGGGCTAGCCAGCGTGACCAGGCCCGGGAGGGCCAGTTCGCGGCCCAGGCGGCGTCGCGCCAGATCCCACACAAATAGCCGATCACAGCCCCGGTGCTGGGCCACGAAGGCCAGCTGTCGGCCATCCGCCGAGACCGCCAGCCGGGTGGACAGGGGATGCAGCGACTCGTATGCAGCGGTGCGCTCGCCCTCGACAACCACGGTCGCGGGCCCGCCTTGCAGGCTGGCGCGGGCAATCTGGGTGTAGCCCCGCTGGTTACGGAAGAAGAAGAAGGCGCCGCTGTCCGGGCTGCCGCCGGCCCAGGCAGGCCGCAGGTTGAACCCGCCCGAGGTCACCGGACGCGCCAGTTGCGATGGCAGGTCGCGATGGCCGAACTCAGGCAGCAGGCGCTTGCGCAGGTCATACTGCCAGTCCCGATCGAGCCCGGGCAGCGAGTCGCCGGTCACCGCCGCGAACACGCCGCCGAAGTCCTCGGCCCGCCACCAGTTGTCGAGCAGCAGGCCGAAGACATCGTCGCCATACCGCCGCGCCAGATAGCCGCAGATGTCCTCGCCCTCTTTGTAGAGCAGGAACGTGCCCTCGATCAGCTCCAACTGGGACAGGGGCACCAGGCGGTCACCGAACAGGGCGTCACGCAGCACCATGCCGCCGGTGGCCGCCGTGTCCGCCGACCAGTGCTCGGCCAGGCCTTCGGAGAACCACAGCGGTGGTGAACGGAAATCCAGCACCCGCAGGCGGCGCTGCACCTGACGGATCCGGTCGAAAACAAAGACGTGCACCAGTTCGTGGCGGAGGACCCGAGCGAACTCTGGCACGGACCCGCTCAAGGGCAGGGCCACGCGGCCCTTGAGGAACTCGGTGAAGCCCCCGACGCCCTCGGGCAGCAGATCCGGGATGACATTGGTCTGCTCGAAATACAAGTGCGACGAGTAAACAATCAGGGGAATGCGACGCGACACCGTGTGGCCGGTATCGCGCTGCAGCCGGACAAAGGCGGTCTCGGCCATGCAGGCCGCGTAGCGGGCCAGTTCCTGCTCTTCGGCATAGAAGTAGAGGTCGAAATGCGCCGTGACCAGCCGCTGCCAGGCGAACTCGGAAAACTGGACTTTGTTGCGCCCGAAATGGTAGAGTTGGCCGGAGGCCGGCGCGGCGGCAAGCCAGCAGGCCAGGCACGCCGCAGCCAGCCACCGGCCCGGGGCACCGGCAACATGCCGCCCGCCGGGCGGCATTTCAGGCGCCCGGGAGCAGGCCGCCAAAGGGCGATGGCGACGCCGCGACGGGACGCCGGATGGACACCTTGTGCCCTTCGGCCACGCCGTCGCGGTAGGCCGCGGTGGCGGCCACGCCGCGCCCACGCCGCGTGCGGGTGCGCGGATGCAGGTAGCGGTAATACGCGAGCAGTTGGGGGTCGCCCTGCCAAACCAGCGCCGCCTCCTGGCGCAGGTCGGCCTCTTGCCGCTGGAGTTGCTCACAGAACCCCTGCAGCACGCCGGCGGCGAACCGCTGCCGCTCCCGATCACCAGGCAGCCGTTGGCGCTGTCGGTACTCGCGCCACAGCCGTTCGAGGATCTCGGTCAGGTAGGCGTGGACATAAGCCGCCATGTCCAGATTGGCCGGTGTACCGCACACCTGCAGCACCGTGGCCCGCCGGTCCGTGGCGGCACAGTAGGTCTCGACCCAGATCACTTCGACAAAGAAGAATTCGTGGAGGATATGGGCCAGCCACAGCTCGTACGGGGCCCGGCGGCCCTTGGGCTGGCCTAGGTGAAGGTGGCCGAAGCCCCGCCGCTCATCCAGCTCGACCACGTCGATGTTATACTGCAGCAACAGCCGCCGGGCGGTCTTCACCGCCGCTTCGGCTTCGTGGCGGTGGGGGCTATCGACCAGCGTCAAGACCTTCTTGAGGCGCGCCAGCACGCGCTCCTGGGCCGCGTCGGCGGGTGTGCCGGGGGTCGCGTCGGCACACCGAAGCCGTTCGGCCGAGCGACGGAAAGCCGGGCCATGGGGCGGCTCGTCAAGCGCCTGCAGGACCTCGTCAGCGTACTGGTGGGCCATTTCGTGGCGCAGAGTCGACATGACCTCGAGCCAAGGGTGGGCACCAATGTGCCAGGCCGAGATGGTCAGGCGGCGCCAGGCCCGTTCCCAGTACCCCAGGCGCGACTGGCCATCGCCCAACTCGATCATGGGCACCTGCAGCGCGCCGGCCAGGTATTGCTCGTTGTACTGGTGCCACCAGCGGTACAACTGCCGGTTCCAAGCGGCGTGCAGGTCAGCGTGCAGGTGTGCCGACGCGGTCGCCATCAACCCAGCTGGCGGCAGAACGACGGGCTCAGCTGCCCACGGCACACTTCCTCCACCGGCCCGCGCATGGTCAACTGCCAGTCGGGCGCCACCTCGATATGGAGGTCGCCACCGGGGGCACTGACAGTCACCGGGCTCTGTACCAACCCCAGGCGAACCGCTGCACTGGCCGCGGCGCACGCCGATGACCCAGAGGCCTGGGTCTCGCCGGCGCCGCGTTCCCAGATGAGGATGAAGATCGACCTGGGTCCCGTGGGGATGGCCAGCTGCACGTTGGTGCGGCGCGGGAACAGCCGGTGGTTCTCCAACGCCGGCCCCAGGGCGAGCAACTCGTCGCGGGTCCATGCCTGACCCGCCGGGCGGAAGACCACGCAGTGGGGATTCCCGACGCTGACGCCGGTGAAGCGCAGCGCCTGGCCGGCCGCCTCAATGGGCTGCTCGACGAGTTCGGGTACCGGCAGACTGCACGGTAGCGTGGCCGGCACGAAACTGGCCCCACCCATCTGCACGGTGGCAGCGGCAGCTTCGCCGTGGCCATCGATGTGCAGCTGCACGCGCACCTGTCCGCCTTTGGTTTCCACAGTGAAGTTGTCGCGCGAGGTGCGGCCGGTGGCGTGCAGATACCGGGCGAAGATGCGCAGACCGTTGCCGGACTTCTCGGCTTCGCTGCCATCCGGGTTGTAGATTCGCAGGCCGAAGTCAGCCGACGACGACGGTTCCACGGCCAGGATGCCGTCGCTGCCCACGCCGAAGTGTCGATCGCAGATCAGTCGGATCGCGGTCTCGGTCAGGGCGAAGTCAAGTTCGGTGGGGTCGACGGCCAGGTAGTCGTTGCCCAGTCCGTGACCACGGAAGTATGTGTTGCGCATGAAGCCTCCTCGGTAGCGCTGCCAGTGGGCACTAATCTACGCCAATCGACGCTGCACTCAACCACCGACGCCGGCCCGGGGTTGACACGCCGCGGCTCCGGGCCGACCGTTGCCGGCAACGCCAGCAGGAGTCGACCGAGTGCGGGTAATCGTCACGGGTGCCAGTTCCGGTATCGGCAGGGCTGTCTGTGAGCACCTGCTGGCCGCCGGCCACCAGGTCGTTGGCGTGTCCCGCCGGGGCTCGCCCCTGGCGTCCACCACCGGCACCTTCCACCCCTGGGCCCTTGACCTGGCGGACCTGCCGCACCTGCCGGCGCGGCTCGAACCGCTGGCCGCGGTCCACCCGGCACTGGAGGCGCTGGTGTGCTGTGCCGGGGCCGGGCGCTTCGGCGGCCTGGAGCAGTTCAACCATGCTCAGATCCGCCAGCTAGTCGATCTGAACTTCACCGGCCAGGCCTTCCTGGTCCGGTCGCTCCTGCCGGCCCTGAAGCGGGCCGGGCATGCCACCCTGGTCTTTGTCGGTTCCGAAGCCGGCCGGCGCGGTCGCCGCCGTGGGGCGATATACTGCGCCACCAAGTTCGCGCTGCGGGGTTTCGCCGAAGCCCTGCGTGAGGAGTTGGCCAGTTCCGGCATTCGGGTATGCCTGGTCAACCCCGGCATGGTGCGCACGCCGTTCTACGACGGCGCCGGATTCGCACCCCGCCCGGGTGCGGAGCACGCGCTGCAGCCCACCGAGGTGGCGCAGGTGGTGACCCAGGTCATCACCGCGCGATCGGGAATCGTGTTCGACGAAGTGTACCTGACGCCCTTGACCCATGCGGTCGACTTCACCCCGAGTCGCCCGCGGCCGCAGGAGGTGGACCCATGCCTCGACGCCAAGCCTGGCGAAGCTGTCTGACCGGCGTCCTGTTGGCCGCGGCCACCAGTGGAATGCTGGTGGGCTGCGCCGCTGTCCGTCAGACCCTGGGCACCGCGCTGGTGACGCCCGCCGTCGAGAACCAGTTAGGCCTGCGTGTGGCCGCCCAGGTGGAGAAGCAGGAGCGCGTGCTGCCCAACCCGGAGCTGCAGGCCTACGTCGGTCGCGTGGCCGCCCCACTGGCGGCGCGGGCCCGGCTGGACCGCCCCGACGCGGTCTTCGCGGTGACCGTGCTCGACCAACCCGGGCAGGCCAACGCCTTCGCCGTGCCCGGCGGCCACCTGTACGTGTACACCGGGTTGCTGCTGTTGGCCACCGACGAAGCCGAGTTGGCCGGCGTGCTGGCGCACGAGATGGGTCATGTGGTTGCCCGCCACTCGGCCAACCAGCTGGCAGCCCAATACGGGCTCGAACTGATCGCTTCCATGGCCCTGGGCGAGAATCCGTCGGAGGTGGCGCGCACGGCCGCCAATCTGGGGCAGGCGGGGGTCATGGCGCGCTTCAGCCGCGACGACGAACTGCAGGCCGACCGCCTCGCCGTCGGCTACCTGGCCGACACGGGCTATGACCCGAACGCCCTGGCCTCGCTGTTCGGCGCCCTGCTGCGCCAGGAGAGCGGCGCCCGCACGACGCCGCTGGAGCAGCTGCTGGCCAGCCACCCGGCCACGGGCGACCGCATCCGCCGGCTGCAGGCGCAGACCGCTGGCAAGGGAGGCGCCCGTCGGCGGGAGCAGTTCGTGGCGGCGACTGCGGTTCTGCGCCGCTAGTCCGGTAGTCCCGCGGTGACCCGGCGGCGCCCGGTGCCGGGCGCCGCCCGCGGCGCACTTCCTCGCTGCCGGGTTGCCTGACGGCCAACGGCAGACGGCACTGTGGCCGTGGTAACCGCACGTCTGTGCGGGCGCGCCCGCGCGGACGGGAAGGGCCGGTGGCCCGTGGAACCCACCTGGGGTGGGAAGGCCCGGGCAGGCCCCCACGCTGACCCGTCCCCCGTCAGGCCGGTACCGACCGCAGACCGCCCGCCGCGGCCAGGTCGTAGCGCTGGAGGCCGTTGGACATGATGAAGCGGACCAGCGCGTCGGCGTAGTCGCGCCCGCGGCTCGAATAGGGTTCGAGACTGGCGGCCAGGGACAGCGGCTCAAGCTGGCCTCGGCCGCGGCAACGCTGCATGCGCCGGCGCCAGCGGAACTCGTCATACGCCGGGTGCGAGTTCAGGTTTCGCATGTAACTCTCGATGCTGGCGCCGATCGTGGGGAATGCCGCCAGGCGTGACCGACTGACGGCGGCCACGACCCCGTACATCGGGGTGGTGAGGGGGCCCGTCGTCTGCTCGCCAAACAGGTTGTTGGTGCGCTGGCTGGCCAGCGCGGCCCCCCACCCCGACTCCAGAGCCGCCTGAGCCAGGACCAGCGACGGCGGGATCTCGTCCACCCGCTCGCGCAGCGCCTGCAGAGTATCCGCCAGCGTCAGCAGCGCCCGCGCGCTGCGGTCGAGCCGGTAGTATTCGCCCATGGCCACCAAGAAGGCGCGCTCGGCAACATCCGGCGGCGTGGCCGGGGAAATGGCGGCCAGGCTCTCCCGCTGTGCCTGTACAGTGCCGTTGCAGAAAGCCACCAGGGGCATCAGCGCACCGAGGAAGAGCTCCTTGCGGCGCGGCGCGGGAACCGACTCCAGGTCGCCGGGGAGGGAAGCGGCCGAGACGTTATCAGGGCCGCCGGTGATGGCACCCACGCGGCCAATCAGGTCGCTCAGGTCCGCAGCCGAGGCCACCTGCACATGGTGGAACAACCGCGACTCCGGATCGACAGCGGCCAGATCCGCCAGCGACGCTCGATCGAGGAGCGAGGGCAGTGCCCCGGCGGCATTGACCACGCTGACGGCCACCACGGGAGGCACTGCAGCAGCGGGCCGCGGCGGGCCCACCGGAACGAACGGGCCCTGTACCACTGGGCCGGGTGCGGGTTGGGAAGCCACCTCGTGGACCGCGAACCAACCACCCACGGCCAGAGCCAGGGCCACGGCCCACACGTGCGCCCGTTGCCGCAGGGCGCCGGGGGTTTGCTTCATGAGTCTCGTTTCGTCAGTGGGCCAGGGTCGGCCCGTTGGCGGGCCGCGCACGGAAGCCAGTGCACGGACGATGTGTACAATGCACAATTAACATATATAGAATAGAACCGCAAGGATATCTTCGGTAACCATCGACGCGCTCCCACCGCCGGGCGGTGCGGCGGGCCCCTTCGCGGCCGCCAGCGGCGTCTCGGAGCGGGCGCCGACGAGCCTACCGGACCAAGGCCAGGCGCCGGGTCTGCCGCAGCGACCCGGCCGCCAGCCGGCACAGGTACACCCCACTGGCCGCAGGTTGGCCCGCGTCGTCCAGACCATCCCAAACGGCCACGTGGGCACCGGCCGACACCGGGCCGTCGACCAGCACCCGCACCTGCTGGCCCAGGGCGTTGTACACCACCAGGCTGACGACCTGCGGGGCGACACCGGCCGCCGCCACGTCATACGGTATCGCGGTGGTCGGGTTGAAAGGATTGGGGTAGCTGGCCCGCAGGGCCGTGGCCGTGGGGCTGACAGCTCCCCAGACCACCGGCACCACCCGGTCGTCGGCGGTCAGGACCTCAGCCGAAAGCACCGTCCGCGCAGCCCCGTCCAACCCAGCCCAGCTGACCAGGACGCCGCCGGCAACGGCGGGCGCGCCGGGGTTGCGCAGGGCGGCCACCAGACGTCGCCCCGAACCCTCGGGCCACTGCTCGACCATCAGGTCGCGAGCGCCCCAGAGCGATCCGCCCAGGGAGGCGCGGACGGGTTCGCGGCCGGTCAACAGCAGCGAGAACCCGGCGATCAGGGCATCGTCGGCCAGGGCGAGCTGGCCCCCGTCGCGGCTCAGGTCGCCGGCCAGGGGCGCGGGGCGTGCCGCGGCCGGCAATCCCATGCCGAACTCGCCGAAGTGATCGGCCAGCAGGAAAAGGTCGTCGGGGGCGACGCGGCCGTCGCCGTCGAAATCCGCCGCCTGGGCCTGCACCCAGTTCACCGGATCGGCGGCGGTGCGGCCGTAGTGGCGTACCAGCACGCCGAAGTCAGCCAGGTTGATGCGGTTGTCGTTGTTGGCGTCACCGGCCGGCAGTTCGGCGTGCACCGTCGAATCAGAGCCGACCCAGGCAAAAGCAAGCGTCGTGCGCGTCTGAGTCCCCACAGTGACCGTGTCGGCGATCAAGCGCCCCTGCAGATGCGTTGGCGCCTTGACCAGGGCCTGGTACCGACCTCGAGGGATCTGGTCCAGACGGAACGCGCCACTGCCGTCCAGCACGCCCTGGATGCCCGGCTGCAGCCGGTCGATGTCGTTCAAGGGGGAACGCAGGGTGTCGCTGCGTGCCCCGACGAGGAACAGGCTGAAGGGGGTTGGGCGGCTTGTCGCGCTCCGCCCCTGCAGCAGGACCTGCCCCTGCACCCGGTAGTCACGCGCGGCCACCTGCAGCGGTTCCCGGGGGATGAAGGGCAGCAGGTAGTCGCCGGTCAGGGCCTCGACCACGGCCGATGTCCGGTTAGCGGCCGGGTCGTCGTCGATGCCGATGGTGGCCACCGTGTCACGGCCGGTGCTGAACCACAACTCGCCCAAGAGGACCGGCTCCACCCCGGGCTGCAGGTTGAGGTTCGCCAGCGACAGGTCAATGCGATTCCGCGAACGCGGATGCAGCTGGTTCTGCAGCACGGTGGCGCCGGCCAACGAACCGGCCAGCCGGAACGGTCGGCCCCGGGCACTGGTGTCTGCGGGCACCAGCGCCAGGGCGGAGTCACTGAAGGTCAGGTACAGGGAGACGCCGGCGAGACGGTGGTCGGCGGGCGTGACATAGGCGCGCACCTTGAGGGTGTCGCCCAGGTTGATGCGCGGTTCGTCAACCAACTGCAACTCGAAGAACGGCGAGGGGCGCGACACGGCCCACACCGTGTCCGAGGGTGTCGAATGCGCGGCCGCGTGGCCGGCTGTGAGGTAGTAGTAGAACGTGTCGGCCAACGTGGCGGTGGCGTCGATCGCGCGCCGAACCCCGGCGGCCAGGGTGTCCATGGCCACATACTCCGCGGCGCGACGCCGCGAGCGGTAGAGCACGTACTCGGTGGTGCGGCCCAGCTGTTCGTCCAGCTCCGGCGCCTGCCAACTCACCTCGATCTGCCGACCGAGATCCCGGCCCACGTCGCGCGCCGTTACCGCCGACGGCGGCCGAGGCGGGTCAAGCCGCCGGGCATCCTGGTTCAGGAGGATGCGCAAACGGGTGGCTGACAACACCGCGAGATCATTGGCGCCGTCGGTGTTGAGGTCAGCCAGGCACACATGGGTAAGGGGTTCCTCGGTGACCAGAGTGTCGCGCCGAACAAAGGCTTGGCCGCCGTCGTTCTCGTAGAACGACAGCGAGGCCGCGCCGGAGCCGGTGGCCACCAGGTCAGTGAAGATGTCCGCCGTCAGATCCGAAAGGGCCAGATCGGTGAGGGGCATGCCCGCACGCAACCGCTGCACGGGCGCGAACGCGACGCCATCAGCGGTGGGCGTACTCGTAAAGACGACGATGTCCCAGGAGCCGCGGTTGGCGACGACAATGTCATTGTCGCCATCGGCGTCCACATCGACGACGGCGACGGCGACGGGATCAGCGCCGGCGACCAGGTCGCGCCGGGGCGCGAAGCCGCCCGCGCGATCATTCAGCAGCACCGACACCGTCCCACTGGTCCCGCTGGCGACCACCAGGTCCAGGTGGCCGTCGCCGTCCAGGGCCGCCGCGGCGAGCGCCGTGGGACCGGCCGGCACAGATAGCGTGGCGCGCGCGTTGAAACCCCCTTTGCCGTCGTTGTAGAGCAGCGTGAGAGCGGTCGTGTCACCGTTGGCGACGACAATGTCGGCGTCGCCGTCCGCGTCCAGGTCCGCGGCCAGCACATCGGTCACTCGATGGCCGATGTACACGTCGCGGCGGCGGTGGTCAAAACGGCCGCTGCCGTCGTTCTCCAGGATCGACAGCAGACGCCCCTGCCGGTCGGCCACCACCAGGTCGGGGTAACGCGACAGCAGCGGCGCACTGGCCAGAGCCACGGGCTCGTCCCACAGGCCGTAGACCGAACTGGGGCCAGGATAGGACGCCGCGCTGCTGAACCCGCCGGCGCCATCTCCCAGGAAGACACGAACCTGGCCCGAGGCGCTGTCAGCCACGGCCAGGTCTGCCCGGCCGTCGCGGTTCCAGTCGCCGGCCAACAGGTCGGCGGCTCCGGCCGCGACGCCGATGGCCGGCAACGGCACCAGGGCCAGGCCGCCGCCAGCTCCGGCCAACGCCACCCGGACCAGGCCCTGCTCGCCCGGGCCATCGCTGCGCAATTGCAGTTCGCCCCGGTACGGGCCGCTGGTCAGCGGCAGGAAATGCACCGTCAGCAGACGCGTCTCGCCGGCGGGCACAGTGAACGGCGTCACGGTGTCGGTCCAGAACGTCGCACCGACCACCTCGGCCTCCTGCACCTGCAGCGGCGCATTGCCGTGGTTGGCCAGTTCCAGGGACAGTGATTGGCGCTGACCGGGATCCACCGTGCCGAAATCCAGTGCCGCGGGACGCCATGCCAGATCGGGCGCCGTGCCCACCCCGTCCAGGTCCACCTGCAGCAGGACGCTCTGGTCTGCCAGCGCCACGACCAGCCGCGCCCCGGCACCGCGGGCGCTGCCGGGAACGAAACGCACCGGTACCACGCAGCGCTGACCGGGCTGCAGTGTGCGCGGCTGGAATGCGGTGACGCGGAAGGAGGTGTCGGTGGTGTACGCATCGGCTACCGCCACGGCGGCATTGCCGATATTGCTGACCACCACCGTGGTGTCGCGGTACCCCCCAAGACGGACCTCGCCGAAGTGCACCCGGGTCGGTTGGGCCGCCAACTCGCCCTGCACGCCGATGCCGCGCACGGCAATCTCGATGCGAGGTTCGTCGGCATCATCGCTGATGAGGACCAGGTTGCCGACCTTGGCGCCGCGGCTGGCGGGCGCGAAGCGCACCTGCACCTCCAACCGATCGCCGGCCAGCAGCACCTGGCGGTTCGGGGTGGCGGAGAAGCTGGCACTGCCTTCCACGGTGAGCGAGCCGAGGGTGAGCGCCGCATTGCCGCCGTTGGTCAGCGTGACGGTGCGGGTCAGGCTGGCGCCGACGGTAACCGCGCCGAAGTCGACAGCATCGCGGCTGACGACCAGTTGCGGCTGCGGCGCCAACCGGATCGACCACGCCCCCTGGCCCGGACCGACGCCGACGACGGTGCGGCCCGTGTCGGCCAGCGCGGTTACCCACCGCGTGTTCAGCCCCGGCAGTCCCTGATTGGATGCCTGCCACGACCGGCCGCCGTCGCCCGTGCGCCAGAAGCCGGCGGTCGAGGTGGCCGCCCAGGCGACATCGCTGGCCGCAGCGTCGAGGACCAGGGAGCGTACCGCCAGGTCGCCCAGCCCCCCGTTACGGGCTTCCCAGGAAAGACCACCGTCGGCGCTGACGAAGACGCCCTGCCCGAAGGTGGCCGCGACCACCGTTCCGGTCTGCCCGGCCGCGCCCGGCAGGCATACCGCACGCACGCTGCGTCCCCGCAGTTGGGCGCCCAGCGATTGCCACTGCCGAGCGCGGTCGCGGCTGACGAACAACCCACGGCCAGTACCGGCATACACGACGCCAGGTTCCTGACGCCGGGTGGCCAACGCAAAGACGATATCGCTGGCCAGCGAATCGCCGCCGGCGGACCAGGTGCGGCCGCCGTCGGCAGTCCAGGCAACGCCCCGGCCGAAGGTGCCGGCGTACACCAGCGTGTCCGGGTACTGGCCCGACGCCAGCGCGAACACGCTGGCGTCCAGCCCGGCACCACGGACCCAGGACTGGCCGCTGTCACGGCTGACATACACACCGTCACCAGTCCCCGCGTACAGCCGGGGAGCCGCGCCCTGATCCAGGGTCAGGGCCGTCACACTGCGCCCGGGAAGGCCCAACAGGCGCCACGAAACGCCGCCGTCCTCGCTGCCCCAGACGCCGTCGTCGGTGCCGGCCAGCAGACGCGCGGTTTGTCCGGCAGGCGCCCAGACCAGGTTCACGGTACCGGTCAGGCCGGCACCCAGCGGGGTCCACTGGTTCACCCCGGCGGCCGCGGCGCCGGCCAGGAGCCACAGCGTCAGCAGCAGTTGCAGGTTGACTCTCGCGCTCATATCAGGGCACCCCGGCGAATCCGCCTCAACGCACCCACAGTAAGCGGCCATGGTGTTGCCGCCCGGCCTCGGTCAGCCGGTAGAGATAAACCCCGGCAGCCACGGGCACGCCGGACGCGTCACACCCGTCCCACGCCACGCTCCAGGTGCCGACATCGGCGAAGCCATCGGCCAGCGTGCGTACCGGCTGGCCGAGCACATCGAAGATCTCCAGGCGCACGGAGCCAGGCAGCGACACCTGATAGGCCAACTGCTGCGTCCCGCCACCCGCCGCGGCACGCGCCGGGTTGGGGTAGGCCCACACCGCGGCGGTCTCCCGACGCGCCGCCGGCGCCACCGGCGCAGCCCGGAACAGCCCCAGCGTGTCGACCACGGTCGACCGCCAGCCGCGGGCCACATCCACCCAGGTGGGCAAGTCGACCCAGGTCGTCCGGACCGGGTCCCATCGCTGAATCCCCCACGTCGTGTCGGCGGTCTGGCCAACGAAGAAGTTGACCGTCACCGGTCGCTCCAAAGGCCGGCCACGCAGCAGATCGACGGCGAAAACAGGCTGATCGCCGCTGGCCTCGGGCACGTCCTCGGCGCCCAGGCGGTAAAGCAGGGCCAGGTGTCCCGGTCCGGCCGCGGCATCGCCCACGTGCAACAGGACCTGCGGTTCGGGTGCTGCCAGCGCGCCTCCTTGGCGGTCCATCCACCCCAGGGCGACGGCCAGGCGGCGTCGGGCCACATTGCCGGCGGCGTCCG
Source organism: uncultured Gemmatimonadota bacterium (assembly GCA_903893785.1). Lineage (GTDB taxonomy): Bacteria > Latescibacterota > UBA2968 > UBA8231 > UBA8231 > CAITNQ01. The sequence goes on from CAITNQ010000423.1 coordinate 13,205, forward strand.
TGGCCTCGACCAGGATCTCGGCCACGCGGGCCGTGGCCTGGGGCGCGAAGCTGAAGTCAGCGGCGTAACGGTTACCGCCCAGTGCCTCGACCGCCACTGCGGCGGTGTCAACGCGCACGCTGGGCAACCCGGCCAGCGGCTCGCTGGCGGCAATGGTCACCTGCAGCAGCGCGGCGAAAACCGGGTGCCGGACCACCGCCAGGGAGAGCGCCGGTGGCTGTTCATCGCCTTCGACCAGCACCCACAGCTCGGCTTGCCCCACGTTGCCCTGGGGGTCGGTGGCCGTCACCGTGGCCACGCGCGTGCCGCGCCCGCCGACGGGGACGGAGAGCGTCAATACCGAGCCCTGCAGCTGGAGCGCCAGGCCCGGCGCTGCCGCAGCCTGCCAGGTCAGCTGCTCCACAGGCGTGTCCGGATCGTGGGCGAACAGGCTCAGGTCCAGCTGGCCGGCGTCGCCGCCGGCACCCAGGACCATTTGCGGCAAGGGTCCCACGACCGGAGCCGCGCCGCCCCTCACGACCACCACGATGACCGCGCCCACGGCGACGTTGCCCGCCGGGTCGCGCACCAGCAATTGAACGACCTCCTGCCCCAGGGCCGCGGTGCGGGCCCCCAACGTCAGGCGATGGGAGCGCGGGTCAACGGTGGCTTGAACCGTCTGCTGGCCGGACACGGACCAGACCAGGACCGAGTCCGGGTCATCATCGATCACATAGTCGTTCAGTTCAATCGGCGTACCATCCTGGCCCTGTTGGAGGGTTTGGGTCGGCAACGAGCGGAGCTGCGGCACCAGGCCGCGGCCGCGCACGACAACGCGGACGGTGGTCGAAAGGGATCGTCCCGTGGGGTCGGTGGCCCGCAGGGTCAGTGTCTCGGCGCCCTCAAAGGAGGCGTCGGCAGCGCCCAGGTGCAGACGGTGCCCGGCGCCGCCGACACGAGCCGTCACGTGCGCCCCCGAGGTTACGGTCCACTCGAGGACCAGGCCGGCGGGCGCGTGGCGCACGTAGTCGTCCAGCACGAGGGAGGAGTCGCTGTGGCCGGCGATCAGGGCTACCTCCGGCAGCGCCGCCAGGCTGAACAACGGCGGCAAGCCCACCTGCACCCGGCGCGTGGTGGCCAACCCATCGGTATCGGTGGCGCGGATCAGTACCTGGGTGACCAACGGCGGCGTCCCGGCAACTTCCTGCCGCGCGAGGACCAATCGGTGGCTGACCGGATCGACGGCCGCCGTCACCCCCGGTTCCGCCACGACCGACCACACCAACTCGGACTCGCTGTCGCGGTCGTCCCAGGCGAACTCGTCCAGGTCCACCTGCACGGGCACGTTGAGGCTGTCGAGCGACACCTGCGGGACATCGCGCAACTGCGGTGGCCGCCCCGGCGCGGCCACTAGGACGGGTACCGTGACCTGGTCGGTGTGACCCGCCGGATCGCGGGCAGTCAGACTCACGGCAGCCGGTTCGGCCCAAACCACGCCCGGCAGCAGACGCAGACGGCGGGTAACGCCATCAAAGGCCAGCCCGGCGCTCGGTTGCACGGTCCAAGTGATCTGCGTCGGCGCGTCGTCCGGATCGCTGACCCAGCGCTCCAACGGCAGGACCACGCTGCTGTCCGCGGTCCGCAGGCCGATCTTGCCCGGGTCGTACACGCGCGGACCGAGATCGTCGTCGGCGCGCCGCACCTGCACCTGCAGCTGGCCCAGGCCCCGGTTGCCGTCGCGATCGATCGCGGCCAATGCCACCTGGTCGAGGCCGGAGAAACCGGTCTTGCCCGCCACCTGGACGACGCCGTCGCGGATCACGGCAGTCAACCCCGGACCCGCAGCCGCTTCCCACCGCAACTCGGACAGCGGCCGGTCATCCCACACCCAGGGCGTCAACTCGATGGCGGTCGTGCGACTGCCATACACGCATGCCACCGGCAGGCGATCGATCTGCGGAGCCACCACGCTGCCCGCAGCCAGGCTCACCGCCACCTGGCGTGTTGCCGCGGTGGCGCCCGAGGTGTCGGCTGCGGCCAGCCTGATCACGGCCCGACCGGCGGTGACCGCCCGCAGCCGCAGCGCTTCCCCCAGTATCTGCGCCTGCACGCCACCCTCAGCCACAACCTCGACGGCGAGGTTCTCCAAGGGGTCGTCGCGGTCGGCGAACAGCGCGGCCAACGGCACATCAATCACCGGCCCGCCGACCACGGGATACACCGGCGCCTGGTGAAACGCCTCGGGGGGGTCGTTCACGGGCGCCACCTCCACCTGGACGCGAGCGCTGTCGCGCAGGCCCGACGGGTCGGTCACTGCCAGCAGCAGAGAGGCACTGCCGAACCAGTCGGCCGGGGCAGCTACCGCCAGGATGTGGCTGTTGGCGTCTACCGATGCCGCCAACCCACCGGCCGGTACTACCTCCCAGGTCAGCTGCGCCGGCGGGCTGTCCACATCATCCACCACGGCGTCCAGATCCAGTTCGCGGGATACCGTGTCTTCGGCGAAACGCAGGGTGTCCGGCATGGCGGCCGAAATCCGCGGCGGCGAGAAGATGCGGATGTCGATGGTGTCGGCAGCTGTAAGCCCCTCGGTCGGCTCAAAGGCAGTGAACACCATCGACCAGTGCCCCACGCGCCCTGCCGGCGGGCTCATGGTGACCACGTGAGTGCCGGGATCCGTATGGGTCGGCACCTCGCTCAACTGCGAGTGGGTCCACAGGACCTGGCCCGCCGTGGTGTCGACGAAGGCGTCCAGGTCGAAAACCACGCGGCTCTCACCGGCAATCAGGACCACGTCGGGAAGCGGCTGCAGACGGAAGCCGGTAACCCGCACGCTGGCCTGCGGCAGAGGCAGCGGGAAACGCTGTTCGACCCCGGGCGCGGCAGCAATGGCATAGTGGCAGGCGCGGTCGTGGCCGCGGTTGTCCAACTGGATGAGCGCCGGGCCTACCGCCGGGCGCCGGAGTACCTCGAGGCGGAAACGAGCCACCACCCCGGCGCCCACCACGCCGCGCGGATCGCTCTGGCCGACAGCCTCGCTGTAGTCCAGCCACACCTCATCGCCCACCTGAAGACTGCGGTTGACCAGTTCGATACCGTGCAGCAGGGGCCCGCCATTGAAGGGCGCCTGACGGTCGTCGGCGCCCGCCGGCAGCAGGCGGAACACGTCGGCGGGGAACGAGACATAGACCGCGACGCCGGTCACAGCCTCGGTACCGGCGTCCAGGGCCACCTCCAGATCGACCACCTCGCCCACCTGGGCCGACCAGGACGTAGCGCCGTCGGCGGCGCGACGCAGCGACAGTGACGCCGCGCCGGCCTGGCCGACCGCGAGCGTCAATGCCACCGCCCATGTCAGGATACGTACCACCCGTTTCACCATGGCTTCACCTGACCCGCACCATGCGTTTGACCTGCAGCGCGTCGCCGGCCTGCAGACGGCAGAGGAACACGCCGCTGGCCGCCGGAGCGCCGCTAGCATCGCAGCCGTCCCAGACGAATCGGTGCTCGCCCGGTGGCAGGGGGCCGTCCCACAGCACCGCCAACCGCTGGCCGACCAGGTCGTACACCTCCACCCGCACCGCCGTGGTGACCCCAATCGGCGAGGCCGGCACCCACACCGGCACGGCAGTGCCGGGGTTGAAGGGGTTGGGGTAATTCTGTCCCAGCCGGATCGACTGCGGGCGAGCCGCGGCGGCGTGAGCGGCGACCGGACCGATCACCCGGTCGTCCATGGCCACGGCCAGCGCCAGCGTGGGCACCGGCGGCGTGGCGTTGTCGCGCTGGGCCCGCAACCGCCAGGTCACCAAGGGTTGGCCGTCGGGCCAGGAATCGTGACGACCCGCGGCGACAAAGGCCCATTGCCACCCGTCCGGTTCGCGGCGTGATGTCGACAGTACCGTAGCCGGGCCGGGCGCCGGCTGCGTCTCAACCACTGACCAGGCTTCAGGATCGCCCCGCATCTCGACCTGGAAGGCGCGGACACCGGCGGCCGCCGCGATGCCGTCGAGCGCCACCTCAATCTCATCTCCGGCGACCAGGCGAGCCCGGGGCGGCCGCACCTGATTTGGCGGCAGTGCCCCGGCGGCGCGAGCCCACCGGTACACCGGCTGGGGGCCGCGACGCAGGTAGTTGGCGCCGACCAGCGACATGTCCTGCACGTCCACCAGACCGTCGGCGTTCAGATCGGCCAGACTGGACGCACTGCCGGCGGCAAAGGCCGCGGCCACGAAATCCCAGTCGGCCAGGGTAATTTCGTTGTCCGGGGGACTCGACCCGTCCGCCGCCCGATAGCCGGCCACGTCGCCGGCCAGCATCCGTCCGCCACCAGTTCCGGGAGTGGCAGCGACGCCGGCGTCCGTGACTTGGCCGGGAACGACCTCCACCGCAGCAATGAGGCCATCCAGGTACCCGTCGCGGTGCACGCGAACATCGTACTGCCCGGCGGGCACCTGGCGCATTTCGAAGCTACCGTCAGCGGCCAGGCGCAACTGGACGCCATTGCGGCCGGTCTCGACGTCGTTGGCAGCGGCCAACAGAGAGTCGGCCAGGTCCAGGTAGCGACCGCGCGGCCACAGCCCCACGTCCACCGAAAGCCCACTCTCGGTGCGACCCTCCAGATCGACACGGCCGCGCAGGATACCGCGCTCGAGCACCACTTGACCGTTGGCCAACGGTCCGGGCGCCAAGGGGGCCACGGCCGTACCATCGCGAACCAGTCGCGATGCCAGACCGCTGGCATCACTTGCCTGGAGGCGAACCGCTGTCTGGCCTTCGGGCCCCAGGCTCTGCACGCACAGGCTGGCCAACGGATGCGCAACATCCAGCTGGCGGATCAGGGGCTCCGTGGGTTCCAGGTATTCCAGCAGCAGGCCTAGAGTGCCGTCGCTGTGAACCGTCAGCCGGTTGGTGACCAACCGGGCTGCCGAGTACCCCGCGCCCACCGCAAAGGGTTGAATGCCCGCACGTTCCGGGTCCTGGTCGACAACGGACAGCAGCCGACCATCGACCTGCAGCGCCAGCTGCACCAGGTCGACGGTGTCACTACCGGCGTCCACAGCCAGGCTCAGGGTCTGTTGCTGCCCTTCGGTACCCAGGGAGAAAGACTCCGGCCGGGCGCGCACCCGCAGGCCGGCCCGGGAACCGGCGGCCTGCAACTGCAGGCGGCCCCAAGTCCGTCGCGCCAGGCTCTGGCGCGAGAATGAGGCCTCGTCGGTGATGGCGACGTAGAGGTAGTAGGTGCCAGGGCCCCAACCCGCCGTCGACAGGTCGTACGAGGTCGCGCCGTCGGCCTCGCTCAGATCCTGGGCGGCGTCAACCGCCGAGCCGGGCAGGCCGGTTGCCGAGTTGGCCACCCGCCCCCCCAAAGCCATCAATGAGGCGTAGTCACTGACCAGACCGCCATCGGCCGAGCTGACCACGACGCGCATGCGCGCCTGGCTGTCCAGGTCCATGGCATCCCAGCTCAGGTGGACCCAGTCGCCGACTTCGGCCGTCAGGTCGGCGGCCGGCTGGCGCATGTCCAGCGCCGGCGGATGTACGAAGACCACCCGAGCGCCGGCGTCGTTGGCCTGGCCGCCGTGCATCTGGCAGAGCGCCATGCCCGTCGCATCGGCGATGACGCCATAGAGGTACACCGGCTGGCCCGCAGGCGGGACGGCAGCGCCGGTACGGGCGGCGGCCCACAGGTCCCAGACAAACTGGTTGTCGGCGCGGCCGTCGGGATCTTCGTGCAGGTCGTCCACGATGCGCTCGCACTGACTGCCGACAGCGGCCAGCAGGGCTGGCGCCCCGCCGGGCAACGACCAGCCCCCGGGGTAGCGCCAGGACCGCGCCGGGAGCGGGCTGAAGTACAGCCCTATACGAGCATCATCGTCGACATCGGCATCGCCGTCAGCGCCGCCACGGCCCCAGGTGAGGGTCAGGTACCGCTGGGGCTGCAACCCGCCGGTAACCACGGTGTCGGCGCTCGCCGCCGGGCCGTCGGCGAGCGCATCCAGCTGCAGGAACGGTGAGTGTCGGACGCGGACGGCGTAGGGACTGCGGCGCAGAGCCACGGTGCTCTGGTCGGCCACCCCGAGGTAAAGATAGTAGTCATCCGCCGGCACTGGGTCGGCCTGACCCAGGTCCCACCGGAAGGCCCCCTCACCCGGGTCCAGGCCGGCGGCCGGGCTCAGGCGCAGGCCCCCTGACAGCCCAGTAATCTGGCCATTGGCCACCACCAGGGACGGCCCGGCCAGGTCCGGTGCGCGGGCGGCGAACAGGTGCACGCGAACCGAGTCGTCGAGGTCAGTGACGCGGTAGGCGATGGTCACGGCGTCCTGGCCCTGACCATTGGCCACGCCGTCCAGATCCAGCAGGTGGCCTGTGTCGAGCGTGATCGCGCCATTGCCGGCGCCAACGACCAGGCTCGAGACCACCGGTTGGTGGCGGACCTGCAGCGCCCTGCTTCGCGCCAAAGGCACGCCACCGGTCAACGGGCACACTGCGTACAGGTACCAGGTGCCGGCTGGCAGATCTTGAAGGACCAGGCGCACGGCACGGGCACCCGCCTCGGTCTCGCTGTAGGGCTCGCTGCCGAGCGAGCGCGCCGCCATGGCCGCGCGCTCGCGATCACCGGTCACCTGCGTCAGTGCCGGGTCGGTCGACCAGTAGAAGGAGTAGTGCGTGTCGTTGTCGTCGTTGCCGTCGCCAATACCAGCGAAGCCCACGGGCAACAGGTTACTGCCCGTCGCCTGGCCGCCGTCGAAGACCAGGTCCGGGAGATCCTCGACCAGGACCTGCGCCGGCTCGGGAAAGGAAGCGCCATCGGGCGCCGTCACCGTGTCGGCGGCCGGGGCCAAGACCGGCGCCAAATGGACCAGGTCCATGCCACCCAGAGCTCGGAACTCGTCCCGCACCACCAGGTCCAGCACCGGCCCCTGGGCCAGGTCGGTCTCCCGGTTATCGGCGAAACTGACGCGGCCGTAGGGAGTCGACACCAGGCTCGGTGCCGCGGTAACACTCAAGGGGAACTGGAGGTAGAGCCGCCCACCCGGGGCGGCGGCGGCGCTGGACCGAACCACCAGTCGCGCCGACGAAGTCAACGGGCTGGCGGCGAAACCCGGCAGCTCGTTGGCAGCGGGTCGGTACACGACCCGGATCTCATCATCGTAGCGGCCATCGCGGTCGAGGTCCAGAATGGCCGTGCCCAGGGGCACGACCAAAGACACGGTGCTGTCGCTGGCCGCGTCCGGGGCGTCCAGAGCCACCACCAGCTGCTGCCAGTAACGGCCCTCGGCAAGCCCGGCCACCGGGACGCGGGCCAGCGACGACGGCGTGACCTCGACACTCTGACCCCAGCTCAGTGCTGCCCAGAGCAGCACCAGGAACCATCCTGTTGGCCAGGGGAGCAGCGGACGGCCTGAAGATCTGCGCAATCCTGCCTGCTTCCGGGGAAGAAAATTCCCGGTCTACATTGCCTGAGCGCCGAGCACCCGCGACGCCCCGCAGCGGCCCCCTGGCCGCCCGCGTCGCGCCGACACGGCATGCTGGCCGCAGCGAACGGGCTCGGTACCGACGACGCGCCCCATGGGCAACGGCGACGCCGCCTCCAGGCAGGCAACAAGCAAACTGCGTTCCATCGGTAGGCATGGGGCGCTGAGCGGTGCGTGGGCCGGGGCTTGACCGGGCCCGCCCCGGGCGTTGGCGCAGCCGGCGGCGACGCCCGGGCGCCCATCGGGCCCGACGGGCCCAGGGCGGCCGGGGCGTCGCCAGCGTGCACGGCATGCCCTGTGGGCCAACGCGGCCTCACCGGCACCGACCCGCCCGACTACGGCAGCGCTGCGCTCAGCGCCAACCGAACCAACGGCCGGCAGACAACAGCGAGCAGATTGGCGGCCGCGGCATCTTCAGCGTGCACCGCATGCCCTGTGGGCCAACGCGGCCTCACCGGCACCGACCCGCCCGACTACGGCAGCGCTGCGCTCAGCGCCAACCGA